>CALFCG010000062.1 GCA_937951315.1 uncultured cyanobacterium
CGTCAGGTTTTCATTGAAGCCAGGGCGTCCGGTGCCTACCTGGATTTGCAAGTCAGCGCTGGTTCCTCGCTTACCGCGGATGACGTAAGTGCCCGGCGTTGAGATGGTTGCGATGTGATATCGATTGTCGGGATTGAACAGACCATACTGGTTGTGTTGGTTCAGACTACGAAACTCAGGGTGGTGAGGGTCGTGGACGATGAACCCCTGGTCGAGGGCGGCTGAAATTTGATGCTTAAGCTGTCGCTCGGCAGCCGCCTTTTCGAGAAGCGGGGTCGGGCTATAGACGAGCCATGGCGCACTAAACATAATTTCACGCGCTTCTTCGATCGCATGGGCCAGCAGCATTGCACCTTGCAAGGATTGTTCATTGTTTCGGGAGTTAGTCACTAGATAGAAGTTGCCATCTCCATGAATGTCCCCGATGGGGGCGTCCTCTGGGACAGTTCCCACATCGAGGTTAGCTGTTTCTTGAATTGTCACCATGATTATTTCCTTCTCTAGAATCAATTTGTTTGCCAATTGAAATCAGATTATTTGGAAACAACGGGTGAGTCAGGCTGAAAAAGCATGAAAAAGCATGTTGATAAGTCAGATCTGGTTCAAATGGGTACTGACAACAAAACTGCCGATTTATAAATCTAGGCACTATTCTTGGCTCTGTTCAATCTAGGGTTACAGATCTGGACCACAGTTCAGTGAGATCAAAGCAGTTTGAGAACCGAGAGGTGGCGATCAGGAATACTCGTTCAATCTCAGTTGGGTCAGATTCCCCGCCGCAAGCGGCGAAACGATTTACAGCGTCCGCAGGGAGCTGTTGAGTGCAGTCGAACCGCGAAGTGTGTGAGGTGTAGCGAAGTGATACCCCGTCTGCTTGCCGCGGGGATGTTCATTGCCGCCTTGACAGGAAGAGTTGATCGCTGTTGCCTTGTCCATTGAGGGGAGCGTTACCGTTCTCGCCGGAGAGTTCGTTGTCATCACCGTTGACCGCCAGGAGGATATTGCCTGCGTCACCTCGGATGTTGAGATCGTTGAAAAATACTGATATGTTATTGCCGATCACGTTAGAAATCACAAAATACAAGTCACTATCCCTATCCAAGGCTTCTGCAAAGATTGTAAATAGCCCATTTTCCACAGAAAAGGTCGATTAAGGCCCAAACCCACCATTACCATCGCCCAAAATCACTGAGACAGTGTCACCATCCTCGTTAGCCGTGACCAGGTCAGCGTTACCATTTCCATTTATATTGCCTCGAAGATAAAGAACTGACAATTCTTTAAACAGCATGAGCAATCCAAAAGAAGTGGAGAATCACAAAACCCTTAGACACTGGGGTAAACTTTTCAGACCGTGATTTCTGGCGGAGAGAAAACTTCTAGTTAGTGGGGGGGAGAATATCAAACCACCGAACGTCATAACTACGAAAATACCTCCAAGGCCAAAACTAAGCAGGATGGGTTCTATAAACTTGACTTTGAAGCTAACTGAAACTAATTCTGCTTGGTCGAGAAAACTTTTCTGAGAAAGAGAGAAAATAGAGTGCCAACAACTAAAGCTATTATGCTTGCTAAGACGAGTTAATCTGCCTGGGTTCAAGCACGATAGATAATAACTACTCAGATGTAAGGTACAACTATCCTAACGAAAGCGTTGCCGCCCTTTATGAATACTTTCCTCCTGTCTAATGGAGATAATCAAAGGGTAAATCAGCTCAGTTTTCAATGCCCCAAAGCTTACAGTAACTGCGATATCCTAAAAATCTGCGCGCCGATTGATACGTTAAGTGACATCCAAAAATTTCATGAGCAACAGGGCACCAGGCAAAATCTTCCATAGGATAGTTTCAGCTTCTGAAGACTCACCTTCCCGCCAGCTTTGAGAATCTACTGAGCGATCGCATTCATCCAGGAGAACAGAAGACTATCTGAAGCCTGCGTATTTCATTAAAATGGGGCTGATAACTGATTGGTTCTCTATCTCCTTTGATGCCATGACAGGTCCACTATCTGCAGCTGCCATCACAACCCTAGCCTGTCTGCAGCTCATCCAAAGTAGTGCTAGCGAATTTAGAACCCAGTTCAAGACTTAGACGATCTCACTAATCGACAAGCTTCCTCACAGCATCTGGGACAGTTTCAAGGCTGATACCTGGAAGCAGAAGATGCGATCTCACAGGTAAAGCAAGGTGAAAAAAAGAGGATATATTCAATCGCAGCTCCACTAAGAGCAGAAATTCTAAAGGTGTTCGCCGCTTTCTTGTAAGAAATGGTGAGGCAGATTGATATAGTCAAGAATTTCAATCAAAGTCATATAACTCAAAACCAGTCCGAGAATACCAAGGACCAGCAGAACTCGGTTGAAGGATGAAAAGGAGCAGAGTGAGAATGTATTACCAAATCAATCACTTTCTTCTATCAAAGATAATTCTCAAAGCTTCAGACCTATACAATTAAAATCTAGCAAGAGAGCATCATTAATACAATTTTTACATCTTAGGATAGTATGTAATTTAACTATTTCTTACTTGCCTTCATGCCCTTTATTTTTCTCTGACAACAATAATGAGGGGTCATCAGTTGTTTTAGCTGCAAA
>CALFCG010000063.1 GCA_937951315.1 uncultured cyanobacterium
GAAAAAGAGAGAAGCTTATAGGGGGTCGGGAACGACTCATCTTTGGTACTGGAATGGTGTATGAAATTTCATCTGATCAGCCTCTTCCTCCCTCTCCTGTTGGGATGCACAGCCAAAGTTGATCCACCGAAGGCCACTAGCGCAACGGCTGACCTTCCCCAGGCAATCGTTGTCAGCGTTGGCGATGGTGATACTTTCCGGGCTAGAGATGACAGTGGCAAAACCGTAACCATAAGAATTCCGTGTGTAGATGCTCCCGAGTCCCAACAGGCTTGGGGACCAGAAGCAACACAAAGGCTCAGGCAATTGCTGCCCACCGGCAAAACGATCGCACTGCGAGAGACTACAACCGATCGCTATGGTCGGACGATTGCTGAGGCGTATATCAATGGTCAGTCAGTAGGGCTGCAGCTTGTGAGCGAAGGCTATGCTGTCGTCTACGATCGCTACCTGGATAGTTGCCCTGAAACAGAGGGAGAGTATCTTGCGGCGGAGGAACAGGCAAAGGAAAAGCGGTTGAACTACTGGAGTCAGGATTCGATTGTTATGCCGTGGTTAACAACAGCTCATATAGATATATCTACCAAGTAGACAACAACAAATATTTAGGTGATTTTTACCTATATAGACTGATAAACATCAACTTTTCTATATATTCAACAAGGTCTAAACCAGGTTGCAAAGATGACTTGCACATCATCGCTCTTTTTGAATGAAATAGCCTTGACATATTAATCAAGGCGTATTTCACTTGACGCGCCTATTCCGTAATTTTACTGATGATTATGAGCGATCTTAATGACATTGCCTATGTCTAAAAGAATAAAAGCCGAAGACTATCCAACTCGGACTATCAATCCCGTGTTTCTCCTGATGATTAAAAGTGAATTTACTCATAAATTTTAATTCTACACAAATTATTTATAGGGGGATAATTCATGAGTACTTCAAACGAACTCATACATCCCATTCAAACTTCTGCGATAGTGGTGAGAGGCGCAGGAATTCTCGACTTTCTGAGAAGATGGCTGCATAAACAGGTGGTTCATCACTATCAAGTTTGTAACAGGGTTTCTGGCTATGTTTTTGAAGTTAGTTCTGAACATCCCGGCGAATACTTGATGACAGCCTATAAATATGGCGTCAAACAGGGTGATGTAATTGAGATTCACAACGCCGTTGATACCAAAAAATATCAGGTACAGGACATCGATTACTACACGAATCCACCAGAGATGTGGTGTGCCCGCCTATCGGATTTCTTGGCATAGCATTCAAACACAAAAGTAGCCATTTCTTTAGGCCTAACACGACCGAAGCTGCGATATCGCGCCATTTAGTACAGGTGCATTAGTCCCTGCCTTGTTCTTTGATACGGTGAACTGTATAGAGAGTAAGGCTTGAGGCAATATGCAGCGTTGTTGGGAACCAGAAGAATTAATCGAAAACTTCACCCTACTGCCCCACGAGCTAGAGGCTATCCCTAAGGATTCGACAAACGCAAGTGATCATAATCGTCTAGGTTTTGCTGTCTTACTCAAATGCTTCCAGCTTGAAGCCCGTTTTCCAGAGCATCGACGTGACATTGCTAATTCGGTCGTTCAATTCATCGCTGAACAACTACATTTGAGCGCTGAAGTCTTTAGCCAATACACCTGGCTTGGTCGTGTCTTTCATCGACATCGCATCAAAATCCGTCAGCTCTGGGGTTTCAAGCGCAGTACCTTTAACCATAAACAAAAGCTCAAGCAATGGTTAAGCAAGACGATCTTGCCCCTTGGTCTTCATCTGAACTCCATCAAAGAGCAAGCCTATCAACATCTGCGCCAACTTAAGCTGGATCCACCGTCTCCTAAAGAAATCACTCGCCTCATCAGTTCAGCATCCCGCAATCATGAACGAGACTTTTGTAAAACCATTGCCTCCTGCCTTTCTGCAGACACTCGCAAGCAGATGGATGCTCTCCTAGAAACCGAATACACGCGAGAAAATGAAGAAAGTCAGTATCGGCAGTCTAACTTCACTCGCCTCAAATCAGATCCAGGTCGCCTTGGACTCAATAGTCTCCTCACTGAGATTGACAAGCTACATAGCATTCGTCAGATTCAACTTCCAGCAGATCTATTTGAAAGCTATTCACCCAAGCTGATTGAACAATATCGTCGTCGAGCCTCCGCAGACCTTGCTGGCCGCCTGCGACGTCACCCGTCCGCCATTCGCTACACCCTCATTGCAGCCTTCTGCCATCAACGGACCCAAGAAATCACCGATGGTTTAGTCGATTTGCTGATCCAGATCATTCACCGCCTCAGCATCAATGCCGAGCGTCGTGTAGAACGGCAACTGATCGCTAACTTTAAGCGTGTCAATAACAAAGAGGCCCTGCTATATCGCATTGCAGAAGCTGCCTTAGCCAACCCAGATCAACCAGTTAAAGAGGTGATCTATCCGGTCGCCAGTCCCGATAAGTTGACGAACGTCATTGAAGAGCGAAAGCGAACCGGAATTACCTACCGTGAGAAAGTCAACGTCAAGATACGAGCCTCCTATTTACACCACTATCGGCGGATGGTGCCAGCAATCTTAGAAACCCTCGAATTCTACTCCAACAACAAACAGCACCGCCCCATCATTGATGCTTTGACTTTACTCAAGAAATACCAGGACAGTGGTAAACGATACTATTCCAAAGATGAGGAAGTGATCACTACAGGTGTCCTCAAAAGTGGCTGGCGAGATCTTGTTATCGAACAAAATACCAAAGGCCAAGACCAGATCAATCGTGTCAATTACGAAATCTGCATCTTGCAGATACTGCGCGAGAAACTAAGGTGTCGGGAAGTATGGGTGGCAGGAGCTAAACGCTACGGTAATCCAGAGCTGGATCTCCCCCAAGACTTTGACGCACAACGCGAACAATATTATCTAGAACTCAAGCAACCAATGAATGCTGAGACCTTTGTTGCCAAGCTGAAGCAGGAAATGGCAGAGGCTCTAGCCTCCTTGAATCAAAGCATTCCCAACGATCCGCTGGTCAATATCTTGCCACGGCAGAAAGGGTGGATCAGTGTCACGCCATATACCGCTCAAGAGGAACCGAGCAACATTGAGAAGCTAAAGCAGGAAGTTGCAAAGCGATGGCCAATGACCAGTCTGTTGGACATCCTCAAAGAAACCGATATGCGAGTCAATTTCACCGATCAGTTTCATACGGTAGCTTCTCGTCAGCAGCTTGACCGTTCCACCCTTCGGAAGCGGCTACTGCTGTCCCTCTTTGGCTTGGGGACCAATATGGGGCTAAAGCGCGTGTGTGCTGGGATTGCGAAGGAGACCTATGCCAACTTGCTCTATGTCAAACGCCAGTTTTTGCATAAAGAGCATTTACAGAACGCTATTGCCGAAGTGTCCAATGCTGTTCTCAAAACCCGAATGACAAACATCTGGGGAGAGGCAACGACATCCTGTGCATCGGACTCTAAGAAGTTTGGGGCTTGGGACCAGAACCTGATGACGGAATGGCACAACCGTTACGGGGGGAAGAGTGTAATGATTTATTGGCACGTCGAGAAGAAGTCTCTATGTGTCCACTCGCAACTAAAAACCTGCTCTTCTTCTGAGGTCTCATCCATGCTCACGGGGCTGCTGCAACACAATACAGATCTGCCGCTAGAGAAGAACTATGTCGATACCCACGGTCAAAGTGAGATTGGGTTTGCCTTCTGTCACCTGCTCGGATTTCAGTTGATGCCCCGCTTCAAACGCATTGGTGCTCAAAAGCTCTCCTTGCCTGGTGCAGGCATGAAGGATGCTTACCCTAACCTGAAGCTGATATTGTCGAAAGCCATTGACTGGGAGCTAGTGACTCAGCAGTATGACCAAGGCATCAAGAACGCAACGGCACTGCGGTTAGGGACGGCTGAGCCAGAAGATATTCTCCGACGTTTTAGGAAAACGGAGCTTCAGCACTCGACCCATAAGGCATTGCTTGAGATAGGCAAGGCGGTCAAGACAATCTTCCTGTGTCGGTATCTGTCTTCTGAGGCACTCAGAATTGAGATCAATGAAAGCCTCAATGTGGCAGAGCGTTGGAATGGAGCCAATGACTTTATCTACTATGGTCGCGGTGGGGAGTTTGCAACGAACAAGCAAGAGAATCAGGAGCTGTCGGCTCTTGCGTTACATCTGTTGCAAAATATTGCAGCTCTGGAGGTATAGTGAGCATCTCTGTGCTCTGTAACTCCTTCATAGTAGGAATCCTAAGAATAAAAATGTCCTAACCGACTGGCTCAATGCAATAGCTTGGTCTACATCAATACCCTGATGATTCAAAAGGTGTTGAGTGAACCAAAATGGATGAAAAGTTTGAAGACAGAAGATTTGAGGGCTTTGTCACCACTGATCTGGAATCATGTGACGCCCTATGGATGGTTCAATCTTGATTTCAATACGAGGATGGTACTGGATATTGCCTGATGGTATGCATCCCAGGCGTACTTAATAGTCCTATTTCAAAACTGAGTTTGATGTACCCTTAGAGAGAGAATATTAAAAGTTCACGAAACATACTCATCGCGGATAACCGTCAAGCCAATATTTTTGTATGCTTCCAGCGCTTCAGGAACAACCTGAGATGCCGTCACTAAATACGTCAGTGCTTGAATGGGGCCAACCACATAAGAAGCTGCCGTATCTAATTTTGCAGCTGTAGCCAAGCCAACCACCTCCACAGATCTGGAGATCATTGCCCGTTTAATATGAGCTTCATCCAAATTCTGCACGCTTATGCCGATATCAGGGTGAAGACTGCAAATCCCTAACAGACAGAGATCTGCTCGGATCATTCCTAAATTTTCAACAGTACCAGCACCCACATTGACCAGTGCTTTCTTATAAAGTTGCCCGCCCAACATTACAACATCAATGTGATGATGGTCAGCCAATGACATTGCAATTGGCGGGCTATTGGTCACAATCGTCGCCTGCAGATCGAGCGGTAACGAGCGGGCAACCTGAAGAGTCGTAGTACCCCCATCTAAAATCACAACCTGCCCTGGGCGCACTAGTTTTGCCGCAGTGCGAGCAATCGCCTTTTTTTCCTCAGGCGCCTGCTTTTGCCGGTCTGCGTAGCTAGCCTTAGTAGGGGAAGTTAAGAGTGCTCCTCCGTGCACTCGCTGCAGTTGTCCTGCTTCAGAGAGTTCTCTTAGATCGCGGCGGATCGTATCCTCAGAGACCTTGAAGTCTGCACTTAGCTCAGAAGACAACACCTTCTTGTTCTTATGCAACAGCTCCAAAATGAGTTGTCGGCGCTCAGCAGTCAACATAATTATCAATTCCTGAAGCTGCACGTTTTATCTTGATTTTGCGTGTTTGTGAGTTTATACTCATTTGCAGTGGTGTGAATTGAATAATATTCGTACTTTCAATTAATACCACGCATTATCGTGCAGTTTTTTGTCGCTTTCTTTGAGATAAACCCATGAATCCTAGCTTTCCTTTCCCCATTGACCTCAGCGCATATCAACCTCTCACCTTAAATATTGCGACCCCAACCCTTTCAGATGAACAGCGCTCTATCGTAAAAGCAAATATTCAACTATGCCGAGATGTAATCGTGTTCTTTACCGCAACAGGTGCAGCACGGGGTGTTGGGGGGCACACTGGTGGGCCATTCGATACCGTCCCGGAAGTTATGATTTTGGACGCGCTTTTCCGAGGTGGAGCTGACAAATATGTACCCATCTTCTTTGATGAAGCTGGACATCGTGTAGCAACTCAATATTTGATGGCAGTTCTGCATGGAAAGCTTTCTGCGGAAAAACTAACCCATTACAGAGACGCGCACTCGCATCTACCAGGACATCCAGAGCGAGGATTTACACCGGGGGTAAAATTTAGCTCTGGTCGTTTAGGTCATATGTGGCCTTATGTGAATGGTGTCGCGATGGCTAATCAAGATAAAACTCTTTTCTGCCTTGGATCAGATGGATCGCAACAGGAAGGCAATGATGCTGAAGCTGCGCGTTTGGCAGTTGCCCAAAACCTCAACGTTAAACTGATCATCGATGACAACGACGTAACGATTGCTGGACATCCTTCCAACTATCTTCCTGGGTACACCGTTGCCAAAACCCTTAAGGGACACGGCCTCAAAGTTCTTGAGGGCAATGGTGAAGACATAGACGATCTTTATTCTCGTATTTGTGAAGCGGTAAATACCAATGGTCCAGTGGCCGTCATAAACCAACGCCCTATGTCTGTTGGTATAGAAGGACTAGAAGGTACTACACACGGACATGATGTAATTTCGGTAGAATGCGCGATCTCTTATCTTGAAAAACGTGGGCTTGTGGAGGCTGTCACTTACCTTAAGGCAATTGAACCCTCTGCTAACCCATATTCTTTTGTTGCTTCGGGTAGAAATTGGGATTCTAATCGAAACGTATTTGGGGATGCGGTGGTGTCCGTTCTTGATGATATGTCTGAGGAAGACCGTAAAACTAATGTCTTAGTTATTGATAGCGACCTAGAGGGATCTTGTGGTCTCAAGAAAATCCACGATGCTCACCCTGAAGTCTTTGTTGCATCTGGAATTATGGAACGGGGCAATATATCTGCAGCTGCGGGATTTGGAATGAAGACAGGTAAGCAGGGGATCTTTGCAACTTTTGCGGCTTTTATGGAGATGTGTATTTCGGAGATTACGATGGCGCGGTTGAACCATTCCAACTTACTTTGTCACTTTTCTCACTCTGGAATCGACGACATGGCTGACAACACCTGTCACTTCGGACTCAATAATTTCTTTGCCGATAATGGACTTGACGATAGCAGCGAAACTCGACTTTACTTCCCTGCTGATGCATCGCAAATGAAAGCGTGTGTCAAAGCTGTCTTCAATGACCCAGGAATGCGCTTTATTTTCTCGACCCGCTCTAAAACGCCTAATATATTGAATGCTCAGGGTGATGACCTATATGGTGGAAGCTACTCTTTTATGCCTGGCAAGGATGAAGTGGTTAAAGAAGGTACTGAAGGCTATATCGTAAGCTTTGGAGACGCTCTCTATCGAGCTGCTGATGCTGTGGAGCGTCTCAATCAAGAGGGGATCGACGTTGGTTTAGTCAACAAACCAACGCTCAATGTCATTGATGAGGAGATGATGGAAAAAGTTGGGTCAGCCCCTTTTGTCCTAGTGGTAGAAGCATTTAACCGTCGTACTGGTTTGGGAAGCCGATTTGGTTCATGGTTATTAGAGCGCGGCTTAACGCCTAGATTTGCTCATATTGGCATCCAGAAGGAAGGTTGTGGTGGATTGTGGCAGCAGTACCACCACCAGGGTCTAGATCCTGAAAGCATCGTGAATAGAGTGAAAGCCTTGGTTCTATAACGAGACAAGTCATATTACCTACTTGCATTTCGGTGTAGTCTTCCGTCGGAATGCAGGTAGATGGGCCTTAACCGAAATATTTATTGAGCAGTGAAAGATGCTGAAGCACTCCTTCAGGACATTGCATACAGAATTTGAGATTAAGACTAGTCAGCTTTGTAGGCTTTCCCACAATAGGGACAGAATCTATGTTTGAGGGACATTATGGCTTCATTGCACCCGCTGCAATGAGATCTCAACTCCGTAGCACAAGCAAAGCAGTACTTTGAGCGAAGATTCATCCAGAGTGGATCCGGGGCCGTTCCAGGCACCCAGCAATTGGGACAGAACTTCAAGGCAGCCGTTGCCTCCAGAGGTACGCCTTTGCACACCGCATCTAGATATTCAGCAGGTACACCGAGAGCGTAAGCCAGTCCATTTTTAGTTTTGTGATTGAGCTTCGCTGTCTTCCCCCGCTCCATTTTGCCAATACTCTGTAAATGAACACCCGCTTTGGCCGCCACCTCCTTCTGATTGAGTCCGAGTCCAACTCGCAATCGCCTAATATAATCAGCTAAGGATTCACCAGGGATAGGCGATTGAGACAGCTCTAGAGTATTCATAACAATCTAAGTAAGAGTAACTGAGTAAAGGGTGTTTCTGCTTCTCTGTTGTACATACTCTTAGCTCAATTCTAGGATCAGCATGTCAATTACACTGGCCGCTGTCACTACCCAATTTCTAGAACGCCAGGGCTTAGCAAAAAGTACCCAGCGTTCCTACGAACTTACTCTGCTGCCTTTGCTGCAGCTCTATGGTCGATGGCCCATAGAAATTATGGATCGTCTAACGTTTGAAGACTATCTTAATAGCCTAACTCACCTGTCCTACACCACCCATCGTCGCCATCAAGCCATTATCCAGTCGCTGCTCAATTTTGCCTTGGAAGCAGGCTACCTCAAGTCCAACCCCATTGCTCGATTGAAGCAGCGGAAGCCTGAATATGCCAAAAACGAGCATTCCTCTGACCAGATCATCCGCTACCTCACCCCAAAGCAACTCAAAATGCTCTATCAGGTCACAGTTGCAGACTATCGGATGAGTGCTCTAATCTATCTGCTCCATCGTAGTGGAGCTAGGATTTCTGAGGTGTTGGCATTGGATATTGAAGCGGTTGACCTTGAAGAGCGAAAGTTCCAAGTCATTGGCAAGGGCAACAAGTGCCGTTGGTGTTTCTTCAGCCCAGATGCTGCTCAAGCCCTAGCAACATACGTCAGAACCTATCGTCATTCCAGCGACTCAGCTTTGTTCACCGCTGAGAACCGCTTTTCCGGTCAAATCACCCGGATGTGTAATGTCAATTAAATTGGCCGAATTCATCTGTTGGTTTTGAGTGCCAGTGTTAATGAGTTCATCAGAGGAGATCGCGGCAAACATTCAACGACAATTACACCAAAGCAGTGCAAGTGACTGCCGAGAGTGACATGGAGGAGATCGCGGTGAGCGTTCAGCGACAATTACGCCAAAACAGGCACCACTAGCCGCCGAAGCAGGCGCGAATGGCAGCATGAGATTTTAGTGCGCTTAATTTTGGGTCCGTTTCGCCGCGCGTTTGGCAGCGGCTTGCTTCCTGAAGCTTTCGGCATTCATCTCAATAATTGTCGCGTGATGGATCAAGCGATCAATAGCGGCGACCGTCATCATTGAGTCGGGGAAGATGTCATCCCACTGGCTAAAGGGCTGATTGGCCGTAATCAGGATGCTCCTGCGCTCATATCGATGGGCAATGAGCTCAAAGAGCACCGAGGTCTCAGCATCGGATTTTTTGACATATCCGAGATCGTCAACGATGAGCAGATCATAGCGGTCGAGTTTTGACAGGAGGCTCTGGAGTTCTAGTTGGAGCTTGGCCAATTGCAATTGTTGGACCAACGCCGTTGCTGTGACAAACTTCACTCGCTTTCCCAGCTCTACCATAGATCGCCCTAATGCCGAACAGACATGTGTTTTCCCCGTTCCACTCGGCCCGAAGATCAAAATATTACTCGCTGTTTCTATCCAGTGCGTGGTTTGAGCCAACTCCATCAGCGATGCAGCGTTGAGATCCGGCACTTTCTCAAACTCAAAATTGGTCCAGGACTTTCCGTAGGGCAGCTGCGCTTCTGTCAGGGCTCGGGTGATCCGATTTTGTTCTCTTCGAGCCGCTTCCCCCTGCGCCAAAGCCAACAGGAACTGGGCGTAGGACCAGTTCTCTTGGGTTGCTTGATGTTCGAGGCTCTGCCACTCGTCGAGGAAGTGCCTCAGGCGTAGTTGTTTGAGGGTGCTCATCAGCAGCTCGTAGGGCTGCTCCTTGGGCGCCTTGGAGGAGGTCGTCATAACTGGATAAGTTGTGTTGTACGGCAGGAATATCAGGCACCTGCTGTGCCGCAAGCGTTGTCTCAAAGGCCCGTTGCAAGCCACCGAGGGTCAGCGTATTGTCCTCCAATTGCTGCTGGAGGTAATCGGCCACCTGTTCTTCTTGATCTTGGGTTGCCGCCAGATACAGCGCTTCGGTGATCAATCGGGCAGC
>CALFCG010000064.1 GCA_937951315.1 uncultured cyanobacterium
CTGTTCTATCGACTCACTGACCAAGCGCCAGACCCGGTTTAAAAATCTGAACTGTCCTTCTACATCAGCTCCCTTCCACTCTAAGTCTTTCTCTGGTGGTGCTTTGAATAATGTAAATAGGCGGGCGGTATCCGCGCCATATTGACAGGTCACTTCTTCTGGGGGGACACCGTTGTATTTAGACTTGGACATCTTTTCATCAAAGACTTCCAATGGATCGCCTGTTTCAGGGTCTTTCGGATTGTTGAGATCTGCAATATCAGCAGGGGCTATATACTTATCCGTTTTGGGATTTTTATAGGCTGCAGCTTGAACCATGCCCTGAGTAAGGAGCTTCTGAAAGGGTTCATCGAAATTGATCAAGTTGCGATCGCGTAATACCTTCGTAAAAAACCTGGAATAGAGCAGGTGCAAAATCGCATGTTCAATACCACCCACATACTGATCCACCGGCATCCAATCATTGACCTTGGCTGAATCAAAGACCTTCTGGTCATTCTTGGCATCGGTGTAGCGCAGGAAATACCAAGATGAATCAATAAAAGTATCCATCGTATCGGTCTCTCGCTGGGCTGCCTTGCCACAGCTCGGGCAGGGAACATTCACCCAGCTTTCTAGCTTGGCGAGGGGCGATCCGCCCTGAGCTGAGAATGTGACATCTTCGGGCAATTCCACCGGCAGCTCTTTCTCTGGCACCGGCACGGCACCACAGTCCTCACAATGAATCACAGGAATAGGAACCCCCCAATAACGCTGGCGAGAAATCAGCCAGTCTCTGAGCCGATATTGAACGCGGGCTTTGCCGGTGTTGTCTTTCTCTGCCTTGGCAATGATCTTTTCTTTGCCTTGCGTTGAAGGTGTGCCATCAAAGTCATCGGAATTTACCATCACCCCAGGCTCGGTATAGGCTTCGGTGAGGGCTGCATCCGCATCGCCGCCGTCAGGAATGATCACGGTTTTGATGGGGAGCTTGTTTTGTTGGGCAAAGACAAAGTCACGGGTATCGTGGGCCGGGACGCCCATGACAGCGCCAGTCCCATATTCGTATAAAACATAATCGGCAATCAGAATGGGGATTTCTTCCCCGGTAAATGGATTGATCGCTTTACCGCCGGTGGGGATGCCGCGCTTGGGTTTATCTTCTGCTGTGCGCTCTAATTCGCTTTCGTTGGAGACTTCTTCAATAAACGTTTCGACTGCGGACTTGCGAGATTTCGTTGTCACCTGGGGGGTTAAAGGATGCTCGGGGGCTAAGACCACATAGGTGACGCCATAGACCGTATCGGGGCGGGTTGTAAACACACCCACCTTCTCATCCATGCCCACAATGGGGAATTCCAAATAAGCGCCTACAGATTTGCCAATCCAATTGGCCTGCATTGTTTTGACGCGCTCTGGCCAGCCGCTTAGTTTATCTAAGTCCGCTAAGAGTTCCTCGGCGTAGTCGGTAATTTTAAAGAACCACTGACGCAAAAGCTTCCGCTCCACCTTGGCCCCTGAACGCCATGAGCGTCCCTCATTGTCCACCTGCTCGTTGGCGAGCACGGTCTGATCGACTGGATCCCAATTGACGGCGGCTTCTTTTTGGTAGGCGAGTCCTGAATCAAGGAACTGGAGAAAGATCCATTGGGTCCAGCGATAGTAGTCAGCGGAGCAGGTGGCAACTTCCCGTTCCCAGTCAATGGATAGCCCCAATGGTCGGAGCTGTTCCTTCATCTGGGTGATATTTTGGTAGGTCCATTTTGCGGGGTGGGTTTTTCTTTGAATGGCAGCATTTTCTGCCGGTAACCCAAAGGCATCCCAGCCCATGGGCTGCAGCACTCGATACCCCTGCATTCGCTTAAGGCGTGCGATCACATCGGTAATCACATAGTTACGGGTGTGACCCACATGGAGGCTTCCCGATGGGTAGGGAAACATAGATAGAGCATAAAACTTCGGCTTGCTGGGATCTTCTGGGGTCGTGTCGAGATTCTTCTCGGCCCAGGCTTTCTGCCACTTGGCTTCAATCTCAACGGGGGTGTAACGGGACTCCACAGCAATGCTCCTGATGGACGGGTTGGCCTCACCATTCTAGAGAATTTCGGGTGGTAATCTTCCTCGTTTTATTGTTCGCTCAATCTTTGCCACAACTCTCTGCTCACTAAGATCTCAGGCCTCGCTCAAAGTATAGAAGAATCTAACTATGTATAAAACGTTGTATACATAGTGGAGCCAACGCTGATAACCGTCGTGTGACCTGTGATCACCGATGGTTAGTCGGCAACCATCGCGTCGATGAAGGGGGATGAGTTTGAGGTGTTGATGGTGATATCTTGTTTTGCGTTGGCCATGGGGCTAGAGAGTGGAAATTACTCGAAACTCCTATGGTAGTCCTGCAGTGCTTTGACATCCATGGGCTCAGACTGGAGGGCTCGAATCGCTGCCGCCGTTGCTCTCGCCCCAGCAATTGTGGTGACAATCGGCACTTTATACGTTAATGCTGACCGTCTGATTTTACGACCATCGACATGGGCATCGCTTCCTGATGGGGTATTTAAAATCAGCTGAACCTGCTGATTCTTAATCCAGTCCAATACATGGGGGCGTCCTTCATGGAGCTTGTAGACCAGCTCCACATCGAGATCATGGTCTTGCAAAACCTGCCGTGTGCCGGATGTCGCAACCACTTTAAATCCCAGGCTAATCAGTTCTTTCACAATGGGGACGATGGCCTGCTTATCACGATTGCTCATCGAGACAAATACTGTTCCTTTGAGTGGCATGGTTTGGTGGGCTGAGAGCTGTGACTTGGCATAGGCTTTACCAAAGTCCCTATCCATGCCCATTGCTTCACCGGTAGAGCGCATTTCTGGCCCCAGAATCGTGTCGGTGCCCGGAAACTTCGCAAACGGAAGCACGGCCTCTTTGACCGAAATATAGTCAGGAATACGCTCTGAAGTGACGCCTAACTCTGCTAGCGTTTGCCCTGCCATTAGCCGTGATGCAATCTGAGCCAAGGGTCGACCAATGGCCTTCGAGACAAAGGGGACAGTCCGGGAGGCCCGAGGATTGGCTTCAATGATATAGAGGTGATCGCTCTTTACCGCGATCTGTAAATTCATCAGACCCACAACTTTTAACTTTTGGGCGAGCTTGACGGCCCAGGTTCGGACTGTATTGAGTGTTTCTTTACTCAGCGAAATTGTGGGGATGGAGCAGGCTGAATCTCCAGAGTGAATGCCTGCTTCCTCAATGTGTTCCATAATGCCGCCGATCACGACGTTGCCCTCATGATCTGCGATCGCATCGACATCAATTTCAATTGCATTCTCTAGAAACTTATCAACTAAAATCGGATGATCCGGTTCTACCTGCACCGCATAGGTCATGTAATGGTCGAGTTCCGCATCGGAGTAAACGATCTCCATTGCCCGTCCCCCCAATACATAGCTGGGTCGCACTACCACGGGATACCCAATCCGCTGGGCAATCTTCTGGGCCTCTCCATTGCTGCGAGCCATACCGTTCGCCGGTTGAGGAATCTCTAGCTCTCTCAGAGCCTGTTCAAACCGCTCTCGGTCTTCCGCCATATCAATGGAATCGGGGGAAGTGCCCCAAATTTTAGTCACTGGGTTATCCTGCAAATACTCCTGCAGCGGCACCGCTAGCTTCAGCGGTGTCTGGCCCCCAAATTGAATGATGATGCCCTCGGGCTGCTCCGCTTCGATGATATTGAGAACGTCTTCTCGGGTGAGGGGTTCGAAATAGAGACGATCGCTGGTGTCATAGTCCGTCGAAACCGTCTCGGGATTGGAGTTAACCATAATGGTCTCAAATCCGTCATCCCGCAGTGCATAGGATGCATGACAGCAGCAGTAGTCAAATTCAATCCCTTGACCAATGCGGTTGGGGCCAGACCCCAGAATCATCACCTTCCGTCGATCCGAAGGGAGCACTTCGGATTCCACCTCGTAGGTCGAATAATAGTAGGGCGTATAGGCTTCAAATTCCGCCGCGCAGGTGTCGACTGTTTTATAGGCCGGCACAACCCCCAACCCTTTCCGATGTTTCCTGACTTGATCTTCCGTGGTTTTGGTTGCGTAAGCAATTTGGCGATCGCTAAACCCCTGACTTTTTGTTTGCCAAAGTTGCTCAGTACTGAGTTCTTCTAGAGCGGTGCGCTTCAGAAATTTTTCAGTGCTGAGCAAATCTTGAAACTGCCAGAGAAACCAGGGGTCAATCCCCGTGATTTCATAGATCTCCTCCACAGACATTTTCATCAGCAGGGCGTGACGGACGGTATAAATGCGTTCAGGGTTCGGGGTCCGAAGTCCACCGCGAATTTGCTCTAGGCTGGGCAGTAACTCCTGGTTTTGCCCGTTGTTGGACTCTTGACCATCACAGCCCCAGCCAAATCGTCCTGTTTCTAGGGACCGTAGCGCTTTCTGGAAGGACTCCTGAAAGGTTCGACCAATGGCCATTGCCTCACCCACTGATTTCATTTGGGTCGTGAGGACAGCCTGGGAGCCTGGAAACTTTTCGAAGGCAAACCGAGGAATTTTGGTCACCACGTAATCAATGGTGGGTTCGAAACTGGCTGGCGTTTTTTGCGTAATATCGTTGGGGATTTCGTTGAGGGTGTAACCCACCGCCAACTTGGCGGCAAATTTTGCGATCGGAAATCCAGTCGCCTTAGAGGCAAGGGCCGAGGAGCGAGACACCCGAGGATTCATCTCAATTACCACAACCTGTCCGTCATCAGGGTTAACGGCAAATTGAATATTGGAACCTCCTGTTTCCACCCCGATTTCGCGGATAATTTTAATCGAGGCATCCCGCAGCCGCTGGTACTCCTTATCCGTTAAGGTCTGCGCTGGCGCTACTGTAATGGAATCCCCAGTATGGATGCCCATGGGATCAATGTTCTCAATGGAGCAAATGATGACCACATTGTCCGCCAGGTCCCGCATCACCTCCAGCTCATATTCTTTCCAGCCGATCAGAGATTTTTCCACCAAGATCTGGGACACGGGACTCGCATCAAGACCCGATTGGGCAATGGCTTCATATTCTTCTTGGTTATAGGCAATCCCACCCCCGGTTCCCCCTAAGGTAAAGGCCGGTCGCACAATCAAGGGGTAGGTCCCGATTTGTTGGGCAATGTCCTTCGCTTCTTCCATGGTCTCTGCGAGACCCGATGGACAAACGCCCAGGTTAATGCGCTCCATTGCTTCTTTGAATAACCTGCGGTCTTCCGCCATTTCAATGGCAGGGAGCTTCGCGCCGATCAGTTCAACCCCGTATTGATCGAGAATGCCTGTTTTTGCGAGAGTCACGGCTAAATTGAGGGCTGTTTGGCCCCCCATGGTGGGCAGCAAAGCATCCGGTTTTTCCTTGGCGATCACCTTCTCGACTAATTCTGGTGTGAGCGGCTCGATGTAGGTTCGTTCTGCCGTGTCGGGGTCGGTCATGATTGTGGCCGGGTTGGAGTTAATCAACACCACTTCATACCCTTCGTCCCGTAGCGCTTTACAGGCTTGGGTGCCAGAATAATCAAACTCGCAGGCTTGACCGATCACAATGGGCCCAGACCCAATGAGCAGGATTTTTTGCAGATCGTCACGACGGGGCATAGGAATGCATCAGATGAGAAAGGGCAGGCGGGACAATTTCCCCTATCGATCGGGATGATTTTTCGCGAGGTTATTTGTCACTCCTATGGATTGTAGGGCAATCCCCGGTCCTCGGGTATGGCGCTTTTGCCCCTATCTCAATGCCGTTGCTGTAATAGATCTGTGGATCGTTAGAAGCGTTCAGGAAGATGATATACATCTGCCCAAAGGCACAAACCCCAGCCTTTCTTGGTAATGGGGTGACAGGCTTGTCCGTAAAAGGAGGCCCATCCAAAGGTTTATGATCTAAGTAGAATAGAGGCACCTGCTTTTCCCCTAAGTTGCTTACGTGTTGGAGAGGTTATGAAAGTTCAGCCCAGTCAAGTCGATCGCATCCTCATTTTTGACACGACGCTGCGTGATGGAGAACAGTCGCCTGGAGCAACGCTCAATGTGGCCGAAAAGCTGACGATTGCGAAGCAACTGGCCCGCCTGGGTGTTGATATTATTGAAGCTGGTTTTCCCTTTGCCAGTCCCGGTGATTTCGAAGCTGTACAGCAAATTGCTGATGTGGTCGGTACTGAGGATGGGCCGGTGATTTGTGGCCTTGCCCGAGCGACGCGCCAAGATATTGAAAGAGCTGCGGCCGCTTTGAAGCCTGCTTTCCATAAGCGGATTCATACCTTTATTGCGACATCTGATATTCATCTGAAACACAAGCTGAAAAAGACGCGGTCTGAAGTGTTAGAGATTGCTGCAGAGATGGTGGCGTTGGCTAAGACCTTCACGGATGATGTGGAATTCTCACCTGAAGATGCTGGTCGCTCAGATCCCGAATTTCTCTACGAAATGCTAGAGAGAGCGATTGCTGCGGGTGCAACCACCGTCAATATTCCCGATACGGTGGGCTACATTACGCCCAGCGAGTTTGGGGCCTTGATTGCGGGTATTAAAGCCAATGTGCCGAATATTGACCAAGCTGTGATTTCTGTGCATGGACATAACGATTTAGGTCTAGCGGTGGCAAGCTTCTTAGAAGCGGTCAAAAATGGGGCTAGACAGCTTGAATGTACCATCAACGGCATTGGCGAACGGGCGGGGAATGCAGCCTTAGAAGAGCTGGTGATGGCGATGCATGTGCGCCGTCAGTTTTACAATCCCTTCATTGGTCGCAAGCCGGACTCTGAAGTGCCGTTAACGAACATTGATACGCAGCAAATTTATAAGACCTCTCGGTTGGTCTCTAGTCTGACGGGTATGCTGGTGCAGCCTAATAAGGCCATTGTAGGGTCTAATGCTTTTGCCCATGAGTCAGGGATTCACCAAGATGGTGTGCTGAAAAACCGTCTCACCTACGAGATTATGGATGCTCAATCCATTGGCCTCGTCGATAATCAAATTGTGTTAGGTAAGCTCTCAGGCCGTAATGCCTTCCGAACGCGCTTGCGCGAAATTGGGTTTGACCTCTCTGAGCAGGAGCTCAACCGGGCATTTCTGCGGTTTAAAGATTTAGCGGATAAGAAAAGAGAAATCTCCGATTGGGATCTTGAAGCCATTGTGAAGGATGAAACTCAATCTCAGGTATTGGACGGCTTCCATTTAGAGCTGGTGCAGGTTTCTAGTGGTGATCATGCCTGTCCCACAGCCACAGTAACGTTACTAACCCCAGACGGTGAAGAGTTAACGGATGCTGCGACTGGAACCGGTCCTGTTGATGCTGTCTACAAGGCGATTAATCGAGTGGTGAATGTTCCCAATCAACTGATTGAATTTTCGGTCCAATCTGTGACGGCGGGGATTGATGCTATTGGTGAGGTGACGATCCGTCTGCAGCAGGGCGATCGCCTTTTCTCGGGGCATTCAGCTAATACAGATATTATTGTGGCTTCAGCCCAAGCTTATATCAATGCCCTTAATCGCCTCAATGCCGCGATGCAGGAGGACCCGGATTCGAGACCACAGCCTGAAGTGAAGGTGGCACAGACTGCTGTTTAGCTTGCATTGAGTCCCTAACCCCGTATATTTAACCTTGTATCATCACGGCTACTTTCTCTGTGCAAGACCATCTTCCACCGACTCAACAACCGGACCTGTCAGAGGCTGACAAATGGCGTCGTCGCTATGAGGTGGAGGCGCAACAGCGCCGGAAAGAATATGCGATCGCACAACAAACGATTCAGCAACTGAGAGCTGAGGTGCAGCAACTTTGCCAGCTCCGGCCCAATGCGCCTGTTTTATCCCCCTCCAGCCAGCCGCCTGCTACGCTGCAGACGGCCTTAACCCAGGCAGAGGCGGAGCGAGATCGACTTGCTGAAGCCTTAGCTCAAGAGCAGGAAGCTCATGCGCGGACCCGTGATAACTTAATTGGGGCCTTAAGCGATGCCATGGGGCATCCGGCGGCTGCAAAACCACCGGCTTTGCCGGAAGGTCGATCCGAGAGATGATTGCAGGAAAATTTATATAATATTTCTCCCCACGGGCACGGCCAGCAGATTGTAGACTAAGAGTACTGAGCCTCAGACGGTATTGATCTTTGGTCATCTGACGCTTGTTGTCTGTTCAATTTGCTGCCCCTGAATCTATGGTATCCGTGCAAAATCTGGAGACCCCTCAGTCTTCGTCTTCCCAAGTACTTGCAGAGCAAAAATCTCCTAATCAACAACTGATTCCGTTGACGGCTGAGACCTCAAAACAGGGCACTTTGACTGTCGGTGGCTGTGACGTGGTGGATTTAGTCGAACAGTTCGGATCACCGCTGTATATTGTGGATGAGCAAACCGTGAGAGTTGCCTGCCAACAGTACCGGCAGGCCTTTGAGCAGTATTATCCTGGCGAATCTCAGGTTCTCTATGCTTCTAAAGCCTGGAACTGTCTGGCTCTCTGTGCCCTTGTCGCGAGCGAAGGATTGGGGATTGATGTTGTCTCCGGAGGCGAACTCTACACGGCACTGCAGGCTGGTGTTGGTCCTGCAAAGCTTTATCTGCATGGCAATAATAAATCTCGGGCTGAGTTAGAACTTGCGATCGCAAATCACTGCACCATCATTGCGGATAACTGGTTAGAGCTAGACCTTCTCGTTGACCTTGTACAGGAGCTTACTCCTGAACAGTCTCCGCGCGTCATGTTCCGCATGACCCCTGGCATTGAATGTCACACTCATGAATATATTCGTACCGGTCATCTAGATAGTAAGTTCGGCTTTGATCCGGGCCAATTCACTGACCTGCTTACCTTCGCTCAGAAACATCCTGAACTCCATTGGGTCGGACTCCATGCCCACATCGGATCGCAAATTTTTGAGTTGCAGCCCCACCAAGACCTCACTAGCGTCATTGTCAGTTGGCTAGAGCAAGCGCACCAGGCCGGACTCCCCATGCAAGAACTTAATGTGGGTGGTGGCCTTGGAATTCGCTACGTCGAGTCTGACGATCCCCCCAGTATCGTGACCTGGTCTCAAATTGTTTGTGAAGGCATTGCCGCAGCCTGCCAAGCCAAGGGACTTGCCTATCCCAAACTTCTGTGTGAACCGGGACGGTCTCTCATTGGTTCCGCCTGCCTCACTGCTTACACTGTCGGGAGTCAAAAAACAGTGCCCGGAGTGCGGACCTATCTCACTGTCGATGGTGGTATGTCAGACAACCCTCGTCCGATTACATATCAGTCGCTCTACAGCCCCCTGATCGCTAATCGGATGACAGAAGCCGCCTCAGAAAAAGTCACTATTGCTGGAAAGCACTGTGAATCTGGCGATATTCTCTTAAAAGACGCCTCTATCCCCCCTAGCCAACCAGGAGATATCCTCGTTATCTTAGGGACAGGTGCTTACAATTACAGCATGGCCTCTAACTATAATCGTCTGCCCCGACCGGCAGCGGTCCTTGTAAACGCTGAAGAGGCAAATTTAATCGTGCAGCGGGAAACATTTCAAGACCTTATACGTCACGATTGCCTGCCCTCAAGGCTGCAGCCCGTTTAAGAAGACAGCGCTCCTCATGTTTAGGGTGCTTAATATGGGCATCAAGGGGGACGGCACGACTGAACAACAATTGACCGAGAAAAGGGTTAAACCGCGGGAATGGAAGGGCTGCAAGCATGGCTGACAAACCAGAACTGGACTCAGTCCTTGCTGTTCTTGCTAGATGTAGGTCTGGTCCTGGCGCTCACCTACATGGTTTTACTCGTCATTGCCGAGCGGCGGACCCTATGGATGGTTCGAGGCTTTATCTTTTTGATGCTAGCGGCTGCTGCGAGTAACCGCTTGGGGCTGACGCTCCTTAGTTTTGTGCTCAGCAACTTAGTGATTGGTTCTGCTGTCGCGATGGCCGTTATTTTGCAGTCAGAGGCTCGTCGATTCCTCGAACAGTTGGGACGAGGGGATATCTTGAATATGCTGCGTCCGACTCGTCAAGGTGTGCAGGGGCCAAAAACCGTCCTAGATGAGATTGTCGATGCTGTTAAAGAACTATCGCAAAATCGTACTGGTGCGCTCTTGATTTTAGAGACGCAAGATATTCCCATTGATGAGCGTGATTTCTCTGTCCCCGGAATTCGCCTCAGCGCTGAAGTGTCTCGAGAGCTGATTCAAACGATTTTCCAAACCTCCACCTTGCTCCATGATGGTGCTATTCTCATCCGGGGGGCGCGTATTGTTGCTGCAGGCGTGATTTTGCCAATTTCAGAGCGCACCGCCTCTCGGCAGTTAGGAACTCGCCATCGAGCAGCGATGGGTATCACCGAGCGAGTTGAAAACTGCGTTTGTATTGTCGTGTCAGAGGAAACTGGATCTATCTCCCTAGCCGAGCAAGGAACGCTCAATCGTCCCTTAACTAGCAGTAAACTGAAAGAATTATTAGAAGCGCGAGTGAGTCCATCTGTTGATGAGGTTGTCACCCCCAGCTTCAGAGGTATCCGACGCCAAATCCGGGAAAAAAGCCTCGCCCTCTTCCCTCGACTCCCTTTGCCTGGTTCTCGCAAGAAAACATGATTTCGAAACCCGTCCTACAGGATTTACCCATTGACCTCGATGTCCAAAGACTGCCTCGACACATTGCTGTGATCATGGATGGCAACGGACGGTGGGCAAACCAACGAGGATTGCCTCGTATTATGGGCCATCGCCGAGGTGTTGATACCCTTAAGTCCCTGCTCCGTTGTTGCAAAGATTGGGGGATTGAGTCACTAACTGCCTACGCCTTTTCCACTGAGAACTGGGGGCGCCCCCTGGAAGAAGTCGATTTTTTGATGACTCTGTTTGAGCGCGTCCTTCGGCGAGAGCTGGATGAAATGATGACCGAAGGTGTGCAGATTCGGTTTGTCGGAGATCTCAAGGCTCTGCCCCCATCGTTGCAGTCTGAAATCCAGCGAGCCGTTGAGGCGACCCAGGCCAACCAGGGCATTCAGTTTGTTGTTGCGACTAACTATGGTGGGCGTTGGGAGATCCTGCAGGCCTGCCGCCAGATTGCGACTCAGGTACAACAGGGAAAATTGGCGGTCGAAGAAATTGATGAATCTCTCTTTGCCTCTCATTTATATACTGCTGGCATTTGTGATCCAGATTTGTTGATTCGCACCAGTGGTGAGATGCGAGTGAGCAATTTCTTATTATGGCAGGTGGCTTATGCTGAGCTGTATGTCACTGATACTCTGTGGCCTGATTTTGATCGGGCTGAGCTGCATCAAGCATTACAAAACTATCAGAAACGTCACCGACGATTTGGCCGGATTTAGGCTA
>CALFCG010000065.1 GCA_937951315.1 uncultured cyanobacterium
CGACTTCATTTCTCAGGAAGTTAGAGCAGCAGAAGACCCTGAGTTTGAGACGTTCTACACCAAGAACATTCTGCTCAACGAAGGTCTGCGTGCCTGGATGGCTCCGCAAGACCAACCCCATGAAAACTTCATCTTCCCTGAGGAGGTACTACCGCGTGGTAACGCTCTCTAATCAAGCGGCTGGTTACGACCGGTCATCGACAGGTTTTGCTTGGTGGGCAGGTAACGCTCGTTTAATCGAGGTATCTGGTCGTCTATTGGGTGCTCATGTTGCCCATGCTGGCCTAATTGTGTTCTGGGCAGGTGCAATGACGCTGTTTGAAACAGCTCACCTGATTCCCGAAAAGCCTCTCTATGAGCAGGGCTGTATTTTGATCCCCCACGTTGCAACCCTCGGTTGGGGCGTAGGTGCAGGTGGAGAAATCATCAGCACCTTCCCATTCTTCGCCGTTGGTGCAATTCACTTACTTGCTTCCTTTGTCTTGGGCTTAGGTGGTACATTTCACGCCATTCGTGGTCCAGAAAACCTTGAATATTCAGAATTCTTCGGTTACGACTGGGAAGATAAAGATAAGATGACCACAATTCTTGGTTACCACTTGGTGATTCTAGGAATTGGTGCTCTTCTTCTTGTCGCCAAGGCTATGTTCTTTGGTGGTATCTACGATACTTGGGCGCCGGGTGGTGGTCAGGTTCGTGTTGTTACCAGTCCAACGTGGAGCTTCGGCGTATTCTTGGACTACATTACTCGCTCACCATTTGGTGAAGAGGGTTGGATTGTTAGTGTTAACAACCTAGAAGATCTCGTCGGTGGTCATATTTGGGTTGGTATTCACTGTATTGCCGGTGGTGTTTGGCACATCTTGACCAAGCCATGGGGCTGGGTGAAGCGAGCCTTTGTTTGGTCTGGTGAAGCTTATCTGTCTTACAGTCTAGGCGCCCTCTGCGTCTTTGGTTTCATTGCCGCCTTCATGGTTTGGTTTAACAACACTGTTTATCCCAGTGAATTCTATGGTCCTACAGGTCCAGAAGCGTCTCAGGCTCAAGCCATGACTTTCTTGATCCGTGACCAAAGATTGGGCGCCAACGTTGCTTCGGCACAGGGTCCCACTGGTTTGGGTAAGTATCTCATGCGTTCTCCAACTGGCGAAATCATTTTCGGTGGTGAGACCATGCGTTTCTGGGAATTCCGTGGTCCTTGGCTAGAGCCACTACGTGGTCCTAATGGTCTTGACCTCAACAAACTCAGAAATGATATTCAGCCTTGGCAAGCTCGCCGTGCGGCCGAGTATATGACCCATGCTCCTCTGGGTTCCTTGAACTCTGTGGGTGGTGTCGCCACTGAAATTAACTCAGTGAACTACGTTTCACCTCGAGCTTGGTTAGCAACCTCTCACTTCGCTTTGGCTTTCTTCTTCTTCATTGGTCACCTATGGCATGCTGGTCGTGCCCGGGCTGCAGCCGCTGGATTTGAGAAAGGTATTGAGCGTAATACTGAGCCTGCTTTGTCTATGCCTGAGTACGAATAAAAACAGCAAAAAATAGGCTTCTCATAGCTTAATTTTGCATTTCAACTCCTGCTTCTATTTGAGGCAGGAGTTTTTATATTCGTCTTACAATCATGGGTAAGCTGTTGACGAGGCTGATTGTGAGAATGCGAGAATCTGATTTAACCGATGCGCTGTGCTGGACTGCGACTGCTGAAGCCAAGCTGCGAAATATTCCTTACTTTGCTCGAACTCAGGCTAGATATCGTATTGAGGCATTAGCACGTGAAGCAGAACTTGAAGTTGTCACCAGCGAGTTGGTTGAGCAGGCACGTCTAGAGTTTGGGCAGTAAAGCATTCGTGAAAGTAACTGAAGAAACTCCAATAAATAGATGCTTTGCTCTTGCCTTATAAGCAGTAATGTTAAGATTGTAAAAGTATCGCTGCGTTGTCTAGGATGACATCCAAGCTGTTTCTATGGCGATGAACGCCATTGTGAGCATTGCATTAGCGACCCTTTTTGACTAAAAACTTCGTTGACCTAAACCATGCTGAAAACCATTTTGGGCGATCCCAACAAACGTAAGCTCAAGAAATATCAACCTGATATTGTTGAGATTAATTTGTTGGAAGAAGAAATACAGCCCCTTTCGGATCAGGAGTTGCAGGGTAAAACAGCGGAGTTTAAGCAACGCATCGAGAAAGGGGAATCTTTAGATTCCTTGCTCCCTGAAACCTTTGCTGTTGTTCGAGAAGCCTCTGTGAGGGTGTTGGGGCTTCGGCATTTTGATGTGCAGCTCCTGGGCGGCATGATTTTGCATGATGGTCAGATTGCTGAGATGAAAACCGGAGAGGGAAAGACCCTGGTTTCAACTCTGCCCTCCTACTTAAATGCGCTTTCTGGAAAAGGTGTGCATGCGGTTACGGTGAATGACTATTTAGCGCGTCGCGATGCTGAGTGGATGGGCCAAATTCATCGCTTTTTGAATCTCAGCGTCGGTCTTATTCAGCAGTCAATGCAGCCTGTTGAACGGCAAAAAAACTATGCCTGTGATATCACCTATGCAACCAATAGTGAGTTGGGGTTTGATTACCTGCGCGATAACATGGCGACCTCTATGGCTGAGGTGGTGCAACGTCCCTTTAACTTCTGTGTCATTGACGAAGTTGACTCAGTACTTATTGATGAAGCCCGTACCCCTCTGATTATTTCGGGACAGGTAGAGCGCCCCACCGAAAAATATATGGATGCGGCTAGGGTTGCATTTGGCTTAAAGAGCGAAGAGCATTATGAGGTCGATGAAAAGGCCAGAAACGTTATCCTCGCTGACGAGGGATTTATTGAGGCGGAGAATCTGCTCAAGGTTGACGATCTCTTTGATCCGAATGATCCCTGGGCGCATTATATTTTCAATGCTATCAAGGCGAAAGAGTTATTCATTAAAGATGTAAATTACATCATTCGCAATAATGAAATTGTGATTGTAGATGAGTTTACGGGACGCGTGATGCCGGGGCGACGCTGGAGCGATGGCTTGCACCAAGCGATTGAGGCGAAGGAAAAGGTTGAGATTCAGAATGAGACGCAGACCTTGGCGACAATCACCTATCAAAATATGTTCCTGCTCTATCCTAAGTTGGCGGGGATGACGGGGACCGCGAAAACAGAAGAGGCTGAATTAGAGAAAATTTATAAGTTGGAAGTCACTATTGTGCCAACCAACCGCAAGAATCAGCGGCAAGATATTGCTGATGTGGTCTATAAGACTGAGCCCGCTAAGTGGCAGGCCATCGCATCTGAATGTGCTCAAATGCATGAAGATGGACGTCCGGTACTGGTTGGTACTACTAGCGTTGAGAAGTCAGAGGTGCTCTCGAAGCTTCTTTTAGCCAAAGATATTCCCCACAACTTGCTCAATGCAAAGCCAGAGAATGTGGAGCGGGAGTCAGAAATTGTTGCTCAAGCCGGTCGGGGCGGTGCCGTTACTATTGCGACCAATATGGCTGGGCGCGGAACTGACATTATTCTGGGTGGAAACGCAGATTATATGGCTCGTCTGAAGGTGCGCGAGTATTTCATGCCTCGCATTGTGCAGCCGGAAGATAATAACCCCATGTCGATGTTGCAGGCGGGGGTTCCTGCAGCACAGACTGGTCAGGGATTTGGAGACGGTGAGGCTCAGCAGACAGGGACGGCGCGTAAGACTTGGAAAGTGGCACCCGAAATTTATCCAACAGAGCTGTCTTCCAGTACGGAGGACCTGTTGAAAAGTACGGTTGCCTTGGCGGTTAAACAATTAGGTGAGCAGAGCATCACTGAATTGCAGGCTGAGGACATGTTGGCTGTGGCTTCAGAGAAAGCACCTACCGATGATCCCGTTATTCAAAAGTTGCGTGAAGTCTACAATCGCGTCAAAGATGAATATGAAGCTCTCACAAGTACGGAACATGACCGAGTTGTGGAGCGAGGAGGGCTTCACGTTATCGGAACTGAGCGTCATGAGTCCCGCCGGATTGATAACCAGTTGCGGGGCCGTGCCGGGCGTCAAGGTGATCCTGGGTCGACGCGGTTTTTCCTCAGCCTTGAAGATAATTTGCTCCGGATTTTTGGGGGAGATCGGGTTGCGGGGCTGATGGATGCCTTTCGTGTTGAGGAGGATATGCCGATTGAGTCTCGCATTCTCACGGGCAGCCTGGAAAATGCTCAGAAGAAGGTTGAGACCTATTACTACGATATCCGTAAGCAGGTATTTGAGTATGACGAGGTGATGAATAATCAGCGCCGTGCTATCTACGCTGAGCGTTTGAGAGTTCTGAAGGGTGAGGACCTTAAAGAGAAGGTCATCGAGTATGCTGAGCGCACGATGGATGACATTGTTGGTGCTTACGTTAACCCAGAACTCCCCCCGGAAGAGTGGAACCTTGACAGCATGGTGGAGAAAATCAAGGAATTTGTCTATCTCCTGCAGGATCTTGAACCGGGACATTTTGAGAATCTATCAATGCCAGAGATGCAGATGTTTCTACGTGAGCAGGTGCGGATTGCTTACGATAAGAAAGAAGCTGAGGTGGATCAACTCCAGCCCGAATTGATGCGGCAGGCAGAACGATTCTTTATCCTGCAGCAAATTGATACCCTCTGGCGTGAGCACCTACAACAGATGGATGCTTTGCGTGAAGCGGTTGGCCTGCGAGGCTACGGTCAGCAAGATCCGCTGGTGGAGTATAAGAGTGAGGGTTATGAGCTGTTTTTAGAGATGATGATTGCGATCCGTCGTAATGTTGTCTACTCGCTATTCCAATTTCAGCCACAATTGGAGGCGCAAGCCCAACAGGCTGCAGCTGCTGCGGCCTCTGCTTCGGATGATGACTCCTCAGGGGTGATTGAAGCTAGCTTCACAGATGCTTAGATAGCACCGATGAGGTGACTCGTCTGGGAATATGCCCTCAATTTAGTTCGATGGGTGTTTTCTAGGCGAGTGATTGGGTATTTGGTATAACCACCTGTCGGTGAACTATTCTTGACTTGTCTCGGCTGCAAATTGAATGCGTTCTGCTGCAATTTTCCGAACTGTCTTTTTTAATTTCTCTGAAGGAGCCCGCTTTTCTGCCTCAGAAAAGAGTGATTTTGCTTTCTCGACTTCACCCTCTTGCAGTCGGATTTCAGCCTTGCCCGTGAGAGCAAGTATATTATTCTGATCTTTCAGCAAAATCTGATCGTAGATTTTCTCTTCCTGCGCTGATTGGCCTGTGACAAGATATAGCCTAGCTAACTCAGCCATGAGGTTGACATTGTCAGTTTCTTGTTCAGAAAGCTTCTCCAGTAAAGGAATTGCTTGATTATATTCTTCTAATTTCGTGTATTCAGCAGCAAGTTGTCTCAATGCTTTTGCATCCTCAGGATCGCGTCTTAGAGCAACTTGATGCTTGCGAATAGATGGATTTGATGATAACTCAGGACCTGTAGGAGCGAGAAGTGCACGCAGCCCTATGAATAGTCCGGCAATTGCCACTAAGGTTCCAGCTCCGACTAAAACACCTGGCCGATTTAAGTATTTGTTTCCCGTTAGGGACTTTTTAGATTTGTTCTTGGAGGTGGAGGTGGTTGAGTTGGAGAGGATGCCATCAAGGCTCTTCGCTAATGTGGGTAGAGACTTTGTACGGCCTGAGGCTCTTGCTTCATTGACGAGCCATAGAAGTGGGGCGGCAATGCCTTGGGTTTCAAGTAGTGCGGGCTTTTGAAAGGCTGAAATTGGGACTGCCGAGTAGAAACAACGATAGTTTGCGTTGACGGATTTTAGCGATTGAATTAGGGGACGTAACTGCTCTTCTAGCTGTAACAAACCTTTGGGGCCGGAACCAATTCGGTCACACTTTGTTAAAACTAGGGCCAATGAATAGTGGAGCTGATGGCGATGGGCAAGGGATGCAATTGCTTCTGCTCGTTTGGTCAGAACAGTTAAGCGGGAAAGATATTGTGGATTGTGGACCAGTTCATAGGCATCTAGAAAGAGGCAACAACCGTGGGAGTTTTGCAGTACTTTCTGGAAATCTGCATTAAAAGATTGGCAAGATTCTCCAGGGACATCTGACCAGCGGAGTTGGCACAGCACATTTCTCCCATGCCAGCTGTCGCGTTTTACATCAAAGGTAAAATTTGTGGTTTGGAGTGTTGGGGGAGGGTATTGCCCCGTTCTTGCAATTTGTTTTAATAGAGATTCGAGATTCTCTCTGTCTTGATTGTTTTGACAATCAAGTAGGAGATGCTGCCTCTTGGTCTCTTTTGGCTTGATTCGGAGTGCGGCATAGTTGGCAAGGAAGAAAATTGTTTTCCCAACACCACGGTCACCAATACTTAGAAAATTGAGAGATTGCACTGCAGTTTTAGACATCTATGTACACCTTGACAATATGGCCCAGGACGTGGGCAGTTAAAGGAAAGAGTTGGATATATGAATGATGATTCTTCTTTGGTACTAGATATATCAATTTAGGTTCATGTCAGACGCTCAGAAGTAGAAAAAAAGAGATTTTTGTAGAGAAATCATCGGAGAAGTAGCACCCTACTCTACTGATGGAATTGTGCCATTGAGTGCTGCTAGTTCCTGAACATTGAGCGGCTCTATTGACGTGTCTGCACTGGATTTTGTAAGTGGCAGCATTCCTCTAATCCTTTGTATGGTCCGATTCACTTCTCCATCTAATAGCCCCATTAACGTTTTGCCAGCTTGAATCAATAAGAACACATCAGACGTGCAATAAGCCAAAATGATATATCCTTCTTTACCTTGAATGAAAATTTTCTCTATTGTTTCCCATTCCAGTTCTGTATTGGTACTTTGAGCGAGGTAGATCATTCTCCCTGCAATGATCAAGGCACTATCCTCGTCCATGTTTATTGCGGGGGTTATGAGTTGCCCTTCTGAAGAAATTAAAAATGCTGATTGAATTTCTAATGGTTTATTCATCAGTTCTTGCAAGGTGCTTCTAATTGAATTAGAAGCACTGGCAATGGACTGCTTGTGATCTCTAATGTCGACTTCTTCACCGTTCGATCTTTCTAAATCTTCCTTAGATTTATCAATGCTTGTGATGTCAGATATGAAAGTTTCAGAAATATTCCGATCAGAAAAAACAAAAAAATCAAGCTCTTTTTTTTCGTTTAACTCTGTATAGCTATGGCTGGAAAGATTAGGCGGAAGAAGTAGTCCTTTTCGAACTGGTTGATAGGTTTGTATATCTTCAATATTGATTAAACCAGGGGATTGATCTGGGTTATTATCGTACTCCCAAAAAGATGCTGGTCCTCTCTCTAGACAGGTTAGAATTTTTTCTAAATAGTCAGTATTGAGCTTTTCTTCCAATAGGTATCCTAGAAAATAGGGAATGTTTCGGCCATGCTCGTCAACGCTATCGCTGTAGAGCCAGCCAAAAATGCAACTTTTTAGATTGGGTTGGTAAAGGTAAACAGCTTGCTCTCCACAATCAGGAGGTTTATATGAGTTCCAGTTCTTATATACGATTTGATTCAGGAATGCCTCTTGAGTTGCTTTTGGCACCTGATCGCTGAAGAGTTTCTTTAAGCCCACTCCAGGAAAACTAGTATAAATTAACTGCCCTAGCCCTCTGAGCATTTAACATTCCTCTAATAAAAAAGAATTGAATCGTACGTTGTATATTTTATCTCTATCAAAAATGTTGAATAATAAAATGGGACTCTGTTCGAAGTTTTATAGAATATTGAGATTTTTTAGCGAAAGAATGTGATGGGAATGAGTTGATATTTTAGGGTAGAGTGCTCTGGAAATGTACCTGCTTTGGCATAGATTTCAAGAATCAGTTTTTATCTTTGTAAATAATAAGGTTCTGGAGGTGAAAATGGAGAATAGGGGATTCGAACCCCTGACCTCTGCGGTGCGATCGCAGCACTCTACCAGCTGAGCTAATTCCCCTCGATATACAAGAATGTCCTATACAGGGTTCTAAGGGCCCCAACTTGGGACCCTAGCCAAATATTAGTACACCGAGAATGAATCGACCACCTGCTGAAAGAGGGGCTCTACTGTTTCCCAGCGCGCCTCGGGTGCTGAGATATTGAGGGTAAATAGCTTGCCTCGGCGAACTACAACGCTTGAGAGGTTGTGGCGGTTGCCAATGGGGAGTTCTACTGTGTAGTCCAACTTGTAGTAGGTCTTGTCATCGTCTTGGCGGGAGTCTGCTGAGACGAGAGAGGCATTCACACCTGAATCTGGTGGTGCAATCACGGCCTGCAAAATTCCTTTCGCGACTGCTGTTGGATCCCCTAAGTCGGTTAAGTTGCGCTCTCCGGATACGGGACTCACCACAACGCTGACGTTTTCTGTCTCTTCAATGAGATCTCGGTAAACAACATCTGCCCCCCCCGATACCTGGACTGAAATCCAGCCGTTTGGGTAGAGAAAGTTGTACCCGTCAATATTGTCTGAAAAACTCTTAAGCCCTGCCTCGGGGCTGACGCAGCCTGTTAGCGCCAGAATGACTATTGCGATCGCAGCAATCCGTTTAAACATTTATCTTCTACCTGGTTATTGAGGGTCGCACGTACCCGACACATTTCGTATTGTCTCACTCGATGGGTGTCTCGGTAGGCCAAAGTTCCAAGTCACCATAGGAGCTTGCTAGATTATTGAAACCCTTGTGATTGTCAGTCTCTCAAGGTTATCTCTTTAACGAGCATGGAGGGATTCGAACCCCCGACCCTCAGAACCGGAATCTGATGCTCTATCCAACTGAGCTACATGCCCTCACTGTGCCATGAGTGGCACTGGACTAGTATACCGTCTCCTTTGGGAGAGGGGATAACAATCATGGATGAACAATCTACCGATTCTGTGTTGAATGTGAGGCAGGGTGGGTGGATTAATCTCCTAATCTCCATCTAAGAGATTTCCCAAGGCTCCGAGGGCGCCGATGGCTCCTAGTTCGGATCCTTCGCCACGGCGGCCACCGCGTTCTGGAGATGCGGCTAGCATGCGGCCTGCCATCCGAGAAAAGGGTAAGGATTGTAGCCAGACCTTACCAGGGCCGGTGAGATGGACTAGAAATAAACCTTCCCCTGCAAAGAGAGCTGACTTAATGCTTCCCACCTGTTCGATGGTGTAGTTGACTGAATCTGTGAGGGCTACGAGGCAGCCGGTGTCGACATGTAAGGTTTCACCAGCTTTTAAATCTCGCTCAACAATTGTGCCGCCGGCATGGAGAAATGTCATGCCGTTGCCCTCTAGCTTTTGCATGATGAAGCCTTCACCACCAAAGAGGCCGGTTAAAATCTTTTTCTGAAAATGGATGCCAATCTGAACGCCTTTCGCGGCACATAGAAAGCTATCTTTTTGGCAGATTAACCGTCCGCCATAGTCGCTGAGCTTTGCCGGAATAATGGTGCCGGGATAAGGGGCTGCAAAAGCAACATGGGCTTTCCCTTGACCGGTGTGGGTAAAGACGGTGGTAAAGAGGCTCTCTCCAGTGACGAGGCGCTTTCCTGCACCGACGAGTTTATCCATTAGGCCGCCACCCGCAGATTTATTCGAGCCGTCACCAAAAATGGTTTCAAGCTGAACAGATGCATCTTTATACATCATTGCACCGGCTTCTGCGATCGCACTTTCCCCTGGATCTAGTTCAACCTCTACGAATTGCATATCTTCGCCATAGAGTTTGAAATCAATTTCATGGTCGGTTCCGGGGGGCATGGGGGGTGGTGCCCCGGGGCCAGGTGTTTCTGAGGGATTGAGTTCAGGGACTTGTGTGATGGGAAGCCAGTCTGTAAAGCCCTGTTTCCAGCAGTGGCCGTTGGGATTTTGCCGCGCTTGGGCGATGGCTTTCTCCTCTTCTAAGGGGCCAATCCGATCTGAACCGTAGCTGAAATACCAAGTCGTCATTTTTCTTTCCTGTACGCCCTTTTCGACGTTTGTTTACATGTTTTAGCTTAGGTCTGAAATGCTGAATTGACTGTGATCTAAGCCATAGGATTGAGGGATGTGAGATCACTGCTTTGCAGAGGATCAAACGTTCTCCTCGATAAAGATACCCATCGGGACAAAGGGTTAGATCGTTGACTCGAGGTCTGATGGGCTGAGGTCCTGAACAGTGCCGTTTGTATTTTCAGAGATGAAGCTAAGACGATTTCAGGGGTAGATCCTGGTTGATGTGATCAATTTCTTGCTGTTCCATGTCGTTCACTTCGCTGATGTAGTGCAGCAAAATTTCTTGTAGTCGGGGATTATAGAACTTATGAACGCTGTGGTTAGGTGTGGCTTTGAACCCTCGTCGCTTTTTGTGGCGTCCGCCGGCTCCTGGATCGAATCGACGGATGCCGTTGGAGATTGCCCATTCAATCGGGGTGTAGTAGCAGGCATCAAAATGAAGACAATCTATATCTTGGAAAGCGCCCCAGTAGCGTCCGTAGAGTTGATCGCCTTTGGTTAAACAAAAGGACATGCCCACGGGCTGTTTTTGTATACTTTGTACATCGTAGGCGGCGACAAAAAGGATGCGATCGCGATAGGTCTCTTCAAGCTGTTCAAAGAAACGCTGAGTGAGATACTTGCTGCCCCACATAAACTTCTCGCAGGTGTCTTGATAGAAGTGATGCATGAGTTTGTAAAGCTCTGGGGGAATATCTTCTCCCGTATAGGTTTGAAGCTGTAAGTCGGCTTTACTGACGGCCTTGCGTTCTCGCTTAATGTTGCGGCGTTGGTTGGCGTTGAAGACGCCGAGGTAGTCATCAAAGGTCTCAAATTCTTGGTTCTGCCAAATATAGCTGTGGTGGAGCCAGCTGGTGAAACCGTGCTTTTCGATCACAGG
>CALFCG010000066.1 GCA_937951315.1 uncultured cyanobacterium
AGCTAAAGAGTCTGCAGAGGCATCAACTCAGGCTAAAAGCGAATTTCTAGCTAATATGAGCCACGAATTACGCACACCGCTCAATAGCATCATCGGCTATAGCGAGATTTTAGAAGAAGACGCCGAGGATATTGGACAAATTGCATTCATCCCTGACCTCAAAAAGATTCAGGGTTCCAGTCAGCATCTCCTAGGTCTTATTGACGCTGTTCTCGACCTCTCGAAGGTAGAAGCAGGACAAATGGATGTATATAGAGAACAGGTAAATATCGCCAAACTTGCCCAAGAAGTCATGGCCAGCATCCATCCAGCGGCCGTAAATCAGGGTAATGACCTTATTCTCCAAAACGATAGTGACGTTGAATTTTTAGAAACAGATCACAGTAGACTCCGACAGTGTTTACTCAATTTGTTGAGCAATGCCAACAAGTTTACAGATAGCGGGAAAATAATACTTTCTATCAATACATCCCATACAAAGCATAAAGTCTGGATTCATTTTGCGGTCAAAGATACAGGCATTGGGATGACGCCAGAACAGCTTAAGAAAGTTTTTGAACCATTTACCCAAGCCGATACATCGACAACCCGACGCTACGGAGGTTCTGGTCTAGGACTCACACTCACCAAACAATTCTCAGCCCTAATGGGGGGAGAATTGAGGTGCAAAAGCATATATGGCAACGGATCGACATTTACACTCTCTATCCCTCAAGTCCCACTTAGCAATACTAGGTAGAACTAAGAAGACAACAGATTATGAACAGATGCATCTCAATTAATTATTCAGCTGCATCTGATGTACCAGTACTGTAGTTGAAGGTGAGCCAAAGCTTGAGAAGATCTCGACTGGCACTAGGAATAGAAGTATAAGCCCCTTCGACTTCCTGACAAATCATCTTCTTCAAAAACTCAATTAGAGCAGGATTCAACGAATTAAACATCGCCCATCTTGATTCTTTAAACCGTAGCGCTTCAAAAACTTGGGGGTTAGGCTGTCCAGTCAAAACTTGCAATGCAATTATGCCAATGGAGTAGAGGTCAACTCGTTCACGACCTTGTACGTTCGAAAGGGTAGGACGCAAACGATTCGCGACATTACGGGATAAGAAAGTCTCTACTGGATATATTTCTTGTAATTTGAGCAGCAATCTATTCTCAATACCGGTATCAATTAAAACCAAATCACTGTTTTGCTGCTTTGGGACAATAAAACATGAAGGAGAAATGCGATGGTGGATAATACCGCAGTTATGCAGAGGTTCAATTTTCCGCAGCATCTCGTCCGTTAGTCTGATTACTTTCCACGCATCATTTGGTGAAATCTCAGTCGTCTGAATAGTGAATGCTGAACCTTCGATATACTCACTGACAATATAGAAAGCACCATCTTTCTCAAAGGCATCCACTGGCAACAGAATCTTACCGCGGGCCCTGACAACATTTAGAGCTTCAACTTCTTTAGCAAAGATTTCATTGGCAGTTTCAGCAACCCGACGATCGTTAATCTGCAGTTGAATTTTATGTACCAGCTTGACGGACGGGTCACGACCTTTTCTTAGATCCTGCGCAATATAAATATGACTGAGGGGCTTGTTGGACAAGATTTCGATGGGGCGGAAAGAGTCTCCGAGCTGAAGCTGACTCACCTCAACCTGGGCCCCAATACCAACAGTGGGTATAGAGTGGGACAAACGCACGGTTTTCAGCAAAGCCTTGAGACGAACCAGTAAGACAGGAAACTCATAGGGAATGATGACACAATCATTGACCCCCATCTCAAAAGCTCGAACGACTTCTTTACTTCGTTTCTGCTCGGTGATCAGTATTACAGGTAGCTCGAGTAAACTATGGCGCTGTCGGATCTGGCGAAGGGTTTCAAAAGCAATAACATCCGATACAGCACCAGAGATTACAACGAGAGCCACATCCGAGTTTTGCAACACAGATCGAGTTGATTCATAACTCGTTGTCCGCACGACTTCATAGCCTTTCCTCACTAAATAGCGGCTCAGAGCATCGCTAGCATCTTCGTTATTATCAACAATCAAAATTTTATGCGTAGATGGAACATTCCCAAAAGTTGGGGCAAGGACGTTTTCTAGCTTCTTTGATTTATTGATATTCAAAGGTATGTCCCGACGCTTAACCGACTGTAAAAGTGGCTTGACCAGTTCAGAAGTATAGGGTGACTCAACAAATACTGCTTCCTGACCAGAGGAAGGGCAATGCTGAGGCATAAGAGTTTCTACTTTTGACAGCAATCGTCTGATATCAACGGGTTTGGTATCGTAATCATCGCATCCCACTTCAAGAGCTTTGTCACGGTCCCCTACCATTGCGTGAGCGGTCAAAGCGATAACAGGAATGGATGCAGTTTTTGGGTCTGCCTTCAAGCGAGTCGTTGCTGACCAACCATCCATAACCGGTAAACTCATATCCATCAAAATCAGATCAGGTTGATCTAACCGTGCTCTGGAGACTCCTTCTTGACCATCAACAGCTGTAATTACAGCAAAACCACGTCGTTTTAATCGACGTCCCAGCATGTCTCGATTAAGTTCATTATCTTCAACGAGAAGTATCGTCTGCATGACTGAATCGCAAAAGGAGGAAGTATTTCAGACAAGATGTTAGACAGCTAATTACACAACAATATACCTATCCCATAACGATTGAAGCTATCAGTGAGTTTTCGAAGCGCTTGATATCGAGTCACTTTTGGAACAAAAATCGGCCCCAAGTACTGAAAAATGTCACAAATTTAACGATGAAAGCCCCTAGTGTTGTTGAAGTAACGACTATCATCTGGTTCCTAATCGAGGCCCTAAATTACTCCATAAATCAATAATTCTTCTGACGAGGACGTTCCTAAAACATCTCTATCTTTAGTCAAAGATGTTTACACTTGAGGTCTGGAGGACCGGTCCACCAGAGGCTCTCACAGACTAGACCTTACATCCATTCGTAGGAGAAGTTTGAAATTTTTTAAGAATGTCCTAGAGAAAGCAATGGGCGACCTACCTGAAAACCCTGACATTCTTTATGCTTCTGATCACAGCTTTCAAGGATCAGTGATGAGAATGGAATAGTTCTAGAGAATCAGTTATACATGACCTGAGAACACTTCTAAATAGCCCCTGAATTTAAGGTCTTACAAATCACCTAGCCACGCATCAAGCTAGGCTCAATGGCTCGCGGGTAGATTAACCATGCTTTTTGAAATGGCTGACTGAGAGTTTGCACCAAAGACGACAGTTCACTGATATCCTTCAGCCCTTGCTCAGTCCTCACATTAATTCCGCGCTGGTAAAGCGTATAACCTCGTGTTAAAGCTACTTGGATACCTGCATAGTCTGGCGATAGCTCCATCTCCACAAGCAACTGCTGGGCCTGCTGTAAAATTTGCTGTTGCTGTACGGCATCTAGTTCACTGATATCGCATGCTTTCAACAAATCTCTATCGAGGTGGCGGCGACAAAGATCACTGAGGGTCACATCAGAGCTGTGCTGCCAGCGCTGGAGATGATAGAGCAAAACTCCGTCGTCAGCGGACAAATAATGCCGAAGAGATAATTCGGCAACCGGCATCGTAAGCCAAGCAATCATCGTATCGTCGGCCTCGAGGATGCCATCAGAGAGTTGCTGCTTGGCCCGCTGAATAATGCGCTGTAGCCCCCAAGTAGCAGCAAGATTTTTTGCATGATTATAAACTTGGGAATACATAAAGTAGCGCACCACCAAGTAATGCTCAATCGCAGCCAAACCTTTGTAAACAACCACCAACTGCTGACTCACTGGATCATAATCAAAGGCCATTAAGATGCGGTCTAGATCAAGCTTTCCGTAAGAAGCTCCCGTGAAGTAGCTATCACGCATTAAATAATCGAGGCGATCACAGTCTAGCTGACTTGAAACAAGCTGACTCATGCAGGGCAAAGGATACTGCTTGAGATACAGCTGCTCTAACTCCTTTACTAAGTTTGGATGATAGCGATCTAAAAGCTCTCGTACAGCAGGATGTTCTCGCAGAATCCGGCGCGTCCAATATTCGTGGCTGCCACCAAACAGGTCCTCACTGGTATGACTCAAGGGACCGTGACCAATGTCATGGAGCAATGCCCCACAGAGCACTAAAGCCCGATAGGGCTTTAGGATCGGATATCGACGCATGAGCCGATCAAAAACTCGGCGAGCAACCTCCATGACACCCAAAGAATGGGTAAAGCGCGAGCCTTCCGCACCGTGAAATGTTAAGTGGGCAATGCCCAGTTGACGAATTCTGCGCAGTCGTTGAAAAGGAGGAGTATCAATCAACCCGATCAATAAAGCTTCTGTGGGGTCACTCGCCTCCAGGGTAATCGCGCCGTGGAGAGGATCATGATAGGTCCGACTACTACTAGGCCGCACGTGCAATCTCAGAAGGGTGCATCAAAGTCTCCACCGCCGCCTGATATTGAACATCAACATCTGTGGCTACCTGCTTCGGGGTAATTGGGGCCAGTTTCACAATCTGATCGGGTTTAATCCCCACCTTATTGATGTTCCGATGATTGGGGGTTTCATAGCGCGCAATGGTCACTGCCAAACCGGATCCATCAGAAAGATCAAACAGCGACTGAATCGAGCCTTTACCAAAGGTTTGTTCACCAATAAGCCGGGCTCGCCCCGTATCTTGAAGGGCACCTGCCAAGATCTCACTGGCACTAGCACTCCCTCGATTGACCAAAACAACCAAGGGAGCATGGGTCATCGCAGACCCTTGAGCGTCAAAGCTACCTTGAATCCCTTGGCGATCAACGGTGTAGACAATAGGGCCGGGATCGAGCCACAAGCGAGCAATTTCAACCCCTGCCTGCAATAAACCTCCAGGGTTATTGCGAAGATCTAGAACGTAGCCGGCAACGCCCTCCCTCTGAAAGTCACGAATTGCCGTTTCCATTTCACGGGTAGCATTGGCATTGAACTGACGCAAACGAATGTAGCCAACCTTAGTCCCATCAGACTGGAGCTTTACTTCCGACTTAACAGGATTGATGGCAATACGATCTCGCGTCAATACCACTTCTAAAATCTGATTTTTTTCAGGTCGCTGCACCTCGAGCGTCACTTGAGACCCCACAGGTCCGCGCATCAGCTCAGCTGCCTGATCGAGCGATAAATCATCCGTTAGGATCTGATCTATTTGCAATATTTGATCTGCAGGTTGCAGGTCTGCCGCAGCAGCAGGGGACCCCTCAATAGGCGCTATCACTTCCAGAGGCTCAGCATCACTGTTGCGAGCAATTTGAAGACCGACCCCCGTCAACTCCCCAGCAGTACTAGTTTGTAGACTCTTATACTGAGCAGGGGGTAAAAACCGAGTGAAAGGATCATCTAGGCTCTTCAGCATTTCTTGAATCGCGGCATAGGTTTGCTGGCTGTTATTGAGCGGCTGAGCCAGCGCCGACCGGCGAAGCGAACGCCAGTCTTGATGATTAAAAGAATTATCGACATAAGCTTGATTCACAGCTTGCCACGCTTCATTGAAAAGCTGCTGTTCTCCGGTAAATGCCAACACCGGGGAACGCCACCCAGCGAACAGGAAATGCAGCAAAAAGAGAGTAATAAAAAGGAATCGTCTAATCATGTACATAATTCTAGCTAGATTTGCAGCATCTCATTGCAAAAGGCAGACCATTCAAGAACTTTCGCATGCAAGATTCTGAAAGGTTTGTACCCAGGGGACTAGGGACTGTGTTACATTTTTTATGAAGAGCGATACATGTTCAGGAAGCATTAGTTCTATGAGTAAAGTGATCGACTGGTTTGATGAGCGCCTTGAAGTGCAAGCGCTTGCCGACGACGTCACCAGCAAGTACGTGCCCCCTCACGTCAACATTTTTTATTGCTTAGGTGGGATTACTCTCACCTGCTTTATTATTCAGTTTGCAACTGGGTTTGCAATGACTTTTTATTACAAACCATCCGTAGCTGAAGCCTTCAACTCGATTCAATACCTCATGAATGAGGTGAATTTCGGCTGGTTAATCCGGTCTATTCACCGTTGGTCTGCCAGCATGATGGTATTGATGATGATTCTTCACGTTTTCCGCGTTTACCTGACGGGTGGTTTTAAGAAGCCCCGTGAGCTAACTTGGATTACTGGCGTTGTCATGGCCGTTATCACTGTTTCCTTCGGCGTAACAGGTTACTCATTGCCTTGGGACCAACTTGGTTATTGGGCTGTGAAGATTGTCTCCGGTGTACCGGAAGCTATTCCTATTGTTGGTTCAACGATGGTTGAGCTTATTCGCGGCGGAACGGGTGTTGGTCAACCTACTCTGACTCGCTTCTATAGCTTGCACACATTTGTAATGCCCTGGTTAATGGCAGTGTTCATGCTTCTACACTTCCTAATGATTCGTAAGCAAGGTATTTCAGGTCCCTTATAACTACCATAGGCGCATTTATACAGCTCTTAATTTGGGCATGTTAGAGTTGCGCCCCTTTGTAATACCGCATTTCTGAGCAACCTCTGACCCTAGCTGATTAAGGAGAATACGGGCATGGCAAAAGTACTTAAAAAACCGGATCTAAGCGACCCTAAACTAAAGGCTAAGCTTAAGCAAGGCATGGGCCATAACTACTATGGTGAGCCCGCTTGGCCAAACGATCTTCTCTACATTTTTCCCGTTGTCATTATGGCAACATTTGCCCTCTGCATCGGCCTTGCGGTACTTGACCCAGCTATGCTCGGGGAGCCTGCAAATCCTTTTGCAACGCCTCTAGAGATTCTTCCTGAATGGTATCTCTATCCTGTCTTTCAAATTCTTCGCATTGTGCCTAGCAAACTGCTTGGTGTTTTGCTACAAACCGCTGTTCCTTTGGGCTTAATGCTGGTTCCATTCATTGAGAATGTGAATAAGTTTCAGAACCCCTTCCGCCGGCCTGTTGCAACATCAGTATTCTTGTTTGGAACTGCCTTCGCTCTTTATTTGGGAATTGGGGCTACGCTTCCCATTGATAAGTCTCTTACCTTAGGTCTGTTCTAAGAGTTTAGACTCGTCATATCAAATCATTCGCAAAACTCTGAGGATTTTATCCTCAGAGTTTTTTTCGTAAGCTTGGCAATAAAAGACACTTCGACAAAATCACAATCCTTGTTATATAGCTCAGGATGTCGTTTCAGGGTAATTGTCCACAGCGTTGCTGATTGCCAACCGGACAACTCGCCTCAGTTAATAAGGCCCAAACATCGCATTCGCAGGAAGACTTGGTTCATTACTGTAGAAAAAATCGCGGATAAGCTGCCGCATATGTTCGCGGTTGATACTACCAGAGTGTTCCATATCCAGGGTTGGAAAAATGAGGGGAGCATATACGGGCGAGACGTTGTAAACACTCAGTAACAGGCCCCAACTCTGCTGATTTAGCCCCTCGCTCTCATCTAAGCTAAAGACATCAAAAATCATCTCCATTAATGTCTGCACCTGCTGCTCATATTTTTGAGGGTCGCCCAGCACACTCTCATAATAATGAAGCCATTCAGCGATTGAGACTTTTTGATCGTGATCTGTATCAGCACTTCGGTTAAGTCCCTGCCAGTCACGTTCTAGCTGATTCATTAACGCAAGATAACGTGGCGATCTCAATCCCCAATTCCGGACACCAGCTAGCTTTTTGACAATCTGCTCAAAATCTTTTTTGCAAAGGTAGCCATTACAACATTCGTCATACATGCTGAATAGCTTCGTGAGTTTTCGCGTCTGTAGTTCCGTCAGCATTGTCGTTATAAGCTCTGATTAGGGCTGGCGGAGAACGCCATTTCTTTATTTAAACCATTCTGACAACTCAACAGACAATGAGAAAAGAATTTTTTCCTAAAGGTTCACTCACAGTCTTCACTCTCACACTGGCACGTCAAGGCTCCAGTCAATAGTGGTTACCAAATCTGTAACATCAGGTTCAAAAACAAATTAGTCTGTTTTGCTAGAGAAAGAGTCAACCCCCAAGCATTCTAGGTTTTGGCTCGATTTCTCCTTTCTGCTTCTGAGGATCATTCATGCGTATCTCAAGTCTGCTATTAGCGATGCTAAGTATGCCGTTGGGACTATCTGTCTCGGCAATGCCCGAGAGTACAAGCAAAACTGTTATTGATCGACAACAGACACCCGCGCAACAACCAAGCTACCAACGGGTGATTAAAGAAACAGCTAGTATGGTCTCTAATCCAGCAGCCCAGGCACTTGCGACGGAGAAAGGCCTTGAAATTCTTAATCTCACGTGGGAGGACACAGGGCGCTATAAGAACTCTGCAGTGGGCCCCAACATTAGCGATATGACAATTCAGGTGCAGCATCGGGCTAACAATGCTGAAGAGTACCAAGTGCATCTGATGCCTGTGATTCGTTTCCCAAATTTCTCAGATCAATCTGCCGATGTCCGGCTCGATGATTTTGCACTCAAGGTGGGGAATCAGAATGGCACGTCTCTCTCACGTGTTCCTCTCCGAGATGTCCTTAAGGATTTGCGCCAGTATCTCAACCAGCCCCACTCATGGAAAGGAACACAGAAATCGTTACTGGCAGAGCGAGATACTCATGTATTAGTGAGTGCTCAGGCGAGCTTTCTCCCGATCCCAAAAACAGGAAAAGCAGAATTTAACCCAGTCCTGTTTAACTATCAGTCCTATGAAGGTGACCCAGCAGTGCTAACGATTTTAGCGACGCGGGAAGGCACAAGTGTGACGGTCATTGATAACAAGCGAGATGCTTTTGCCGCAGGACAAAACTGGGGACAGCGTTTGTTTTTCAACCAGAACGGCGAACGAGCGAGTCTTACAGGGGAACGCGCCAGCGATTTTCAGGCTACCGGTGAAGATCAATCACCCAGCGATGCTTCTGCTGCAGCCGAGGCAAAAGGACTCAATTTAGTGATGCTCATTCAGGTGCCGCTAAAGCAAAAGGAACCGCTGACATTTGCTGAGGACTCGGCGACGTTGCCACTGGCAGCAGCAATAGAGGCGGAAGGGGGTACTTTTGAAAAAAGTAGCGATATTGAAGCGGCAATCATCGGCCATGGAGAGGTGGAAGGTCCCTTTACAGAAATTGATAACTTAGAGATTGAGCGAGATCCTAAGTTGCCGATTCGGGTGACCGTTCAGTTCTATAAAGCAACTAGCAATGGTGCCATTGCTGCGAGAGACATGGAGGCGATTCACAAGCAAATTGCTCGCGTCTATGAAGATGCAGATTATGTCGGCAGTCTCGTTGTGGGTGGTGAGACGGAACGCCCCACAGAATATGAGGATCCGAAAAAACAGCCCGATGAATGGTGGAACAAATTTTGGGAGCGCCACCAAGAGAATACGGGACAATCGCGCGAAGATGCGATGAAAACGCTACGTAAATTATTAGGACGCTGGTGAAGCTAATCAAAAGACAGGTATAGGAACAAGATAATAAAGGTTGACGGGTAACGACATAGTGTTACCCATCAACCTTGACCATTAACCAATTACCGCACTAAAGACCAAAGACAAGTCTGGAATCCTTGACTAGTCAAGGATATTAATTAGAACGCCTGTGGCCGCACCACGAACGATGTTGCCAACGGTTGATCCGTTATTTGTAATCTCGCCTGTCACGGTATTGGCGGCAGCACCAACAGCTGCATCACGTGCTAAACCACCGGTTGAGTTTCGGTTACGACGAGCACCTGTGGCTCTGCGAGTTGAGTGAACAGCAGCACCTGTAGCAGCACCGCCTACAACATTACCAACAGTTGAGCCATCACGACTTAAGCCACCTGTAACCACATTAGTTCCAGCACCAATGCCGATGTCACGCAAAAGATCAGGTACAGCAGCTGCAGGCTGGATCGGGAACATTGCGACAGAAGCGACGGCAGCGGTGAGGCAGCCTGGGATAACTTTTTGAGTCCATGTGCTTGGCATCTTTGTAATCTCCGAACTAAGGATTATTTTTGATGAGGTGAGAAGCGACTATGGCACTTGTTGCCATTGGACGCGGTTCCCAGGCATCAAGTTCCTGAGATGCATCTTTTTGCTGAGTTGAGATTGCCAAGGCTTTTACAACGGAACTTTAGTGAGATCGTTACAATAGGTCCAATCTGCCGGAGCAATGCATGAGCGCGAATTTACCCCTGCAGGCAAAGACCTGCGTGCTGATGTTTGTTAAAGCCCCCCACCCGGGCAAAGTCAAGACCCGTCTAGGTCAAACAATTGGGTATGATCGGGCTGCCAAACTTTATAGCTACTTCGCTCAGGATGTACTAGCGACAGTTGGTCAACTCCCTGCAGCCCCTCTAATCTTTTTTGCACCTGATAATGCAAGGCACGAGGTCATGGAGTGGCTGATGGGCCGACAGTATTACCCACAGCAGGGGAGAGAACTAGGAGATCGCATGTCCCATGCCTTCAACCATTGTTTTGACCTGGGCTATGACCGAGCCTTAGTTGTCGGGAGCGATAGCCCGGATCTGCCTTTGAGCTATCTACAGACGGCGCTAGAGCAGTTGGCAGCGGAGCAAGTAGTGCTGGGGCCAAGTGAGGATGGAGGATACTATGCCCTTGGCTTTACCAAACGCAATTACTGTCCAAAAGTGTTTCAAGGAATCGAGTGGAGTACAGAGAAGGTGAGATCCCAAACGCTAGCTATTCTGAAACACAATAATCGACCGATCTATGAGCTGCCAACTTGGTATGATGTCGATACCCTGAGTGAGCTACAGCGTTTTTATCAACAAAACTCAAAACATCTCAAGCAGGGCGAACAATCTAAAAGTATGGCGTATTTAAGTCGGCATCAGCATGACATCTTTGAGCGTTGTCGCACCTGATATTTCAGTGATTGTTCCGGTGCTCTATGAAGGGGACACCATTGGTCAGACGTTAGAGCACATTGCTGTCGTAGCAGACACCGTCACCTATGAAATCATCGTGGTTGATGGTGACCCGCAGGGGTCGACGTTGCACCACCTTCCGCAGGAACAAGCAATCACGGGAATCCGATCAAAGGCTGGACGTGGGAATCAGATGAATGCCGGCGCAGATCTGGCTCAGGGTAAAATCCTGCTGTTTCTGCATGCTGATACGGGGTTACCGTATCAGGCACTGCAACGTATTGTTCACACCATTAATAAAACGAAGGCAGTCGCGGGTGCCTTCGACTTTTCTATCGACTCTCCCCGCCGGATTCTCGATTGGATCAGCCGTGGTGCCAGTTTACGCTCCCGCCTCACCCGCCTCCCCTACGGTGACCAGGCTATTTTCATGGCGCGCACGACCTTTCTAGCCTTAGGGGGCTATCCTGATTTCCCGATTTTAGAAGATGTCGATCTAATGCGAAGACTCAAGCGTCAGCGACTGCCGATTTACCTAATTTGCGATCGCGTCTCTGTCTCTGCACGACGCTGGGAACAAGAAGGCATCATTTTTTGCACCGTCAGGAACTGGATCTTGCTATCACTGTATTACCTAGGCGTCAGCCCTCACCAACTCGCACGATGGTATCGGCCCCTCTCACCCCTTTCAGGACGGATAGAGGAGAAAATATAAGTTAGAAAAAGAAAAACGACTATATAGGGCCGAGGACTCCTAAAGCCACTCTGAAGGCGAAAACACAGCTCAAATACGAAGCTTTCTATCAATATTTGAGCAATTGTAACGATTTCACATAAAAGTTACCACCGAACAGCGAAAATATAACCCATGTAAGGTTTTGAAGATTTAATGTGCTGTTAAGTCTTATGGGCTCGCCTTTAAAGGGCCATCACAGAGGTATAGAGCAGAGAAGGCATTGAGAGAGTATCTACGCCTTAGGGTCTCATTTTATGAACCTCTATTGTTTGTCGGCTTAAGACATGGTGATTTCAAATTTACACGTTGGCAAAGCTTGGTTTTCCTATCCTATGTCTCTTTTTAGGAAGGGCCTATGGCTAGCTTTACTCGGAAGCGCGGGTTTAAGCATCCAAAGCGCAGAGGCTAAGCCCCAACGGTCCAAGTGGCAAAAAGAAAATACCGTTGCAGTCTCTTTAAAGGCCCAGCCAGCCCTCCGCAATGGGATTTATCTATACGGCAGCCATCAGCAGCCCGAGCAAACACAGACAGAGTATTTTGTCTTCAAAGTGCACAATCAACAAGTCATTGGCGCGTTCTATATGCCCCAATCTTCTTTTGATTGTTTTCGCGGTGACCTGAAGGCAAAGGCGCTAGAACTCACAGTCATGAGCTACGAACAACAGGCCTACAAACATTCCGTCAATCTCAATGCCTATCATTCCATTGATCAGGTCAGCAATAACGATCACCGCATGATCGAGACCTGCCAAGCTGATAGAAAGCTTGCTGCCCTAGATTAAGCACGCCCCAGAAACAGATCAGACTCTAAGGTCAGATCTAAGTCGGTCTGTGGATCAATGACTCTGACGTCAGCCTTATCTCGGCCACCGAAGAGGAATCCCCCCAGAGCTCCTGCCCCCGAACCGGCAAGCACTTTAAAGATACCGACTTCACCAAAGATTTCAGAAATAACAGCAGTGGCTGCTCCGCCCACCAATGCCCCCTGCCAAATGGGATCAGTTCGACGACCTTCAGTCACTTCTTCGGTGCGGGAAATGATGTCAGAGGTTGCCTCAATATTAAAACGGGTCCCATCCTTGAGAGTTAACGTATCTGCCACAAATTGAGTGCCGTCTTGCTGTGGCTCTAGCTGTCCCTCAATCGTGCTTCCGCGTGGAATTAGAACAGTTCCCCGAGAAGAACGGACAGACCGAGTTGTCACCAGTGCAACCGCTAAGGTTTCATCCGGCTTGAGAATGATACGCTCAGCATCTTCGTAGGTTGCTTCAATTCGGGTTCCCTCAGCAATCCGAGCGCGACTCGTGCGACGAGGGAAAAGCTGAGCTGTGGCGGGCTGTGGCAAAAGCAAAGGCGTTAGACTACTGGTCATCAGTCCTAGGGCAACTAGAGTAGCGAGCCCAACCTGCTTTGTATATCGCGAATGTATCATGGGGATGTCCTCAATGCGATGCCATGGAACCTATCGGCATGTGAATAACTCCTGGGACCGCCTATTTATAGGGAAAGTTCCAAATATGAGCGGTGACTTAGGTGGAAATATATCCCGGGCAGGACAGGAGAAGATGCCCCCAGATTCACCCATAATGCTTGTTCTTCACCCTACCGAACAGTCAAAGGAACCCAGAGAATCCAGAGTGCTCTCGGCTGGATTCAAAGCGCTTGAAACCGTCTGCACGTCAGTCAATCTCCATAGATCGCTGGAACGGAAGACTCTAATCACACTCAGTCGTAAATTCGAGAGTTATCGGCGGTTTACCCCTCATCATCTCTTAACTCAAACAACGTCTATGATCTTTGCAGAGCAATGATTTGAGAAAAGAGCCCCAGGACGTCTGACCTTGTTTCGACTCCCAGGGCTTTTTTTGAATCACTCCTCACGAGCTAAACAATACACTCTGGATTTTTTGTGTCTACCGATACAGTGCCACTTTGTCGAGTGTCACTCATTTTTGGGGTGCAATCACGACAGCTAAGGGTGCATCCCCCCCCTCAATATCTTGGCCCAAAGGTCAAGGAACTGGTCACATCAGAGATCTTGAGGGACACTAAGCGATAGGCTGCAAGATGACTGATATGAGTACTTGAGCATGAACGAAACAGTTGTGAGTTTCTCGGGTTGGCTACCTGCCGTCATTATCCCGATGGCGACATTGATTCAGCTTTCGGATATTTTCAAGCGACGGTCCGCTGCAGGCGTCAGTTGGCTCACTTGGTTTCTGTTTGGGATTGCCAATATTGGTCTCTATGTCTACACAGAGAAGTACAGCAACATTCAGTCCATTGTCGGACTGTTGGGACCGGCAACGCTGGACTTTGCGATCGCAACCCTAGCGCTCATCGGTTACGAGCAAAATGTAGCCAATACGGAGGTCAACAAAGCCCCTACCACAGACTAAAACAGATATTCAAAGTTCATCCATCTGAACAGCACTCTAATCACCGTGAGCAACGATGAACCGTAGGACCAAAGACAGCCTGACAGAATGAGTCACGGTCCCACCCATCTCTAAAAACTCTGGTATATTATGGGCCTCGGCAGGGCGTTTTTGCCCGCCAAACCTTTATTCAGATTGAGGGGCAATGAGTGACTGCAGCTTCAGATCGCATCCACACCCTACGGCAGGTGTTGCAGGAGGCTAGCTATGCCTATTACGCCCTAGACAATCCGCAGATGGAAGATGCAATCTACGACCAGCTCTATCATGAGTTGCAGGATTTAGAGCAGCAAAACCCCCAGCTCATTACCGTCGATAGTCCCACCCAGCGCGTTGGCGAACGGCCAGCCACTCGGTTTACATCTGTTGCCCATCGGATTCCACTCTACAGTTTGGAAAATGCTTTTGATCGAGCCGATATGGTGGCTTGGGAGGAACGCTGGCGCAAACTCGCACCGGAAGCCCCTCCATCAGTGCAGCATGTCACCGAACTCAAAATTGACGGATCGGCAATCGCCTTAACCTATGAGAAAGGTTTACTGGTGCGGGGTACAACTCGCGGAGATGGCACCACTGGTGAAGAAATCACCCAAAATGTCCGGACCATCCGCTCAATCCCGTTGCGGTTGAATTGCGAGTACCCTCCAGACTGGCTTGAGGTCAGAGGGGAAGCCTTTTTAGGGTTGGATATCTTTGAGCAAATTAATCGCGATCGCCACCAAGCCAACGAAGCGCCCTTTGCCAATCCTCGGAATGCCGCAGCAGGCACCCTGCGTCAGCTCGACTCCCGCGTAGTGGCGGATCGAAAGCTTGATTATTTTGCTTATACGCTGCATCTTTCTAGCCCCACCGAGACTCTGCCCGCCCCCGCAACACAATGGCAAGCTCTAGAAACACTCCAAAAATTGGGGTTTCGCGTCAATCCCAACCGACGTCTGTGTCAGGATTTAGCGGAGATCGAGCAGTACTACAAAGACTGGGATTTGAAGCGCCTGGATCTGTCCTATCTGACAGATGGCGTCGTCATCAAGCTCAATGATCTAGAGCTACAGTCTCAGCTAGGTTTTACACAAAAGTTTCCCCGCTGGGCCATTGCCTGGAAATACGCCCCCGAAGAAGCTGCAACAAGAGTAGAAAAGATTGCAGTTAACGTGGGCCGAACCGGTGCCCTCACGCCAGTGGCGGAATTCAAGCCTGTGCAGTTAGCGGGGACAACGGTGTCCAGAGCCACGCTGCATAATCGCGAACGGATCGCTGAACTCGACTTACATGTGGGCGACACCGTGGTGGTCCGCAAGGCGGGTGAAATTATCCCCGAGGTATTGCGGGTCCTGCCAGACCTGCGTCCCGCAGGGGCCAAACCGTTCATCATGCCCACCCATTGTCCAGTCTGTGGTGAATCTGCGGTACAGCCCGAGGGAGAAGCGGTCACTCGTTGTATCAATTCGGTTTGCCCGGCTATTGTGAAAGGCGATCTGGTGCATTGGGTCAGTCGCGGAGCCTTAGATATTGATGGTTTAGGGGAGAAATGGATCAGTCAGCTAGTCGATCAGAAAATGGTGCAGTCAGTGGCCGATCTCTAC
>CALFCG010000067.1 GCA_937951315.1 uncultured cyanobacterium
CCCCGTTGCTTACTTCACTGAAAGCAAGCCCGTAACTGGTAATAGCGAATTTTCTCATGAATGGCAGAACACAACCTGGCAGTTTGCCAATGCGGAGAATAGAGATTTATTCAAAAGCGATCCGGAGAAATATGCCCCCCAGTACGGTGGATACTGCGCCTGGGCAGTCAAAGAAGGGACAACCGCTCCCATCGATCCACAAGCCTGGAAGATTGTAGACGGAAAACTATATCTCAATCTCAATCCCAGCATTCAGGAGAAATGGCAACAGGACATCCCTGGCTATATTGCCAAAGCCGACCAAAACTGGCCCGATGTTTTACGGGAATAAGAAACCATCCGACACACTATAGGTCATATAAATCAACCCCAATAATTATTCTTTTAGTAACTATTTATTAAGAGATGATCTGAATCACCGACTCTCAAGGCATCTTTAGCTAAGTTAAGGCAAGGTTAAAGAGTCTAAGATCATGATTTTAAATGAGTTTATATATCCTCACCGCCACCAAGGAGAACAGGTGGACTCCATGGTGAAGGCTTTTGATGAAAAGCTAGAGGACTTTGCGCAGCAAGTCAGCTATACCTGCAACCTAGAAATCGGGGGCAAACTTTCGCCCAGCGATGCCTATGAACGTTTGGGGAGTTTGTGGCAGCAGCTTCAGGCACATAAAGAAGAACTAGGTATTTAATTCTTTATCCACTGCCGTTAGCTTTGAGGCGATGATGAACGTCCCACAAGTCTTTCGCGGAGTTGCTTAATCCGATCTCGATACTTTGCCGCTTCCTCAAACTCAAGATTTTTGGCAGATTCTTTCATCTGCGCCTCAAGCTGCACAATCAGGTCCGGTATATTCTCAAGGGGTAAATCATCAACCTGTTCATAGACCTCCTCCAATTCTTGGGCATTGAGTCGTCTGGAGACCTCCAAAAAAGCCAAGATTGAATTGCTATAGCGTTTTACCACTGATTTAGGGGTGATTCCATGCTTTTTATTATGAGCAATCTGAATCTCCCGACGGCGCTCAGTTTCAGCAATCGCCTGCGCCATACTATCTGTGAGATTATCGGCGTATAAAATTGCTTGCCCTCGTATATGACGGGCAGCTCGTCCCATGGTTTGAATTAAGGAGCGCGTTGCACGCAAAAACCCTTCCTTATCCGCATCCATAATGGCGACAAGAGAAACCTCTGGCAAATCTAGCCCCTCCCGCAATAAGTTAACTCCGACCAACACATCAAAGACTCCCTTTTGCAGATCCTGAAGAATCTCTATTCGTTGAATCGCATTAATTTCAGAGTGCAGGTAGCGTACTCGAATCCCCCGCTCCTCTAGATATTCCGTCAAGTCCTCCGACATTCGCTTGGTCAACGTCGTAATTAGCGTTCGCTCCTTGCGATCAACACGCTCCTTCACCTCACCCAGCAAATTATCAATCTGTCCCTCAGTGGGCCGCACAAAAATTTCAGGATCTATCACTCCTGTCGGCCGAATCACCTGCTCTACCACACGGGTCTCAGACAGTTCTATTTCCCAATCACCCGGTGTTGCCGAGACAAAGACACACTGTCCAACCTTGCCCCAAAACTCTTCTGCTTTCAGGGGGCGGTTATCAGCCGCACTAGGCAGTCGAAATCCATGATTAATTAAAACCTTCTTCCGCGACTGATCACCGTTATACATAGCCCGCGACTGCGGCACCGTCACATGGGACTCATCAACCACCAGTAGCCAATCTTTCGGGAAATAATCCACTAGACATTCAGGTGGGTCTCCTGCTTGCCGACCCGCGAGGTGTCTTGAGTAATTCTCAACTCCATTGCAAAAACCAACCTCTCGCAGCATTTCAAGGTCATATCGTGTGCGCTGTTCTAAGCGCTGCGCTTCCAGTAACTTTCCTTCCCCCTGCAAAACTTCAAGCTGCTGCTCTAGCTCTGTTGCAATATCAGCCACAGCAATTTCTAGACGTTCTGCAGGCGTTACAAAGTGCCGTGCAGGATAGATGCGTATACTTTCTAAACTTTGAAGCGTGGACCCCGTAACGGGATCAATATAACGAATCGCATCGATCTGGTCACCAAAAAACTCTATGCGAATAATGCGGTCCTCATAGGCAGGACCAATCTCAAGAACATCTCCCTTGACTCGAAAACGCCCTCGCCCTAACTCAACATCGTTACGAGCATATTGAATTTTGACTAAATCCCTTAAAAGCTGACGCTGTCTAACCTCATCACCCACCTGAAGGGGTACAGATGCCTTTAAATATTCGGAAGGGATACCGAGCCCATAGATACAGCTAATGGAAGCGACTACAATCACATCTCGGCGTTCGAACAGCGACCGTGTTGCTGAGTGCCTGAGCATATCAATTTCTTCATTGATAGCCGCCGTTTTTTCAATATAGGTATCAGTGACGGGGATGTAGGCTTCCGGTTGATAGTAGTCGTAATAACTGATGAAATATTCCACCGCATTCTTCGGAAAGAAAGACCGTAACTCATTGCAGAGTTGAGCTGCCAGGGTCTTATTATGGGCCAACACTAAGGTCGGCCTGCCAACACTTTCAATCACCTTTGACATTGTGAATGTTTTGCCGGTGCCCGTTGCCCCCAAAAGCGTTTGATAACGATGGCCCGCATTGAGATTATCTGTTATTTGTGCGATCGCCTTGGGCTGATCCCCAGTTGGTTCAAAGGGAGAAGAGGTTTGAAACAATGTCATGGGCATCAATAATCAATCCAATTAAGCCACCACCGGCTGGGTGGACAGCTCACACTTATTCTGACGTGAATCTTGCTTTCCTGCAGCAATAACCTTTTTCCGCAAAGCAGGCCGCTCCATCCGACACAATCAACAAGCCTGGGCAGTTCTCAGAAACCCAGGCTGATGCTGAAATAACAATAGCAATAGGGGAGCAAGCCCCTAGATAACTATCTTCTAGCTAAACCACTTTGAAGTATCAGGAATAAAGCTTGGACGCTCTCTACCTTCCCAACCGGCAGGACGCTCAGAGTTATACCAGGCAATGGAGCCAATAGAGACAGCTGCAACAAAGCCAAGTATAGATACGCCAACTAAAACCGTCATCGCCGGAAAAGTTGTTTCTACAGCAGCCAATAGTAAAGTCATTTGTTTTATTCCTCAGTTATTTAATTTAGTTAGGGAAACTTTTGTTGAATCTGGGGAGCAAGGGTATTGCGCGAACAAACACCACACCCATAGACAATCCAGAGAGAGTCATTGATCAGGTCTCTCGCTGGGGAAACTTATCAATATGAGCAATGCCATACAAAGTCATTTGCTTATTCCGCAGTCGCAATTGGTCAACTCGCAACTGCATTCCATCCAAAGCAAACTGGTCGAGGTCAAGCAGTTCATTGACATGATCAGTTAATACGTGGCCTAGTTCTATTGCCTTGCTATCACCACCATAGGCCACATTGACGAATCGCAATCTACGCCGATCTTTAACCTCCAAGAAGGCTGTAATATCAACTTCTACAGACTTGTCCGATGCTCCCTGACGAATAGAACTCTGCATTCGCAAAGATTGATCATCATTAATGGTGATTTGTGTCTTTTCGAAGGTGAGTGGTTGGCCCTCGTGAGCAAGCTGCTGTAGCTTCTCAATCAAAAAAGGCGTATTAAAGGATGCCGTTAAGTCATCCTCTGTCAGCACGATCCGCATCGAAGCCTGAGTGGGCTGTCTTAGCTGAATATTGCCCTTGAAGATCGCTCCAAAATCAATGGAAACAGCTTGAACATAAAGCTCCATGACCTCAACTCGAAGGCCACTATGCATCAGCAATCCTTGACCCATAAAGTCAAAGCCATCAACACTTCCCTGAAAAAGCTTTGCGACGGGTTCAGCCTTAACCTTGACCTCTAGCTTATTAGTCTGCTTAAACAGAGCTGATATCGCTGCCGTCACAGCCTTGCTGACGAGCTGATCCCCTCCCTGCCCTGCAGTAACTCCTGGAAATGGTAGGTTTCCCAACACAAATAAGCGACCTAACTAACTAAGCTTCAATATATCGCACTATTAACAAATGTAACAAGAGATTGTAAATTAATGATAAGATAGTAGCCATACCGCATTTTTTATGCTGAACATTTTTCCCTTGACCGAGATTTCTGCCAAAAGACCACTAAATATGTGTTAAAGAGAATAAAAGCTTTTCTGAACGTCAGCTTTGTTTGCGATCAAGCCCCATGGCTTAGTCAGTACAGTCTGCTATTCATCAAACCTCTTACCCAGTCCACTTTTCTGCCTATGGCTAGAAAAAGATTCTGCTTTATGACAAGCGGAAAGTGGAAAATCTCAGGGATGCATTGCTCCTGTTGAAATGACGATTGAGAAATGCCTGAAAAGGTATCTAATCTCCAATTTCTCGAGCAGTGCAGGCTCAATACTTTGCAAAAGACACTATGGCTCAAAATATGGCAAACCCATCCGATTCGATCATTGAGCAGCTAAGCCGTCAAGCCTCCAACTTTACAAACACAAGTCTGAACCTACCCCAACATCTTGAAGAGACCTTGACGAGGCTAGAACAGGGTGATCTTAAGCTTCGTATTAACTCAGTAGAAGCTAATCGTGAGTTGCGACAGCTGAGTTCATTGGTCCAAGCTTTAATTTATACAATCTTGTTCAGTACCTTTTTCCTCTCCGCCACACAACTTATGGTCGGGGGCTGGTACCGAGTATCACTCAGCTTCTTTGGCCTCGCTCTTGTCACCTTGTTCTTGTTGATTCGACTACTTTGGACTCAGAAGAAGTATCCAAATGCTTAGAATTATTTTTGATCTTGTTTTGTGAGCCTTGCGTTGATGCTTTGTTTACATATTTTTGAGCAGTCATGTCAGAGAAAATTCGAACAATTGATTCTCACGAAGTCCTAAAACTCTACGACTCTGGTGAAAGAGATTTCAGCCATATAGATCTTGACGATGATGACTTGAGTGAGGTCATCTTAGCTGGCGCCATTTTTAAATATACTCACCTAGCATGGGTCGATCTGAGTCATTCAGTTTTTGTTGATGCCGACTTAACTGGATCAACGTTGACAGGCGCAATGCTCTGGAGAGTGACCTTTCTGCGCGCAAAACTAAACTGCACCGACTTTAGCCGGGCCATCATGATTCATGCAGACTTAGGGCAAGCTGATTTGAGTCAGGCGATTTTAATCAAAGCTGACCTGCGCCTTGCAGATCTACGCCACGCCAATTTGCAGGGAGCTGACCTAAGAAGAGCTGACCTGCGTTATGCAGATCTTCGAGGCGCTCAACTGCATGGCGCAAAACTTGATGGAGCAAAACTTACGGGTGCAAAAATAGATGACAAAACCCAGCATACATCAGAGAGATTGCAGCATCATTCGTCCTATTCAGGCCTAAACCAGTTCATCCAAACCTCAGCGCTGCCCAGCTCCCTATCCTCAAAGCTGATCAAGAATTTTTGACTCATCATGATCGGGGTTCTTCGTCACACACCCACTCCCCTTGCCTAAAATATGGATGTACAAACACCTTGAAATACAATTCAGGTTCTTAATGCAGTCGCAATATTACGACCTCCCCATTGACGATGAACTTAGTCCCTATCTATAGCTCTTGACAAAGAATTGCTCTAGTCTTCGAAGAGCTTGTTTGCTAAGATTATGAATAGGTTAGCCCTGCACAGATAAAGTATGTGTTTGGGTTAGAAGGCAGAATAGCTTAGCGAAATATACAAACTTGCGTAGTTTGTGGGTATTTAGGAGATGTCTTTAGTAACAGATGATGTTACTGCCTGAGGATGGGGGAAAGTAAATTTCTAATTTTTATTGTGGCGGCTCCATAGCAGCGACAAGTATGATGGATATGGCTATGATCTTATATGCTTAAGCTCAGAGTCATAAGTCTAGGTAGAGCATCAATATCTGCGTGTAGGTAGGTTCGTCAACTCATTTATTTTCGAGTAAATGATGACAAGCTCATACAAATAATATTCATAAGAAATATTCTTTTTGCTCAAGCTAACCGAGCTTAGTATTCGAACGAAAATGAATCAATATTTAAGACAAGTCCGTTCTAGCTCTCAGCGCAATAATAAAGAATTACAAGCGGATGTCGTCCCCCTCCCCTATGCAAGTTCCTTCGCTAGTGAGAGTAACGAAGGCGGACTAGAGCTAGGTCAGCTTCTAGGTGCCATCAGGCGTCGATGGTTGCTAATCGTCGGTACAACTGTTGTTGTCACCTCCGGTACTTTTCTCTGGAGTGTAACGCGTCCTGCACAGTACCAAGGGAAATTTCAGATACTCGTGGAGCCTGTCACGGCAGAATCAGAAGTTGTTTCCCGTGCAACGGGTGACCAGAATGGCGGCACAGGCCAAGATTTAGGGGAGCCGTTACAACCCAACACAGTACTGGATTACTCTACACAAATTGAAGTCCTGTATAGCCGTAAGCTACTGGAACCGGTTGTCAATCGACTTCAAGATTCATTTCCTGAACTCACCTACGACATTTTGCGCAGGAAACTGAAAATATCACGTCAGAGCGGTAGCTCACAGGGGGGCGGCAAAGGCGCCGGAGTCGATACGACAAAAATACTCGCCTTTGAATATCAATCTCCCAATCCGGCTGAAGTTGAGCAGGCGTCGCAAGATTTATCCCAAACATATGTCAAATATAGTTTGCAAGAACGGCAGACAAATCTAAGACGCGCGATTCAATTTACAGACAAACAGTTGCCCTTATTAAAGGCTCAGGTAAATCAGCTAGAACTCCAGCTTCAGCAGTTTAGAGAGCAAAATAAACTCGTTGATCCGGATCAGCTTAGTCAGCAGGTTACCAGCGAACTGGGCAGTTTTCAGCAACAACTGATGAGTACACAGCTTGAACTGCTCCAGAAAAAGCGTTTATATGCTTCTTTACAGAAGCAACTACAGCTCCAGCCGGATGGTGTCGAGGCAAGTTCCGTACTCAGTCAAGCCCCTGACTACCGAAACCTCGTTGAGCAGCTGAATAGCATTGAGACTCAATTAGAAATTGAATCCGCTCAATTAACTGCAGATCATCCTGTGATTATTGATCTTAAATCACAGCGAGACCGTCTCTTACCGTTGGTCTCCCAAAGAGCCAGAACCAGTTTGGGAGAAAATCTATACGAGAAATTTGGTGATGCAACGTCTCTGCCTTACCAAAACGACCTGCGCCAGGCACTCGGTCAACAACTGGTAGATACCGCACTGGAAGTTCAGGCATTAGAGGCACGCGCCAAAGGCACGGAAGAAGCAACAAGGGCTTTAGAAACGCGTGTCGTAGAATTGCCCAAAATAGCCCGTGAGCATGAAGCGCTGGAGCGACAGTTGGCCATTGCCACTGATAATCTTCAAGGTTTTATGAAAACCCGCGAAGAGCTCCTAATCAGTGCTGCGAGGCAAGAAGTTCCCTGGGAACTCATTGAGCCTCCCACCAAACCAGGGGAAGTTGCCTTAGCAGATTTACCTCGGGATTTGTCTCTGGGCAGCTTTCTGGGGCTTATCTTAGGTCTTGGGCTATCGATTTTGATTGATAAGGCAAGTAAAACAATCCATAGTGTTGATGAGCTGAAATCCATAGCCGATCTCCCAATTCTGGGCAAGATTCCAGTCAATAATAGTCTTGACGATCCTGCGGTTGAATTCGGAACATCCCTAGAACAAGCTGAAATTCAGGGCATTTCGGGTGCCGAAGAAGACTATCAATTGGAGGGATTGGGTTACGGGGTCTCACCGTTTTTAGAATCCTTTCGCTCGCTCAATCTTCAACTTCAGATGTTGCGACCTGATTCCCCCATTCGCTCCTTGGTTGTAAGTTCCTCCGTGCCTGAGGAAGGAAAGTCAACGGTTGCTTCTCATTTAGCCAAGACAGCCGCTGCGATGGGTAAAAGAGTCTTACTTGTAGATACCGATCTAAGAGTTCCCTCGGTTCATTCTCTGTTTGCGATGGAGCAGCGGCCTGGCTTGAGTGAGCTAGCAACGATGGATGTCGATTTCGAGAAAGTGATCCAGCCGAGTCCCTATGAAGAGGGCTTATTTGTTCTGACATCTGGAACACAGCCTTCAGATCCCACGCGTTTTCTTGCCTCTCATAAGATGCATGCTCTTATGGATAGCTTTCTGGACATGTTTGATCTGGTGATTTATGATACGCCTCCACTCGGATTATCTGAAACAGTTTTAATGAGCACGCTTGTTGATGGCTTATTGCTCGTTTCCAAGATGGGAATGGCGAAGCATTCCGATCTCAAAGAGACTTTAGATAAGCTTAAGCAGTCTCGAGTTTCAGTCCTTGGTTTTGTGGCCAATGGAATTAAGGCTCAGTCTTCAGCAAGTAGCACCTATGGCAAGTATTTAGAGGGGTGAGTCAATCCAACTGAAGCCGTAACAAAAACTGTCAATCGCTGAAATCACCCATACTCCTCTTGGCTTAACATGGCCTGACGATGTATCTCCAACTGCTTTTTTTCCTGTTCTTCGTGCCAGCGAATACTCAATAAGCAGGCCATCGTCAGCATTTGCCCCGGCTCCTCCATTTGGGTCAAGATACACCCCAGAACGGCTGTAGACAGCAACATAAATTTGCCAAAGTCATCGACACAGACTCTCCTCCAAACAATGGAGCAGAGATAAAAATAAGAGAATAGACCCACAACTCCAATGTCTCCCCAAATACCTGCCCAGGTATACAGCGGGAAATACACAGTAGACTCTCGGGGTAGATAGCTAATGGTCACAATATCAAATATCCGCTGTGATACGGGATGAATGGTGGCACCCAAGGGAATGAGCACCGATTCATAGTCCCTCATCACCCAGCCGCCAAGACGAGTGACAGTGTGCCCTGGCCCCAGACCGATGAACCAGTTTAAGGAAGACGTAAAATAGGAGGGAATGATCCGGAAGGCTGCAAATTTCGTACGGGCGGCTAAGCCATCAAATCCCCAAATATCGCGATTTATCCAGTTTTGATAGGGCTGGAGAAGCTCGAGTTTGAGATTCAACAATGCCCAGCCAGCAATGATGGTGACGGCAACGATGAAAACGATGTAGAGGCAAAGTTTGAGAGGGTCTTTAACTTTAGTTAGCAATAGGAGGCCATACCCCAGCGCCAAAGCCATAAAGATCTGCTTGGAATCTGAAACTTGAATCTGGTAGCAAGCAGCCAGCAACAGAGTGATCCGAATCCAGCGCGGGACAAATTTATAGTTGAGAAAGTAATATAAAGCGAAATAGAAGGAGACGGTACAGGAGACGTAGTTTGCAGCGCTACCCCCTCCACCGCCAAAGACACCTGTAATATTGTCCTGAATGGTGCCTCCTGAGGGTTTGGGGTAAATCCCAATGGGTAAAAGAACGGACTGGGCAAGCGCCAACACAAGGTTACAGAGGGCAAACTTCAAGACGTATTCTTTGAGCCTTTGAAAAGAGTCCCCTGCCAGCGGGACCGCCAACATCGCAGCCAGAAACAGGAAGGCTTCTGTTTGAAAAAGATACTGGAGGGCAATGTTGATCAGGCCGGCCTGATTGACGACGGCACTAAACACCGTCACCAAGAGGATCAGGAACATCCCAATTAAGATGTCCCAGACCAGATTCATTTGCGATCGCTTCTTCGTCTGAATCGTGACGAGGATGTAAAGAGAGGTCGCGGTAACAACAATAAAGTGAACAAAATTAATGATGGGAGGCGCGCCGAAGGACGATAGAAAACGCGGGAAGAAGGCCGTCGCATAGGCGATTAAAATCAATGATGAATTACTGATGAAGCCTTTTTTCTTGGAATTGATCATTGTTTCACTAAGATATATCGCTCCTGGGAAAATGCTGGGTACCGAACGTTCGAACGGCGGGCGCTATGTGATGGATTGATAGAGATCTAAGAGCTGCTTCGCTGTATTTTCTTTGGAGAAGGCTTGGGCGCTAGACAGAGGTGCTGACCGATTGGAGGTGAGAGAGGTTGCGATCGCATCTCCTAGTTGCCCTATTGAATCATCATCCAGTTGAAAGTAGGTACAAGCCTCGGAGCCCACTTCTCGAAAAATAGGAATATCGGAGCAAACAACCTGGCATCCGCAAGATAAGGCTTCCACCAGCGGCAAGCAAAAACCTTCAGTCGAAGACGGAATCACGAACAAGCCACAATTTTGATAGAGCCAACAGAGCTCTTCATCGGTTAAGGCCGAGAGGAAGATCACTTGCTCTTGAAGGGCCAATGAGGTAATCAGGTCATTCAGAGCATCTGTCTCCGGGCCAGAGCTACCCACCAACACAAGTTTCATATCATCAGCGATCGTTTGCTTGTTGAGATGCATGGCATAGGCTTGAATCAAAAGATCAAGGTTCTTATTTTTGCGATGCTGAGCCACGCATAGAACAAAGCTTTTTGCCGTCGTATCAGCCATATTTTGAGGAACGCTAATCTCAATATCACTGAAATCGACGTAGTTATAAACAACACATCTCTTTTGTTGATTTTGTGGGTTTGAGAAGACGCTGTTGAGGAACTTCAGTGTCACTTGAGAAACACAGGCCAGTCCATCGCTTCCTCGAATACATTGTTGCAAGAACAAGCGATTGAACCAGACTTGCGGATAACCAAAGTTCTCTGGGCATTCATAGGGATAGAGATCATGAATACTGGCGACAATCGGCACTCCAAACCATTGCCGGATAAAGGGAAATGGAAAAGAAAGATGGAGTAGATCGGCCTGTAGCTTTCGGGTAAGCTGCGGTAAGCCCAAAATGAACCACCGATTTCGGGCAAGCGAGGTATTTTTAAGTTCAACGGTAAGCAGATTGATTTTTGGAGACTGAAAATTAAAGGATTGCTCAAAATAGGTCTTCTGCCATGTCCCCACCACAAGCGTGATTTGGCTGATGTGTTCAGTCTCAGCTAAACAGTGAGCCAGATTAGCGGCATGTCGACAAACGCCAGTGGGCTTGGTCGGTCGATGGAGCGCTGGAATGAGGACATGCATGTTTAATCGAGCCTTGTGAGATCTGTCAACAACAAAGTTCCGTCTTCAGGTGGGTGAAGTCAATCGCTGCAAGCAGCAAAAGGCTGTAATCTCAGCTTCGAAAAAGGATGAAACTCCTGAGCTAGATTAAGCCGAGGCTTACCGACTAGGCCATGGCAGGTGCTGCATTATCAATGGTTGTCTGATAAAGATCACCCAAACGTTCACCAACAACGTTCCAGCTAAAGTTTTCCTGGACAAGCTGGCGGCCTGCTGTGCCCATTTGCACCCGCAAATCTGAATCATGGGCGAGTTTTTGCATCGCGACAGCCATATCGCGAATGACCTGATCCGGCTCTTCGCCAGCAACCTTTATGCCCGTCTGTTCTGTCACTTGGATCGCCGGTCCCCC
>CALFCG010000068.1 GCA_937951315.1 uncultured cyanobacterium
CCTTATCCCAAGTTACAGTCTATTAGGTGCAGCATTAACGCTACTATTCATGCAAATCATAGGCTGTGGAATCTACATATACTTTGTATACAAAAAAATATTACCATTAAGAATAAAATCTTTTTATATGCAGCCAATGATACTTAGTATTGGAATGCTTTTGACTTTTCTAGTACTCAAAGAAACTAGTCCATATATCCTAATGACATTGATTATTGCGACGATTGCCTATGGATGTCAAGTAGGTGCTCTTTCAATTTATACAATGGGAGGTCCAACTGCAGTTATTTCAAAACTTTTTACATCGAAGCAGTTAGGTAAATGATTACCAACATTTCATCTTTCGAGGTCAGATGAAATGAGTACTTGAATTAATCTATTCAATAAATCTTATTTTCCCCAAAACATACATTTAGATAAATCCTCTATTCTAAGTATTCAATTTAAATCCAAAAAAATCATGAGAAATATTTTTTACATATTTGAAAAGATATTCTCTATATTTTCTTTAATCATATACTCAGGAGGATTTCTGAGTCTCATAGTGAGTGGTGGCGCAAGTGAAGGAGATTTAGAAGTTTCAGCATCCGTAGATTCTTCGTTCGTTCTCATTATATTTCAATGTATTTACATAGTTACTTTTATATTCCTATTTTTAAGATGGGAAAAAGTCTTTCTCGCTGTAAAAGAGGCTAAGCTTATTCCATTATTAGTATTATTTGCGATTCTCTCAACTTTATGGTCTTTAGACCCATCAGTAACAATTGTTCGTTGCATAGCCTTAATTGGAACATCATTATTTGGATTATATTTAGCAACTCGCTATACATTAGAAGAACAGTTAAATATTTTTAGGTGGACATTCTGGATCGTCATAATCATGAGCTTTTTTATGGTTATATTGATACCAAAATATGGAATTATGGGTGGAATACATACCGGAGCATGGAGAGGCATCTATGTTCACAAGAACGTCCTAGGAAAGATGATGCTTTTAAGTTCTCTTATCTTCCTACTTCATCTACGGAAAAATACATTCCAAGCACGTAACTTGGCTGGACTTAGTTTATCAATAATTCTATTAATATTAGCAAAATCGTCTGGATCACTGATTAGTCTCTTAATTCTTATCAGTGCTTTCTACATAATCAAAATCCTGAAATGGAAATATGAATTAATGATTCCATCGTTACTCGCTATTTTAACAACCGGATCTTTATTCATATTACTAATAACTGAAAACCTAGGATCTATATTGGGTTTGGCAGGGAAAGATCCAACTTTAACGGGTCGAACAGATTTCTGGATTTTGGTAATCAACAACTTTTTAAATCGCCCCTGGCTTGGTCATGGATATGGAGCTTTCTGGGAGGATTCAAATAGCAGTGCTGCATTGATTAGATATGCAGCAGGTTGGCCTGTTCCCAATGCTCACAATGGCCTGCTAGATATTAGTCTGGACTTAGGTATTGTAGGAGTTCTTATTTTAACTGCTGGTATTCTATCAACAATAATAAAAGCTCTACCTTTGGTCAGAAACACAAATTCTAATATTTTCCTATGGCCTACTTTATTTTTAGTCAATATGATTTTAGTTAATCTTGCTGAAACAACATTAATGGTTAGAAATGATATTTTTTGGGTCATGTATATTGCTGTATTTTTCTCAGTTTACCAAACCCAAAAAACACTTAGCATAGATTTCAACAGTGAAATCTATGAATCTCCTTCATACTCTTAATCTCTAGGATATGAAGTTATGGATATAAATTAGAAATTCTTTATGCAACCTACATTTTCATTCTAAATCACCATTATGTCTCAAATCTCTTCGGAATCTATCAATAAAAACAATGGGATTAAAAATGAGAAAGGAAACAATGATTTTAGTAAATCTCATGCCTATAAGAATTTGGATTCACCCATTCGGGCTTTGAACTTAGGTCCAAGTCTTGCACAAAATGGTGGTATGGCTACTGTACAACAATTAATATTGAAGCATGTAGTAGGCCAAACAATACAACCCCAGCATATTTGTACCCATGATGAAGGTACTATTCTCTATCGATTTAGAGTATTTTTATTTGCATTTTTTAAATATTTGCAAAAGCTATTACGGAGAGATGTTGATCTGGTTCACATCCATATTTCAGAGCGAGGGAGCGTCATCCGAAAAGTTATTCTTATCTTGCTTTCCTTAGCTTTTAATAAGCCAGTCTTAGTACATACACATGGTGCGGAATTTCAAGTATTTTTTCTTGAGTTACCAATTTTTTTCCAAAAAACACTGAGTTACATCTTCCGACAATGCAATGGTTTCATCGTTTTGTCTAAGTCTTGGCAAGACTTTTACACCTCACAGTTAGGTTTAGATCCTAGAAAAGTATTTTTACTATCTAATTCTGTAGAACTGCCCTCAGATCTTCCGAACCGTTCCTCTAGGAAGAAAATTAGTTTTTTATTTTGTGGTCGAGTGGGAGAACGTAAAGGAGCTTTTGATCTTATTCAAGCCTTGGCATTACTTTCTCCAACATTACGATCTCAGATGAAACTTATCATTGCTGGTGATGGTGATATTGAGCAGGCAAAAACTTTAGCAACACAGTTGTCTGTAATGGATCAAACGACTTTTCTGGGCTGGGTTAAGCCAAAGCACAGGGATCAACTTCTTAAGCAAGCTGATGTCTTTATCTTGCCTTCTTACAATGAAGGCTTACCACTTTCCATCTTGGAAGCAATGGCTTGGCAGCTACCCATTATCACAACTCCAGTAGGTGGTATTCCTGAGGTTATCGTTTCCCAAGAGAATGGTTTGTTGATTAACCCTGGAGACGTGCAAGCATTATCACATGCAATGCAATCTCTAGTAGAAAATGAGGAATTCAGACTTGCCCTAGGCAAATGTTCTAGGGAAACGGCTAAGTCCTTTGACATAGCGACCTATGGTGAGCGTTTAGCTTGCATATATGACGCTGTTCTCCAGGATCATAGGTAACTTTTGGTAATTGCTCTAATCTTCATGGCTACGAAAACTCAAGAGCTGAGCTATTTCAGATAGTGTATTTATTATCAAAATGGATGTGTCTGTGAGGTGACCTTGCCTTATTTCAAAAATCTGAAGCGGCGACATTTCATCAGACTGAGCCTAGGGACGCTGATAAGCTTTCTAGGTGATTTTTTGTTCAGTAAGGTACCTTGTCTAAGCCATACTCAACAGGTTCTTGATGATCCGAATCGAGATTTCTCATTTGAAGGTTCTTCAACACTTAAAGAAGGTGCTACCGCTAAAAACTTGATATATGGTGTCTCCGCTAGACAAGATCATCTGAGATCTGATCCAGAGTTTGCCGGTCGACTGACTGAGGAGGCCAGTCTGCTCGTACCCGAATGGGCACTCAAGTGGGCTGCGGGCGATACACTACTGCGTCCTAGTCCCAGTCAATTTGACTTTTCGGCTCCAGATTTCATGTTCAAGTTTGCCACCAGGCATAATCTGCTTGTCCGGGGTCATGCACTTATTTGGCATGACTCTTTGCCAAAATGGTTCGATGATTTCGTAAATCATAAAAATGCGCAGCAGGTTTTAGAGCATCACATCAACACAGTTGTCGGCCGCTATGCGGGAAAAGTTCACTCCTGGGATGTTGTCAATGAAGCAATCGCTTATGATCCTCGCAAAAGTTGGCGCTCAGATGGCTTAAGGAACACTGCATGGCTTAAATATTTAGGCACGGATTATATCGATTTAGCGTTTCGGACCGCAGCAGCAGCAGATCCCAATGCACTACTGGTCTATAACGACTTTGGTCTTGATTATGATAGTCCCTTACACGAAGCAAAGAGAACAGCAACTCTCCGATTACTCAGACATCTAAAAGCAAAGGGTACGCCGATTCATGCTTTGGGTATTCAAGCCCATCTTAAAGGGGAGGCTACAAATTTTAACCCCAGAAAACTGCAACGCTTTCTTCATGATGTTGCTGAGTTAGATCTCAAGATATTGATCACAGAACTAGATGTAGCTGATAAAAAGCTACCTGCTGAAGTAGAGCAACGAGATCGGATCATTGCCGGTATATATGAGGATTACCTTTCAGCTGTCCTCAGTGAACCCGCTGTTATTGCTGTTATCACCTGGGGCCTAAGCGATCGCTACTCCTATCTTTCAGAGTTTAAGCCTCGACCAGATGGCAAACCAGTACGTCCCTTACCTCTAGATACCAATCTAAAACCCAAACTAGCTTGGAACGGAATCATGCGAGCTTTCAATTCTATCCCCTAGCATGTACGTTACCTTGTGAAATTCTTGCGTCATTTTAGCTCGATGGTATCAAGCATCTCATCAAGCTCAACCGCAGGCAGAATCCGGTGTGTTAACCCTCACCAGAGAAGATACAAGCGCAAACGACCAGCAAGTCTTACAAAATCTGACCTACAACAACATATCCGAGACGCCTAACAAAACGAGGCGCATCATCGACAACAACAATCGCCTTCAAATTGTTGAATCCAATTAACGGCACAGATGATACTAGTCGGTTACGGGGCACCCCTGATGATGAACGCATTCAAGGATTCGGCGGCAATGATTTGATCACTGGACGTACTGGTAAAAACAGACTGATTGGCAATTCTGGCGAGGATCAACTCTTTGGCGGTCGAGATAATGACCTCCTCTTTGGTAACCGGAGTGACGATATTCTCAATGGTGGAACCGGTGCAGACCGTCTTAATAGCGGTCGCAGCGATGATTTCCTTAAGGGGGGTCAGGGAGACGATCAGCTGTTCGGTGGAGTCGGCGATGATATCGCTGCGGGGCGGCAACGGCGTAGACCTGCTCCAGGGGGGAAAAGGCAATGACAGACTTGATGGCGGCTTTGCCAACGACAGTCTCATTGGCGGTGCAGGGGCTGATCAGTTTGTATTGTGTGCAGGCAACGGCAAAGATATCATCTTTGACTATCAAGATAGTGTTGATACGTTAGCACTCGAGGGTCTAGATTTTTCTGATCTTCAGATCCGTCAAGGCCAAGAACAGTCAGCCCTCCAGGTTGCATCAACGCAGGAAGTTCTGGCAACGCTGGTGGGTATACAAGCGAGCAATATTGATCAAGCAGATTTCTCCTTTGAACTTAGGTCGCCCTAGCGTACTGACCCCATCGCCGCTGACGGGGAGTAACTCTTTTGTCCAGATTCTGGCACTTGAGATACTAACGACTCCCCAGCTTTGTTGAGCGGAACAATCTGAACAGCACAGGCTTTTAGTTCTGGCTCTAATGAAATAGGGCAAACTTCTGGATGAGTGAGCGCGTTCACTTCGGCATCATCTGCCCACAATGCTCCCCAATGCATGGGCATAAAGACAGTACCCGGGGTAATAGCTTTTGTAATCTGGGCCGGAAGCTTAGCTGTACCACGACGCGATCGCAACTCCAACCATTCCCCTTCCTCAATCCCCAGCTTTTGAGCATCACGGGGATGAATCTCCAGAAAGGGTGCAGGGTGCATCTTCACAATCTTGGGAATTCTTCCCGTGCGGCTTTGGGTATGCCAATGACCGTACAATCGTCCTGTCGTCAACACCAGAGGAAATTGAGGATCTGGGGGTTCCGCCAAGCCTTTGGCATGGAAAGCGCTAAACTTGGCACGCCCATCTGGCGTTGGGAAACGACGATCAGTATAAAGACGCTTACCCGAACGCTGGGGATTCATTTCCCACTCAGGACAGGGCCATTGAATCGGGCCTTGGTTGCGTAACCGTTCATGACTTAGACCCGCCATATCGCAGAGTCGGTTCTGGGTCAGCCGCACAAACTCGTCATAGACCTCTGCTGAACTCTCGAAGTCAAAAGCCGACTCATAGCCTAACCGTCGCCCCACTTCGGCAAAAATCTCCCAGTCAGCCCTCGCATCCCACGTCAAATTACGGAACTTCGGGCAGTAGGTAACCACTCGCTCAGAGTTGGTCATGATCCCCGTCTTCTCTCCCCATTGCGCTGCAGGTAACAACACATGGGCAAACTCTGCAGTCTCCGTGGGGTAATAGGCATCTTGGCACACCGTAAACGGAGACTTTCGCAACGCAGCTTTTGTACGTTCAATATCAGGCATACTCACGGCTGGGTTTGTCGCAGCCACCCAAAACACACCAACAGTCCCTTGTTCAAGCCCAACAATCATGTCCCAAGCTGCCAGACCTGGATTGGGCGAAATACTGCCTTCCGGTAGACTCCAAGCTGCCTCAACGTCTTGGCGATGCTGCGGATTTTTCACCACGCGATATCCCGGCAAAATATGGGACAGTCCACCGGCTTCTCTCCCTCCCATCGCATTTGGCTGGCCTGTAAGCGAGAAAGGTCCCGCCCCCGGCTTACCTACATTACCCGTCATTAGATGCAGATTGATGATCGTACGGACTTTAGCGGTTCCCTCAGTGGATTGATTGACCCCCATAGACCAGAGAGAAAGCACCTTTTTAGAATCACCCCAATAGCGGGCTGCTTTCTCTAACTCATCCACACGAATACCACAGTCTCGGGCCACTAATTCGGGGGGATAGTCTCTTAAAACCTGGGCAAATTTTGCAAAGCCATCGGTACATTCATCGATAAACAACGAGTCAAATTTATTCCAACGCAAAAGTAAATGGGCAATCCCATTGAGCAAATTAATATCTGTACCCGGCTTAATGGCTAGGTGTAGATCCGCATTCTTAGAGGTACCCGTTGCCCGCGGGTCCACAACAATCAACTTCACGTTGCGATTTTTCTTGTGGTGCTTCTGCAGGCGATTAAAAACGATCGGATGGCATTCAGCCGTGTTGGTGCCAATTAAAAACGCACAGTCTGTTTCTTCTAGATCGTCGTAGCAGGCTGGAGGACCATCAGAGCCAAAGCTTTGGATATAACCCGCAACCGCCGACGACATACAGAGACGCGAGTTAGCATCAAAATTATTGGTGCCCAGACAACCCTTAATCAGCTTTTGGGCAATGTAATAGTCTTCTGTCTGAAACTGCCCAGAACCATACATACAAATTGCATCTGGCCCCTGGGTCGCCTTCACTTGCTTAATTTGGGTGACGATACGATCCAACGCTTCATCCCAAGTCGCCTTGCGAAAGGGCTGATCCAAAGCATCACGGACCATGGGTACCTTGAGCCGATCCTTCTCTAGGGATTCTGAGACGGTGGCCCCTTTTACACAGACTTGGCCTTTGCTAGAGGGATGATTACGATCACCCCTGACCTGCCACATGGGATTGCCCAGTGAATCGCGAGTCACGGGCTTACCCGGTAAAGCTGGAGGCAAAACTTCTAAACCGCAGCCCACACCACAGTAGGGGCATAGAGTCTTTGTTGGCATCACCATAGCTCGAAGGTATTACGGTATAAAGAGAAATTCAGCACTATAGGGCTTGAGCCTTATAATGCTGAACATCATTCACAGGAATTGTCTCCAAGGAGACAAAGTGGCCCAGGTCTAGAGGTTAGTCCCAATCTGAGCCGGGACAGCGTTCGGAGAAGACTGTTCTTCACCTTCATGCAATTCATCAAACGAACCCTTCGGTTCTTCTAAAAAGAAGACACACAAGAAGGCAACAACGAGACCTGCCACACCCAAAACTTGGAAGAAAGCAGAATTCACCTGAGCCATATTGGCTTCTCCACCCGTGGTGAAGTTTTCAGTGAACAATAGACGAGTCGTCAGATAAGCCACGGCTCCTACATTGCCATAGGCACCTACATTACCCGCAATTTGACCAGTTACACGACGCTTAACCAAAGGCACAATGGCAAAGGTCGCCCCTTCAGACGCCTGTACAAAGAATGAGCAGGTCATTGTCAAGAGAATGGCACCAGGCAACCACCAGTTACCATTCACCGTACTCATAATGAGATAACCAATCCCCATACCAGCCGTGAGCACCACCATGGTCCATTTTCGGCTACCCATCCTGTCTGAGATAATGCCGCCACCAGGACGAGACATTAAGTTCATGAAGGCATAACTAGCAGCAATAATACCGGCAGTCGCTTTATCTAAACCAAAGGTTCCTTCAAAGAAAGCAGGCAGCATCGTAACTACCGCAAGTTCAGACCCAAAATTAACAATGTAAGTCAGTTCAAGAATCGCAACTTGCTTAAACTTATAACGATCCTCGGGCGGATACCGTTTGCGACCGGCCAGTAGATCTTTGTTTACGCTCCAGCAGTTGTAGGCCTGGAAGAGATATAGACCCAGCAAGCCCACCCAAGCAATCACCATCGCTTCACTAGAGAGGAACTCGACTTTATTCAAACGCCAAGCCAGAACCATCAAAATTGCAGTCAGAGGAGCATTCATTGCCATCAAGAACCAGAAGTCACGGGCAGATGTAACTTCCATTCCTCTGCTACTGGGAGGACGCTGATAAACCTTGCCAGGGGGGGTGTCGGTCACGTTGAAGTAGTAAAACATACCGTAAAGAGCGGCAATAATACCCGAACCACCGATCGCAGCTCGCCAGTTTAAGACAGACGTACTAAATTCTGGAAAGAATAAAATCTTAAATGACTCCGCCTCAGGGAACTGGAAAGCTCCAGGAATAAAACTGAGAAACAGAGCAAAAAGAACCATCGTGAAAGCAGAGAAGGCAGAACCAAAGTTACCCCAGCCCCCATAAATACCTTCAGCCGTCCCCACCTCTTTGGGTGGAAACCATTCTGCAGTCATGCGGATACCGATCACAAAACCGGCACCGACAATACCCATCAGCAGACGACCGACGACGAGTTGATTGAAATCAGTCGCTGTCGCAAAAATCAAACAGGGCACTGCAGCGTACATGAGCAGGGCCGAGTAGGTTAACCGAGGACCATATTTATCCAGCAACATACCGATGATGATCCGCGCTGGAACCGTCAACGCTACGTTACACAGGCCAATGGTGCCTGCTTGCCCCGGCGTAAGGCCAAATTCCTGAACAATCGTCGTCTTGAAGGGTGGAAAGTTAAACCACACCACAAATGACAGGAAAAAAGCGAACCAAGTTAAATGTAGGATTCTATAGCGGCCCTTGAAGGACAGCAATTGAGTGAGCATTCATTCGTCTCCTGTTCAAAAAAAATCAAATTTTCCACAGCCGCTCTAGCTCCCTTAGAGGCTGAGGCGTTTGTTGACAACAACTGGATGATCCCTAGCGATGGTTCATCTCACAGCTTTAGTCCGTGAGGACAACTCGCCCCACAGGGTGGGCAATGCAGGTGAGAACATACCCCGCTTCCTGTTCGCCATCCTCTAAACCATCCGGATCAGCGGAGTAGGAAACTTCTCCCTCCAACACTTTGTGTTTGCAGGTGCCGCAGGTGCCTGATTGACAACTACTTTCGATGGCCACTCCAGCTCCTTCGGCCAATTCCAAGATGGTCTGGCTATCATCACCTTCAATGGCTTGGCCCCCAATGCAAACCACCGCAGGCTTGGGGGGCGCAACTGTTTTTTCAGGCGCCGGAGGCGGCGCAACAGCAGCCGGTGGAGGCGTTGACAATGCTGGACTCTGGAGTTCATCTAATACCGTTAACCCCGTCGTTCGCTGGCGAGCCAGACGACTTGGCGTCAAGGATTCGGAGCCCGAACTGGCGGGCTGGGCTCCGAATTTCTCGGTGAGGATACCCCGCAGAACATCTTTGAGTTCATCACAGGGAACGCTTTTCTGAACACATTCACCAAGCTTGGCCTCTTTGCCAACGGTACCGCCCATGTAGATATTGACAGCTTCAACTGTCTTCCCATCTTTGCGGGCTTTGGTGCCCATCAGACCAATATCTGCAACCTGGGGTTGTCCACAGGAGTTGGGGCAGCCAGTCCAGTGCATCCTGACCGGCTTGGGCAAGTTCAGCTCCTGATCGAGTTCATCAGCCAACGCCACAGCTCGATTTTTAGTTTCGATGAGGGCAAACTTGCAAAATTGACTGCCAGTACAGGAGACGGCCGACCGCGCTAAGGGCTTAGGATCCACTGAGAAAATCTCTAGAAGCGGCTCTCGCAAAAAGGCACCTAGCCGTGAATCAGGAATGTTGGGGATAATCACATTCTGCTCAACCGTCAGCCTAATTTCACCGCTGCCGTAGACATCAGCTAAGCGAGCCAAATCAAGCATCTCAGCGGCAAACAAACGGCCAACGGGGACATGAAGACCCACAAAGTTCAACCCTGGCTGTTGTTGGGCATGGACGCCGAGATGGTCACGTTTGTCCCACAAAATTTCGTCTTTGGCAGCAGCAGTTTCTAAGTCACAGCCCAAATGTGTTTCAATCGCAGATCGAAATTTATCCATTCCCCAATCTTCGATCAGCCACATGAGACGAGACTGGTGCCGCTTCTCTCTCAGGCCATGATCTCGAAAAATCACGAGAATTGCTTCACACACAGCAACGACATCAAGGGGCTCCACCCAGGCATCTAGGGGAATCGCCGGGGCACAGCGCTTGGCGGAGAAGAAGCCACCCACCAATACATTGAATCCCAGCTTTTTATTTTTATACGCTGGTACAAAGGCAATATCGTTGATTTCGGCATGGACAGAGTTGTCGCGGCACCCTGCAATCGCAATGTTAAATTTTCGAGGCAGATTGGTGAACGACAGGTTGCCCTTACTGTTGTTGGTGATCATATCTTGGACCTTGCGGACCAAGCCTCGGGTATCGATTAGCTCATCGGCATCGAGTCCCGCGATCGGCGACCCCGTAATATTGCGAACATTATCCATGCCCGACTGCATCGAGGTTAAACCCGACTGTTTTAAACGCTTAAAAATATCCGGAATATCTTCGAGCCGAATGCCACGAAGCTGCAAGTTCTGACGTGTCGTGATATCTGCATTGCCATCATCACCATAGCGCTGAACCATCCCGGCAAGGGTCCGCATTTGACCGCTCGTAATACATCCGTTGGGCATCCGCATCCTGAGCATGAACTTGCCAGGAGTGACGGGGCGGAAGAAAATACCCAGCCACTTCAGACGCTGGGTCAGATCGGTCTGATCCATCGCTTCCCAACCGATTTGAGCAAATTGGTCGAGTTCGTCTTTAACAGCAAGACCATCTTTCTCGATCTTGTAGCTCTCAAACTTATTCAGCTTTTCTGGCAAATTAATTGTCGAAGTCAAAGCTGGTCACTCCCTCAAGACGATTTATCAATGAAGCCTCACCCTGACCGACGATAACGGCACAGGTTTCAGAACTCATTGATGACAACAAGATAACGACGCTAACTATTGGGGTTCGTAGCGATAACTACCAAATGTTAAACTTTTATGAAGAATATGCAGTTTAGCTATGCAGGATCAGCATGCAGAAATCGCATAGGTCCTCCTTTTCAGTGCATATAAGAGAAGAAAGCTTGGTGTCTGAAGCAAACCACGACATGTCAACACTGACCGCAACACTTGAGGTTTTACAATCAGGTGACTTTCATGCTCGCTGGGATGCAGCTAAGTTACTGCCGAGCTTCGGAGAACAAGCAATTGCCCCTCTAGCACAGCTTGTGCAGGACCCTGACTCTGATTCAGAGCTCCAGTGGATTGCAACGCGCGCGCTGGGGGAGTTTCAACATCCTGATGCCCTCATGGCACTGGCGACTTTACTCGGCACAACTGAAGATGATGAGATTAGCGACATTGCTGCCGAGACGCTAGGCAGCATCGGAGCTGCCGCCATTCCAGTATTTGAGGATTATCTCCAGACGCACCCGACAACACTGCCTGCCATTCAAGCCTTGGCTCATATTAGAGATGCCACAACCCTTCCCCTACTGCTGCCAGCTGCTCAGCATGAGCAGGCAGAGATCAGAACAGCAGCAATGGAGGCCTTGAGCGCTTTTCATCAACCTCAAATCTTGCCTGTTCTGATCAAGGGATTAAGCGATCCGAGCCCTGACGTACGGCAAATATCGGTTACAGGACTCGGATATTGGCCCAACGAAACGCTGGATTGGATCGCAATGATTCAGCCATTGCTGCAGGATGACAGTCTCAAGGTGAGTCAACAAACGGCATGGACGCTAGGGCGCTTGCAGTTGATTCAACCTTTACTGGAACGCTTAAAGACCGAGGGTCCTATCCCGCTCAAGCTCACCATTATTCAAGCTTTAGGCCAGATCGGTACTCGTCAAGCCCTGCAGGGCCTGCATCAGATATTTTCAGGGTCAGTGGGCAGTGAGTCTTTAGAGCTAACACGAGGTGTGATCGATGCGATCGCAACGACTCAAACCCAGCAGCCATTTGCAACCCAGCTTCTGATAGACATTCTGGATCAGCCACAGTCCGCTATATCTTTGAATGCCACGTTGTTGAAAACCATCGCCACCGCCCTCGGTCAACTGGGTCAAACAGAGGCGATGGAGCCCCTAATCCAGCTTTTGGCCCAGCCAGATATAGGGGTGAGATTACATGCGATCGCAGCTCTAAAACACCTAGAAAACAATCATGTATATACAAGGCTCCAAACATTAGCCCATACCCCTAAAATCCAGCCAGAACTAGCAGAAGGCATTGCCATTGCCTTACAAGAATGGTGATCATCAGTATCTTGAAAGTTGCTGGCCATCAACTTTTCCTGCAAGATTGAGCTCTAACGCATCAATTCTGGACCTCAATCCAAACAGTAACCACCCCTAGAAACCAAAGCAACTTTTTAATATTCAAGCGGTAAAAGAAATTTTTCCAAGTGTACGCTATTAGAATTTACACCTTCGTAAATGTTAGCTGGCGCAATTTTTTCAACGCTCAAAGTGGTGGGTTAGGGGTATGCCTGAAACTTCAGAATTAATGGGTTCTCGTCCTAATTTAGTGGTGGGCATTGGTGCCTCTGCAGGGGGGCTTAAAGCTCTGGAGCAGTTCTTTGAAGGTATGCCCCAAGACAGTGGTGCAGCCTTCGTTGTCATTCAACATCTATCTCCTGACTTTAAAAGTCTCATGAATGAGTTGTTGGGTCGGCGCACTGACATGGGTGTCAATAAAGTCGCAGACGGCATGGTGCTGGCACCGAACACAATTTATCTGATACCACCTGGAAAAAACCTGATCATCGAAGACTATCATCTTCGCCTCCTAGATCAAGATCGGGGCAGTGGTTCGCCTCTCAATCTTCCCATTGATATTTTCTTCCAATCCCTTGCCAAAGAATGCATTGAGCATGCCATTGGGGTCGTTCTCTCAGGTACAGGTAGTGATGGTACGCGGGGTCTTCAAGATATTCACCAAGCTGGGGGCCTCTCCCTAGTCCAGGCACCGGAAACCGCTGAATTTGATGGAATGCCTCAAAGTGCCATTAATGCAGGTATCGTCGATCAAACTGCTTCCCCTTCAGAACTAGCCCAGGTCATCTACCAATTTAGCCAGTCCCCCATTGATGCCGACCAGTTTCGCGCTGAGACCAGTCTCCTGCGCTCCGGCCCCCAAAAACTGCAGAAAATTATCGCAATTTTGGCTGCAGAACAGTTCGACTTTTCCCACTATAAGCCAAACACAATTGGTCGCCGCATCCATCGGCGTTGCGTAATTGCTGGGTTTAGCGATCTGGATGATTACATCCAACACCTCAGAGATTCTCCCGCCGAACAGGCTCTGCTACGCACTAACTTACTCATCAGTGTGACCCGCTTCTTTCGAGACTCAGATGCCTGGGATTTTTTGGAGCAGAAGATCATCCCTCAGCTCATCGATCAAACCGCAGATGAGGACTCACTCCGAATTTGGGTCACCGCCTGTGCCACTGGCGAAGAAGCCTACTCCATGGCCATCCTTGCCCATGAAGCTATCCAGCGATCTCAACGCTCGATTAATGTCAAAATTTTTGCTACCGATGTAGATACTCATGCCTTAGAAAAAGCTGCTCAAGGCATTTACCCTAAGAGTATTGCAAATGATCTATCCAGAGAACGACTCAAGAACTATTTTAACTATAAAGATCAAAGCGAAACCTTTGAGGTCAAACGTTCTCTGCGGGAGATGCTCATTTTTGCCCCGCAAAATTTAGATAAAGATGCCGGTTTCACCCGCATGAACTTGGTGAGCTGTCGGAATGTCCTAATTTATCTGCAGCCTGACTTACAATTGCGAGTGCTCCGCAATCTTCATTTTTCCCTTACCGCCCAAGGATATTTATTTTTAGGGGAATCAGAAACGTTGGGTGACTTGCAAGAAGAATTTGAGACACTAGAGCAACGTCACAAAATTTACCAAAAACGACGGAATATTCGTCTTCCTGTCAATGTTCGCGGGTCAGGTCCCCTCCTCACCCCAATCTCTCGATATGTGGGACCATCCTCCTCAGCCACCCGCCTCGATCCCATCCTTAATGACGCCTTTAAATCCTTCTTGGTCGAGGGTAAAACAAGCTGCTTCATTGTCGACCCCGAACACCAACTCCTCCACAACTGTGGTGATCCGCTCCACATCCTGCAGCTCCCCGATGGTCCCATGACTCAGGATTTAACCAAGATGATGCCAATCGCCCTGAGATTGCCCCTGAGTACAGCGCTACATCGAGCTCAGCGGAATCGCGAGACGGTCCACTATACAGGTGTCCAAATCGCTAACGAAGAGACCGTTCAAACCCTAAATTTGAGGGTCACCTACAAACACAGCAGTAAATTAGGCAACGCCTTTATGATCGTTGTGCTATCGATGGCAGAACCAGCTCTGCCACGTGCTGACTCCGAAACCTACAGCACTGACACCGCCGTGACCCAACGGGTGCTGCAGCTAGAGCATGAACTCCAGCAAACCCGTGAAAATTTGCAGGCCACCATTGAAGAACTTGAAGCAACCAACGAAGAGCAACAAGCCACTAACGAAGAATTGGTGGCCTCCAATGAAGAACTGCAAAGTACCAATGAAGAGTTACATGCCGTCAACGAAGAACTATTCACCGTTAATGCAGAGTACCAATCCAAAATTCATGAGTTAACGGAACTCAATAACGATATCGATAATTTACTCAAGAGCATTGATATTGGCGTCATCTTTTTAGACAAAGATCTAAAGATTAGAAAGTTTACACCGGCTGCCACTGAATACTTGAATCTGATGGAGACAGATGTGGGTCGCCCTCTATCCCATTTCTCCCACAATCTTGACTGTCCCCATGTGCAAGACTTGCTCAAGCAGGTTCTGACAAGAGATGAATCGATGGAGCGAGAGGTCAACATTCAAGGTGGTGGGGCACCCTTACTGATGCGGATCCAGCCCTATCATGTTCAAAATCAAGCGGTTCAAGGGATCATCATTACCCTCGTCAATATTGCCACTATCAAGCAAGCTCAGATTCTATTGCGGAAAGAGGTTCAGGAACGACTGCGTGCCGAGGCTGCTCTCAAAACGCTGAATAACACCCTAGAACAGCGGGTTCAAGAGCAAACGAATGAGTTGGTCATGGCCAATCGTCAGCTCTTTCAGGAAATCACAGAACGCAAGCAGCTCCAGACTGAACTCGATCAATTTTTCCAATTACCACTGCATCTCATGTGCATTACGGATGACGAGGGCACTTTTCAGCGTCTCAATCCCAGCTTTGAAAAGGTCTTGGGATACAGCGCCGAGGAAATCATGTCCCAGCCCTTCACAGCCTTGATTCACCCTGACGATTTAGCGGCCACCCAAGCCACCATCGAGCAACAAATGGATGGTGTGACCTATTTCGAGAATCGCTATCGTTGTCAAGATGGCTCCTATAAATGGCTCGCTTGGTCGAGCCATCCGACCAAACAAAGGCGACTTTATGCAACGGCGGTTGACATCACTGAGTTGAAACAGGCACAAGCCGATTTAAATCAGAAAAATGCTGAGCTAGATGCGATTTTCCGGGCACTGCCCGATGCCGTTATCTTTCATGATGCCGACCACCAAATTCAAATGGTGAATCCTGCGTTCCAGGACTTGTTTGGCTATCAACCCTGCGATATCTACGCAGAGTCCAGCCAGCGTCTCTATGCCAATCCTGACGACTATGAGGCACAAAAAAAAGAGCAAAGCAACATCACACTTGAGACCCCCCTAAAATTCCAGGAAGTTCAATATCGCTGCCAAGATGGAAATATCTTTCCAGCAGAAACGGTGAATACCATCGTTCATGATTCCACAGGTGCAGTGCTGGGATCTCTGAGAATGGTGAGAGATATGCGCGATCGCAAAGCCATACAACGGAGTCTCCGGCACCAGAACATTGCCATCGAATCAGCAACTGTCGGCATTGCCATGCTCGAAGAAGGCAAATTTATCTATATCAACAAAGCCCATGCTCATCTGTTTGGGTTTAGCAGCCCCCAAGCTTTAATCGGTAAGCCTTGGCAACTTCTCTATGATGATGCAAGAATCAACCTTATTGAGCAAGACATCTTTCCGAAGCTACAGCAGGATCGATCCTGGAAAGGTGAAGTGAAAGCCAAGCATCAAAACGGCTCTCTCTTTGATGAAGAAATTGCTTTGTCCTTGACAGAGGATGGAACCCTCATCCGTATCTGCCAAGACATCACCGAGCGCAAGCAAGTCGAAAATCAGCAACAGAGCCTTGTAGAAGCGCTAAAGCTTTCAAATCGAGACTTAGAACAGTTTGCCTATGTGGCATCCCACGATCTTAGAGAACCCCTACGCAAAGTCAAAAGTTTTTCTGAGCTATTAGGGCAACGCTATCTCGAGCAGTTAGATGAATCTGGTCAACAATATCTCAGTTACGTAACCGGCGGCGTTGACCGTATGGAGGCGCTGATTCAAGACCTCCTCGTCTATTCGCGCTGGAATCACGAGACCAAGACGCTGGTATCAGTAGATTTGAATACAACGCTAGAGACCGTACAGCAAGACCTAGACTTGCTCATCGAGGAGAACCAAGTCACCGTAACACATACAGAGTTGCCCACTGTGACGGCTAACGCCACCGCAATGCAGCAGCTCTTCCTGAACTTGATCAGTAACGCCATTAAGTTTCACGGCGATCGCCCCCCCACAATTCATATTGCCGCTCAGCGCATGCAGCAGGAGTGGCTGATCTCGGTAGCGGATAACGGCATTGGAATAGACTCAAAATTTTGCGATCGCATCTTTGTCATTTTTCAACGGCTCCATAGCCGGAAAGATTATCCTGGCACAGGCATAGGCCTCGCCCTCTGTCGCAAAATTGTCGAGAATCTAGGCGGGCGCATCTGGGCCGAATCACAGAGTGGTCAGGGTTCTACCTTTTACTTCACACTTCCCCTAGATGTCGTTCCTTGGGGGCTGTAGTCAGTTTGTTATCCCTCTAATGAGGCTCGCGCCAGAGGTCGAGAGTCCGGTGGCATTCGTTCAAACCGGGTCTCCATCTAAAAAGTGTTTAGGGATTTAGCACACCAGTTGTCTGGGCAATAGAAATTGGGTTTCAATCTCCTGCTCAAGCAGAGGCTTAGCAAATAGGTAGCCTTGACCTTGATGGCATCCCAAGTCCTGTAGCTGTTGCAGTTGGCTTTGGTTCTCAATACCTTCGGCTAAAGCAGATAACTCAAGTTGATTACTCAAGGTAATGATTGTACTCACCACCTGACAGTTCCGTTGATCAGTCTGGATATCATGAATAAATGAACGATCAATCTTCAAACTATTCACCGGTAAGCGGTTGAGATATTTAAGCGAAGAGTATCCAGTCCCAAAGTCATCAATGCTGATGCGAATCCGTCTTGCTTCTATTTGGCCGAGAAGATCAATCGTTTGTTCAATATCTTCAATAAGCATACTCTCAGTAATCTCTAACGTGATGGAATGTCCCTCTAGACCCGTTTCAGCCAATACGTTATCAATCTGTGTTATTAAGCTACTTCGAACGAGATCCTGCGCTGACAAATTAATATTGATGGTGAGATAAGAATAATCAGGAAATCTTTGTTTCCAGAGCGCTAGCTGATGACAGGCTGTTTTGAAAACCCAACTATCTAGTGGAACAATCAGCCCCGTCTCCTCAGCAATAGGAATAAAATCATCAGGAAGAAGCAGTCCACGCGTCGGATGCTGCCAGCGAACTAAAGCTTCAAAACCCATTAACTTATTATTATCCAAGTCAAAAATAGGTTGATAGTTTAGCAACAATTCCTGTTTCTCAATAGCCTTGCGGAGCTCGACCTCTAGACGGTGATTCTTAAGGATTTGGGCATGCATTTCAGGATTAAAAAACTGATACGAATTATGATCTTGTTTCTTGGCTCGATACATTGCAATATCAGCATCACGGAGAAGATCTTCGGCCTGCTCATAACCTTTCTTCCCAAGAGCAATTCCAATACTTAGGCTTGAAAATATTTCATATCCATTTATCATAAAAGGAGTCTGAAAATTTTCTAGGATCCGTTCTGAAATATGGATCACTTCTTCTATCCCAGCAATGGGTTCCAGAAGGATAACAAACTCATCTCCCCCCAGGCGAGCAACGAGATCAATATTACGCACATAGGTCTGAAGTCTCTTTGCAATACTGATCAGAAGTTGATCACCATACCAATGTCCCAAACTATCATTAATGATTTTAAAGCGATCGAGATCTAGGAACAAAACAGCATAATGATAGTTTTCATTTCGCTTATTCTTATTAATAACAAGTTCAAGCCGATCCAAGAAAAGGGATCGATTTGGCAATTTAGTTAAAGGATCATGCAAAGCATGATAAGCAATTTCTTCTTGAGCTTTTTTATAATGACTGATATCGCGACTCACACAAATCATGAGATCATTCTCCGTTAGCGTGAGAGAAAGCCCCTGTGTAAAAGTACTACCATTTTCCCGAACAGCAACAGCTTCTCCCTGCCAGGTAAGCTCGCATTTCAATACTGGAAAAATTTCCCTATTAAATTGCTCCAATGCCTCTTGAGCATACGAACATCCCCAATGTTGGCCCAGCAGTTCTTCAGGGTATTGATAACCGAGTAACTTCACATAGGCTTGATTCACAAATAAATAGATTCCTTCTTGCAAGATCGCAATCCCGTCACTAGCAGCCTCAATTGCAGTCAGTTGCTGTTTCAGCATGACAATAGCTTGCCGATGCTCTGCCCGAAGTTGGGCCTCCCGTACTTCTCGCCGCACCACCTCTGGCAATCGATTTAAGTTGCCCTTATGGAGATGATCGTGGGCTCCAGCCTTCATCATCTCCACGGCTGTACGTTCACCAATAGCACCTGACACAACAATAAAGGGAATATCTAATTCATGCTTATTGAGTAACTTGAGAGCATCAGGAGCATCTAAGCCCGGTACATAGTAGTCTGCAATGATTGCATCCCAGGTACGGGTCGTCAGCATCTCCTCCAAGGAAGCAATCGTATGAACGCGTTCCCAAACAGGATTGATACCCTCTTTCTGAAGTTCTAGAATAACTAGTATTGCATCGCTCTCTGAGTCTTCAATAATCAACAAGTCAAGAGTATCGTTCATGCAATGGAAGGCCTAAATTTAGATCAACTTCTGCTGTAGCACTCGAGATAGAGTCTTTCCTCGCAGAGGATCAACGCTGCAATGTATAGATATCTGCAATAAAAGTTCTATGACTTGAGACCGTAGAGTCTTTTTTATCCATAGAGATTGAAACCCTCTAAATCCTCTTAGTAAATAAATTAATTTCCCAGCATTTTGATAGATTAGCTTACTATTTTTTATAGATATATAAGATATTTAACAAGATTCTTCTCATATACTACCCAGAGAGGTGTATATGATAACGATGCAGATGTATAAAAAGACGTATATTTTCATTCGATGCATGTCATTTTATGTCTCGATTCTTTGATATCTGTATACAATAGCCATGCTCAATTTTTATTAATCTGAATCCACAGAAAAACTCCGTATTTTTTTCAATAAATTAAATTTATTT
>CALFCG010000069.1 GCA_937951315.1 uncultured cyanobacterium
ACCCACCCCGAAGTTCGTTTCTAAGGTCTGTGCGTTGCTGAGCTGGATGGTTGAGATCGCAACAGCATCATTCCCATGCCCCAAAGCCCGCTCCTCATAGTGACAGATTTGCAGATCCCGATTCAGAGCATTCAAAAAAGCATCAATCGGCCCATTCCCCTCGCCTTGAATCGTGAGAGGCTTTTGATTCTGTTCTAGCTCTGCCGAAATCTCCCAACCCACAGAAGTTTCCTGCATCTGGTGCGACAGATATTTGAACGGACTCCCTTGCAAATATTCACAGGAGAACAATTGCCACAAAGCCGCTGACGACAACTCTTGTCCCACTGTATCCATTGTTTGCTGAACCACTTGCCCAAACTCAATCTGCAGCGGACGTGTCAAAACCAAACCATAATCCCGCTCCAGTAAGTAAGCAATGCCTCCCTTGCCTGACTGACTATTTACCCGAACCACCGACTCATAGGTCCGACCGATATCTGCTGGATCCATCGGAAGATAGGGGACCTGCCATCGCTCATCAGGTTCTTGAACTGCAAAGCCTTTCTTAATTGCATCCTGGTGAGAGCCAGAAAAAGCAGTAAAGACTAAATCGCCGGCATAGGGATGGCGGGGATGAATCGGTAATTGAGTGCAGTCTTGGGCAACTTGAGCAATCGCATCAATCTGGCTGAAATCCAGTCTCGGGTGAATACCTTGGGTATAGAGATTCATCGCCAGAGTCACGATATCAACATTGCCCGTACGTTCACCATTACCAAATAGACAGCCCTCAACACGCTCAGCTCCCGCCATTTGGGCCAGTTCTGCAGCCGCAATGCCACAGCCCCGATCATTGTGAGTATGAACACACAGGATGACACTCTCCCGAGGAATCAGATGTCGATGCATCCATTCCACTTGATCCGCAAAGACATTAGGCGTTGCAACTTCAACACTGGCAGGCAAATTAATGATGGCTTTTTGAGTGGGTGTCGGCTGCCAAATATCGAGAACCGCATTACAAATATCACGGGAAAAGTCCAGTTCAGTGGAGGTAAACGCCTCTGGCGAATATTGAAACCGCCACTGGGTTTCAGGCTGTTCAGCAGCCAGATCGTAAATGAGCTGAGCTGCAGTTGTTGCCAGCTCGATAGTTTGGTCCCGGTTCCGTCCAAACACAATACGACGGAAGGCTGGAGCCGTAGCATTATAAACATGAACAATCGCACGGGGCACGCCCTTCAAGGCTTCAAAAGTACGGTAGATTAAGTCTTCTCGGGCCGGTACAAGGACTTGAATGACGACATCATTTGGAATCAAATGGCCCTCAATCAGATGGCGCACAAATTCAAACTCTGCCTGTGAGGCGGAAGGAAAACCCACTTCAATTTCTTGAAATCCGATGTGAACCAGCAGGTTAAACATCTGTAACTTTTGAGCTGGATTCATTGGCTTACTCAAAGCCTGATTCCCATCCCGCAAATCGGTGCTGAGCCAGATGGGAGGCTGGGTGATAGTCCGGATAGGCCACGTACGGTCAGGTAGGTCAATCGGTGGGAACGAGCGATACTTGGTTTGAGGCTGGGTCAACATTTTCGTTTTCTCCGGTAGTTTTTATATGCGGCGGAGATCGGGCTGTCAGGGTGCCGAGTGATCTTCTGACAACCCATCAATAGTCGGAGGCCTAGCAAACTTTGAAGTCGAAACATGACATTACTCCAGATTGAAACAACAGAATGAATCAGTGCCAATTACAGCACCCATCCGCATCAAAAGACGTTACACGGGGATATCGCACAACTCCGTCATGCAAAAGCTCCCCTCTACATCAGAGGTGCAAGTCCCTTATTTAACGCGGGTCAAAGTGATATGTGATTAGAAAGTGCGCCCAAGGCGCAGCAGCAGCTCTAGCCCTAACAAAAGGCTAGATAACAAGCGTAGAGATAGCTGCTGAAGAATCATTCTGCCAAATAGCTGTCAAACAAATTAAGAGCAGTAAGCTCTCATAACTTAAGTTTGTATTAGGCTACCCTAACGTATTTTAATATTTATGACTAGTGCTCATCTCATCTGGTTTCCAGACCATAGAGGTGATGAACGATGCAAACAAGTGACACAAAAAACTTTCCCCTCCCTGCAGGTTCACTGAGATCAGCAACACCACAGTGGCAACCCAAGAAAATGTAGCTACGATTGAAATCGTTTGGGATTTTACAACCGTTCACACTCCTCACAATCGCTAAAGCGAGGAGTGTCATGACAGTTCTATAATCTACATCCCCATAATGCAGTAGCCAGAATCAACATAAATAATCTGACCTGTGATGCCACTGGCTAAATCACTCCCGAGAAACGCAGCGGTATTACCCACTTCCGTTTGAGTCACGGTGCGCTTCAACGGAGCCGTCTCTTCAACATGATGAATCATATCTAAAATGCCACCCACCGCTGATGAGGCTAGCGTCCGAATTGGGCCAGCAGAGATCCCATTGACGCGAATATTCTGAGAACCGAGATCAGCGGCCAAGTATTTCACATTCATCTCTAGGGCCGCCTTCGCAATCCCCATAACGTTGTAGTTGGGAATCACCTGAACACCGCCTAAATATGTGAGGGTGATAATGCTGCCGCCTTCTGTCATCAGTGGTTTTGCCGCGGCACTCAGCTGTATCAGGGAATAGGCACTGACATCGAGCGCCAAGTTGAACCCCTCTAGACTGGTCTGACTAAAATCTCCGGTCAAATCATCCCGATTTGCAAAGGCAAGACAATGGATCAAAATATCGATCTTGCCCCACTGATCTTTAATGGTTTGAAAAGTGGCATCAATCTGAGACTGATCCTGCACATTACAAGGCAAGAAAAGGCTCGGAGAAAGCGGTTCAACAAGCGTTTTAACCTTACCTTCGTTGCGGCCTTTATCATCAGGGAGATAGGTGACTCCCAAGTTAGCACCAGCTTGGTGGAGCTGCTGAGCAATACCCCAGGCAATAGAGCGGTTATTGGCAATACCGGTAACTAAGGCATTTTTTCCAGTCAGGTTCAGCATGGATGTGATTTAGTAACAGAGTATTTGGGCAAAAAGATTGAAATATTGCTTAAATTGCGCAAAGGTGCGTTCAGGAAAGCAAAATAGCTAGAAACTACGGCCAAAAAAGATTTTTTTCAGCTCTTTTGAATTTTCTACGAATGATTCTGTATCAAATAATACACACAAACCTCTACGAGTCCGGTTAAGTAGTCTACATACCTCTTTCGCCGAGAACGAGACGTGCCTAGGCTTTCTCGGTTGACAGACACAAGCGTGAGGTCTATTGATGATCTCATGTTGAACATTGAGCGGTATCGACAGTTAAAAGCCTTGCGTCTCTATCAAGTGTTTCACATGTCGTGCCTTCTTTAAGTCCTATCAAAAGAGAAACACTCAGGGCAAAGTAAGCATGATTATGACTCAAGTCAGTCCTTTAGCAGCCGTCTTTCGGCAAATGAGCAACGGTCAGTTTCCACCAGTGGCGGAGACGTTTGAACGTGGCAAAACAATTTTCTTCCCCGGCGATCCAGCCGAGCGGGTTTATTTTTTGATTCGGGGCGCTGTGAAGTTATCTCGGGTCTACGAGGCTGGCGAAGAGATCACCGTCGCCCTATTACGCGAGAATAGCGTCTTCGGGGTGCTGTCATTGTTAACACAACAGCGTTCTGATCGTTTTTACCATGCAGTGGCTTTTACGCAGACAGAGCTGCTATCTGTGCCAACAGAACAGGTAGAGAAAGCCATGAAAGAAGATTCTGAGTTGCCCATGGTGCTGATGCGGGGCTTATCCTCTCGAATTTTGCAAACAGAAATGATGATTGAAACGCTGGCCCACCGCGATATGGCCTCAAGGCTGGTTAGCTTTTTGCTGATCCTCTGCAAGGATTTTGGAATTCAAAGTGGACCGGGCATCACAATCGATCTGAAGCTGTCTCACCAAGCGATTGCAGAAGCGATTGGCTCCACCCGAGTGACAGTCACACGCCTGCTCGGAGAGTTAAGGGATCAGGAAAAAATTTCAATCCACAAGAAAAAAATTACGGTTCATAATCCCATCCAGTTAGGCCAAGAATTTGCATAGGGTTGGCTGCGTTCTGCTCTAAGACTATCTCTAACCGCAAACGGCAAGCCCCTCAGAGAACAGCGCTTCTACCAAAGTAGCTGATACGCTCAGAGGAGTGTTTTGACGTTGCATTCAATGCCTTTACCCACGGTTATTTTGCCGGGCTACCTAGCAGCCGCGACAGACTATCTCGCTCTTGAAAGACGACTACAGGAACTTGAGATTCCCACAGTGACGGTACCGCTCCGCCGCCGCGATTGGTTTGCCACCATTGGCGGTAGACCCATGACACCCATTTTGCAACAGCTTGACCATACGATTCGTAACTTACAGGCAGCAACAGGCACCCAACAGGTCAATGTGATTGGCCATTCAGCAGGCGGTTGGATTACACGGATTTACCTGGGTGAACAGCCCTATTGCGATCGCAAATGGCAGGGGCGCCCTCGCGTGAGCACGCTAATTACCCTGGGAACACCACACCGCAGTCAGGAACAATGGACCAGACGCAACCTAGACTTTGTGAATACACAATATCCCAATGCATTTCATCCTGAGGTGAGCTATGTCTGCGTGGCAGGCAAGGCTGTGCAGGGACAACGCAGCTGGCGTTTAAACAAGATGTTTACCTACAACAGCTACAAGCTGACTAGCGGTCGAGGAGACAGTTGGGGCGATGGTGTCACTCCCATTGAAGCCGCGCACCTAGAAGGGGCAAAAAATTTAACGCTAGAAGGAATTTGGCACTCCCCCCCCAAACCTGGGGTCGCCCGCCCATGGTACGGGTCAGAAACCGCAATGCAGCAATGGGTTTCATACCTTGCATAAACGAAACATCCAGAAGAGAAATCTTCCAGAGTGTCGAGCCTTTATAAATACGTTCCCAAGCCCGTGACGAGGATTGAACTCGTGACCTCACCCTTACCAAGGGTGTGCTCTACCACTGAGCCACACGGGCAGTTGAAAGATATGGGCCGGGCTGGATTTGAACCAGCGTAGGCGTAGCCAGCGGATTTACAGTCCGCCCCCATTAACCACTCGGGCACCGACCCATGTCATCTCTCAACAGCGATTAATCTTATCACAATAAATTGCGATGTAGCCACTACGGGCTTTTTCTCTCGCTCCTGCCGCGTTCGGCTCAGTTCATCACTAGGTGCACTAGTTGAGAAGTGGACATTCACACAGAACATTACTGTAAACGCGATCGCAACAATTAAGCTAGGATATTAAGGAAAGTTGAGCAAATTGCTGCTTAATTTAAAATTTTCTGTAATTTACGCCTAAGATTGCATTCCTATGCAGTGTATTATTAATCGCCGTGCTGAGTTTTCAGCCAGCCATCGTTACTGGTTGCCTGAACTATCAGAAATCAGTAATTTTGAAAAATTTGGCCGCGGGAGTCAGTTTCCTGGACATGGTCATAACTATGTCCTGTATGTCTCGATGCTGGGCGATCTAGATCAGTACGGAATGGTCTTGAATCTATCGGACGTCAAAAAAATCATTGCGCGGGAAGTGACCGACGACCTCAACTATGCTTTCTTAAATGACGCTTGGCCTGAATTCAAACAAACATTACCCGCCACCGAACATATCGCGAAAGTCATTTGGCAGCGCTTAGCCCCTCACCTACCGCTGGTCACAATTCAACTCTTTGAACATCCCAAACTCTGGGCTACCTATGAAGGATCTGGTATGGAAGCAACTCTCACCGTTGGCACTCACTTCAGCGCCGCACACCGCTTGGCCCTCCCGGAGCTGAGTTATGAAGAAAACTGTGAAATCTATGGCAAGTGTGCGCGTCCCAATGGTCACGGCCACAACTACCATCTAGAGGTCACCGTGGCTGGTGAGATTGATGCTCAGACTGGCATGATTGTGGATCTCGTGGCCCTTGAGAAAGTAATGGAAGACGCAGTGATTGAGCCCTTCGACCACACCTTCCTCAATAAAGACATTCCCTACTTTGCAACAGTGGTCCCCACCGCAGAGAACATTGCCGTTCATATTTCTCACCTGCTACAGGAGCCTATCCGTCAGCTAGGGGCACAGCTCCATAAAATTAAGCTGATCGAAAGCCCCAATAACTCCTGCGAGATTTTGTGTTCCTCTTTGTCCCAGCCCACCGCTACGGCAGTAAATGAAGCTGTCTTAGCATCCTAAGACTGTTTCCTATAAATACAAGCTCGTGGACATCACCTTAAAGTAGTGAAATATTAATGTGACCCACGAGCCTAGGGAGCAAGATTTAGCCTTTGGCTGCATTACCCAGGTTTTCTAGCAA
>CALFCG010000070.1 GCA_937951315.1 uncultured cyanobacterium
GACAACGGATCTGGGGGCAACGCTAAAGCGGCTCTCGCCCCAGATTACCCCTGAAGGATGGGAGCTCATGGATGTTGCGATCGCATCTCTAGAAAACACATCACAGCGCTTCCTTCGACCCGCGACCGACCGTCTTCCTGAGTCTCTGCTGCGCCAGTTGACACGGCGGCGCCATCCGTCGCCAGCCAGTCATCCGACCGTCATCGCAGAACCCGCTCCCCCTCGACAGGTCGTGGACTGGTTGCAGGGTGCCTTCTCTGCTTTATTGGGGCGTCATCCTCTTCCCCTTCCTCTGGCTCCTAGGGACTCACAGGATGTTGCTGCAGCTGAGCTTCAAGAGGTCTCTCAGCCTCGATTGGCTCCATCCCGACTCTCTTGGAAGCAACTGTATGGTGCTCAGACCCTGTCGTCATTGTCTACAAAAACTGTCCCGGAGCCTGTCCCCCATACTATCTCAGGGCCATCGGTTACTGACACGCTTGTTGCGACGACCCCAGATTTGGCTGGACGAGTTACTGTCGATGATCAGGGCATTGAAATTCAAGTTGATGCTGTTTTTGTTGAATATGAGCAACATCCCCTTGAGCGAATTTTGAACGCCTTAGACCAGATTGTTTCCTGGCTTGAAAAGCGTCTCCTTCCTTGGTTTGAGCAGAGCTGGTCTGTGATTAAAGTCTATTTTCAAAAGCTGGGAAGGTCCTAATGCGGCAACATTCCGATATGATGGAAAGAATTAATCTTCGTAAAGCTGTCTACTCTACAGTTGGAATAATCAATCATGTTAGCCCTTAAAGCTCTTGTTTACGTCGTTGTCTTTTTCTTTATTGGCCTTTTCTTCTTTGGCTTCATCTCCAGCGACCCCACTCGCAACCCGAAGCGCCAAGACTTCGAATAGGCTGACTGTTTCAGGACAGGAATAGCCCTTAATTGGTTATTTCATTGACTGAATAGACATTCTTGAAATGGCTGTGCTCTTGTTCTTTGAGAGTGCAGCCATTTCGGCGTATTGAGCCACAGGCTTGCCAGCATCACTGTCGCCCTTTGTCCTAGCGATTTTTAGCTCCAGGAACCAATGCCCTACCCCGCTCTTCCGCCAGAGCCACCTGCGCTTGTTTCTGTCCCTGAGTCCGAGGGTCGGTCATCGTTTCCCCATTTAGCCCAACCCGCGGATCAACGCAGTTTGCCAACGGTCTTCTCCTCTGTTGCTGAGCTGCCCCCTTCCTATTCTGTCGCTCCCGGTTCTGAGATCCAGTTGGCTCAGGCGACCGTTGCTCCACAGACCCCAAATCCTGAAACCTCGCCCAAACAAGACGAGGGCTCAGGCGTCGATGAGCGCAGCGAGACCGATCGTCCTTCTAAGTCTCTCCCCGAGCCAGCGCTTGAGACTGGGCCAGAATTGCGACCGGGGGAGCCGCCTGAGGCGGAACAGCTGCCTTCTGTTTTAGAGGTGACAGGAGATCGCCAGGACTTTGATACTCTTAAGCGGGTTCTATCGGCAGTGGGGAATGTCCTGCTGCGTTTTCGAGAAGCTGAACTGACGGCGGATCGTATCCGGACCACAGTACAAGATCGTCAAGTTGTTGCCGAAGGGCAAGTGACGTTGACGCGGGGCAAGCAAGTTTTACAGGGTGAACGATTAGAGTACAGCCTTGACCAGAATCGAGGGATATTCTTCAAACCCAGCGGTACTATTTCGTTCCCGACCAGTGAGCGCGACTTTTCTCTGGATACCACTAGCACGAATACGACGGGGAGTACGCCCCTCGATCCGCTGAGCGATCCCAGGCAGACCGATCAGACGGTTGAATCCGACACCGGCATCCAAACCGTGCGATTTGAGGCTGACCGCATTGATTTTATTGATGGGGTCTGGACCGCTACAAATATCCGCATTACCAATGATCCATTTTCGCCACCCGAGCTAGAAATCAGAGCTGATGAGGCCCGGCTGACCCGTGTTTCGGAGACAGAAGATGAAGTGAAGCTGAAGCGTCCCCGCTTGGTTTTTGATCAGGGTGTTTCTATCCCGCTGCTGCGAAACAGCATTCGGCTGGGACGGGGGCGGCAAGATCCCTTTGGTTTTCAGGTTGGCTTTGATAATGAAGATCGAGGTGGCTTGTTCTTGGGAGGACGCTTCTCACCGTTTACAGGGCAGAAATTTAACCTGACCTTTACGCCCCAATTGTTTTTAGGACGCTTGATTAACCGTGAGTTCGACGTTACTGATCCAGAGGTCTATGGTTTTACCGCAGCTCTCAGTAGCCAACTTTCGCCGACCACGAATTTTGATGCTTTTCTTTCCCTCAATACGATTGATATTACCAATGCTGCCGATAATCTGCGGGGGCGTTTGCGTCTCCGGCAGCAGCTTGGAAATCATCAACTTTCACTTGAATCTGCCTACCGAGAGCGCAGTCTCAACGGTTCGTTAGGAGAACAAGAAATCCTCAACCGCAATGGCCTAATTTTGACCTCCCCCACCTTTCGCCTCGGAAAATCAGGGCTAGATTTGAACTATCGTGTGGCTGCAGAATATGTCACAGCGGTGAGTGATGATCCTAGTCTTGGCGATCCGGCCAATCTGGGTCGCTTTCAAGGCAGCCTCACCCTCGGTCGCTCCTTCACTCTGTGGCAAGGGAAAACGCTACCCGCAACCGCGACAGAAGGGTTGCGATATACCCCTGAACCCGTGCGTCCGAATTTGCGCTTAGTGACGCGTTTGACCGGCACGGCCACCGGCTACACCAGCGGTGATACTCAAACCACGTTGATTGGCGCAGCCCGTTTAGAAGGACAGTTTGGTCATTTCTCGCGACCTTACTTGGATTACACCAGCTTTAATGTGGGTTATTCTCAGGTCTTTCAGGGCGGCAGTTCTCCGTTTTTGTTTGATCGGGTTGTTGATCAACAAGTGCTGTCAGCCGGTATTCTGCAACATATCTATGGTCCGTTCCGCTTCGGTTTTCAGACTTCGCTCAACCTTGAAAACGGCAACTTTTTTAATTCAGATTTTATTCTGGACTACAGCCGCCGCACCTACGGTCTAACCCTGCGCATTAGTCCCGAACTGGAGGCGGCCTCACTGTTGTTTCGCGTGGGCGGCTTCAATTTTGTGGGCAATCGTGGCCCTCTCACCAGCCCTGAGGTGGGTGTGGTAGAAGCCGGTGTGCAAGAGACAAACGATCCGTTTTGATTGAGGTGTGGCTTAAATTACAGAGCTGTATCCCGAATGGTCGGTGAAGTCGCGAGCCGATCGGCTCCAGCTTGCATGGTTGTAATATCAGCCTCAGACCAAGCTCGCTTCCCTTGGCACTGGTGAGCGGCTAAGAGTCCCCATAGCCCCTGCGGAATTAAAACGGGAACCACTAGATTGGACTTGACTTGAATGCTCCGTAAAAAGTTGCGGTGACAGTCATGGAGGGGCTCTGATTCAATATCATCGATGCCTCGGTACCGCCCTGCCTCATAAAGGGCGGCGTATTCATCATTGAAACAGTCATCGGCTCCGGTCATGCCGAAGATAGAGTAGCTTGGCTGACTCAGGGCTTCAAAGGTGACTTGACCTTTCCATCGTTGGTAAAAGTAGTAGAGTGCTACCCGATCAATGTCTAGGGATAGGCGCAGCCCATGGACGACATCTTGGACGAGGTCATCGCGCTCTATGGATTGAGCGAGACGCGTGACAACTGCTTTGATGTTGGGACGGGGATCTGTCGGCAATGGTAAGTCAAAAGCCTCTTCTGCAGGGTGATCGCCGGGTTGTTCAGACATGGGTAACAGAATCCTGAGACATCTAAGTCAATGACAGACGTGTATTTGGGGAGAATGGACTGTTTCTGTGTAGCGGGATATTTTAACCTTACCGCAGATAAATAATTGGCATGCAGCTCTTTTAGTTTGCTTGGGGGATGGATGGGTCCTTTCAAGAATGTTGCTGAAGAGCCTGTTGGCAAAATGCGATCGCATCTCCTAAATCACTGGTCTGCTGGGGGTAAACAATTTGAGGACGTTTAATCACCAACAAAGGAATGCCTAACGCCTCGGCAGCCTGACGTTTGATGCCCTCCCCCCCCGGCTGGCCGGATGCCTTGGTGACGACCCGCTCAATCCGCCATTGCTGCCACAGCGCAATTTCGAGTTCCAATGAGATCGGAGGGCGGAGCGCGATCAATCGCTCTGATGTAAATCCCGCTGCTGTTGCAGCTTGAAACGCCATTTCTGAGGGTAGAATACGTGCGAACAATGTGCTGCGATCTTGCCAGGGTTGGATGTGCAGGAGTGTCTTTGCTCCAATCGTCAATAGGACTCGTTGTTTGAGTAAATATTCAGGAGTTAACAACGCCTGTAAGTTCTCAATCTCTTGGACTTGGGGGCTGGGCTCAGTGACCCATGGACGTTCAAATCGTAGGTAGGGCAGCTGGAAAGTTCTGGCGGCCTTCATCGCGAGTTGAGAAATCTCTGCCGCATGGGGATGGGATGCATCTAGAATGGCCGTGATGTTCTGGTTTACTAAAAAATGATGGAGTGTTGCAGAGTTGAACTGTCGGATACAAATCTGTAACAATGGTGAACAGGGGTAAGGGGCTTGGGCAACGTCAGTTGTGACTGAAACAATGCAGGCTAGAGACTGCTGCACGATGAGTTTTGATAACTCGAGGCTCTCAGTGGTTCCACCAATTAACCAAATTTGGGGTGGTGTATCACTGGGGGATGTTGGGGGTTGGTGCAGCATCTAGCGAATATATTGTCAGCACTAATATTGATTGTGGGCACCCTGTAAGTATGAGCCATGTCTTGATGCTATACCTGCTCACGATTCGAAGTCTCATTCATCAATACGGCCCAGAAAAAGACTGATGCTTTTTCTGGCTAGATCGACCGGAGTGTGTCTCAACTGTGGAGAACAACCAAAAAAAGCAGGTGCGGCACCTGTTAATTCTCGGGGGAACGACGGGCTTTAGTCTCGTTTCCTTGGAGGCTTCATCCCACTCCATTGGCAGAGAGCAGACGAACTCTATTGTCCTGGAGTCCAAGGCGGTGTCCCGTCAGCATGCTTTGCTACTGCGCGTGACCAGTGCTGATGCGAGCAGCTACGGTTTTTTGCTCATTGATGGTGATTTGCAGGGTAAGCGCAGTACGAACGGCCTGAAAGTCAATGGCCGCAAGCGGTTCTCTCACCGTCTCAAGGGGGGAGACTGTATTCTCTTTGGAAATCAAGTTCGGGCTCGATACTTAAATTTACAGCCGCTCTCTGACGAAGAATTCGAGCTTTATTGCCAAGACATCAACTATGATGAGTGGCTGTCAGAAGAGAGCTTTACAAATTTTCCCTCCCCAGGAGATTCTCAAGAGCCAGACAGCTTTGATGAGGCCTCCTTAATCCGCCTGGCTTCGTTCCCAGAGATTATTCCGAGTCCCATGTTTGAGGTTAACCTACAGGGAGAATTGACCTACCTCAACCCAGCCGCAGCGAATATCTTTCCTGAACTGCCGGTTGAAAGAATTGAGCATCCTGTTCTGAGGGGTTTACTCGATTTGATCTCGACCTCTGAACAAAATATTCTCGTGCGAGAAGTTGAGGCTGCAGGCAAAATCTATGAGCAGTCCATCCACTATATTTCTGAAAGCGATTTGGTGAGATGCTGTGTCTTCGATATCACTGAGCGCAAAAACGCAGAGGCTGAACTGCACAAGCGTGATCGCTTGTTACAGAGCGTTGCCCAAGCCACGACCCATTTACTTGAGAGTACAGGCTACGATCTTGCCATTTTTCGAGCCTTAGAAATTTTAGGCAAAGCAGCAGGGGTTGATCGGATTAGCATCTGTGAGAACCATACCCAAGAGCAAGGAATGGCTGCGAGTATGCGCTTCGAATGGACTCGCGATTCTATTGAATCCATCCGTCATAAAGCCCATCGTCAAGGCATCTCTTACAGCAACCCGACTCTACAGCAGTGGCATCAAACTTTTCTGGCCTCTAAGGCTGTCTGCGGTCTCACCCACGAACTACCCGATTCAGAACGGACGTTGCTTCTGAGAGACGGCATCTTATCTATTTTGGTGGTTCCCATCTTGATTAATGGTGTCCAGTGGGGCTTTATTGAACTTGATAACTGCACCGTAGAATATCGTTGGTCTCCGCAGGAAGAGTCAGTGGTGTTTGCCATGGCTGCTAGCATTGGCGCTGCTTTACAGCGACAAGATAAAGAAGAAATTATTCGGCATCAGGCCTTTCATGATGCTCTCACTGACTTACCGAATCGGGTTCTGTTTAACGATCGGCTTAAGTTAGCGCTTGCGGGTGCCCATCGAACGAAGCAAGATATTGCGGTGATGTTCTTAGATCTTGATCGCTTCAAGGTGATTAACGATAGTTTGGGGCACTCGGTTGGGGATGAACTTCTGCTAGAGGTTGCGAATCGCTTGAAGGGATGCCTGCGAGAAGGAGATACACTGGCGCGTTGGGGGGGCGATGAATTCACCCTTTTGCTGCCACAGGCCCAGTCGCTGGATGACGTTACACTGACTGCTTATCGGATGCTAGAAGCTCTCAAGCTTCCCTTTCGAGTGCGTGAACATGAACTGCATGTCACGGCGAGCATCGGCATTTCGATTTCTGCGGGAGCCAATGATAGCGCAGAGACGCTGATGCAAAACGCAGACGTGGCACTTTATCGCAGTAAAGAACATGGTCGCGGCACCTATCAGATTTACAGTCCTGCGATGGACTCTAAGGCTCCTGATTTATTGGCGTTAGAGAATAGCCTGCGCTATGCCATTGAGCGGGATGAACTCCTACTCTGCTATCAGCCTAAGTTTAATATTCAGACCGGAACCATTGTGGGCCTAGAAGCTTTGATCCGGTGGCAGCACCCTGAGCGGGGATTGGTCTCACCCGCCACCTTTATCCCGCTGGCAGAAGAGACAGGGCTGATTATTGAGATTGGTGAATGGGTGCTCCGTACCGCCTGCCAGCAGACGGTGGAATGGCATCGTTTGGGGTTATTGCCGCTTTCGGTCGCAGTTAACCTTTCGGCTCGACAGTTCTTTCAACCTAACTTGCCGGAAATTGTTGCTCAGGTTCTGCTCCAAACCCAGCTGGATCCGAAGTCTCTCGAACTTGAAATTACGGAGACAACGGCTGTGACGAATATGGATTTCACGAAGTCGGTGCTGGCGCAGCTGAAAGATATTGGTGTCCACATTGCTATGGATGACTTTGGGACAGGTTACTCGTCCCTCAACTATCTCAAGGAACTGCCCTTCAATACTCTCAAGATTGATCAGTCCTTCATTCGGGATCTCAAGCCTGAGTCAAAAGATGTCGAAATCATCAATGCTGTGTTAGGGCTAGGGCGAGGCTTGAATCTTGATATCGTGGCTGAGGGCGTTGATAGTGAAGAACAGCTTGGCGTGCTGCAGTCATTAGACTGTGAGATTGTACAGGGCTATTTGTTCAGTCGGCCTCTACCCGCGCCGGAGGCCACTAAACTGTTGCAGGCCAACTGGCTAGACCGTAACAATCGCACCTTGATCACTCGGCGGCTTAAAACTTTACCCTCTGTAGGCTAAAGAGTTCCCCCTCAGCTGTTTTTGTAATTTTGCCACCCGCATTTTTAATTAGCTTTTGCCAGTTTTCTAGTGTTTCTAGTAGAACCTCTGCACCTAGGTAGGTCTCTAGAATGGCCCAATTCTCTGCAAGGGTGCTATCAGGTAGCAGAACATCAAAAATGAAAGTGCCTTTGGGTTTGAGGACGCGTTTGACTTCTGCGATCGCAACTTCCCAATAATCCAACGGATAGTAACAGCTAAAGCCTGTTGCAATCACCCCATCAAATTGCTGTTCTTTATATCGCAGATGATGGGCGGGTCCACGCTCCACCCCACGAAAGAGCTTGGAATTGAGCTGGGGCCCCCGCTTGTTCACGGCTTCTAGAACAACGGGACTCAGCTCTTGACCATAGAAAAATGCGTCCCAATCCCGCCAAGGATAGACTAAAAAACTGAGACCGCAGCCAATATCGAGCCATTGTTCTCCTTTCTTGGGTTTTGAAATTTCCCAAAAGGGCGAAGCAATGCGGGCCTGGAGTCGGCCTGTGGCCCAATCTTGAAAGACTGGCATGGCCTCAACTTCGGGCGGCAACTCTACGGCGTCTTGCTGGTACTCACGATCATAGCGATCTGTGACGGCTTGAAGCTGGGCCTGCCATTGATCTGGCGCGAGGCTGAACCAGTCTGACTTCTCAGAGGCTTCTGATTGCTGGCGGCTTTTTTTAGCCATGCTTTACCCTATAACGATGTATTTAAGTCTCAATGCCATCAGCTTTTGAGGGCTTTCATGAAATTTTGCCGATAGGACTTACTGCTGGGTAACATGATCGGCCACAGCAACGTCAGCATGGCGCGATTTTGGCTGAAAGTGGTGCGATTAAAACCTGACCAAAACTTCCACCCGCCGCCAACATAAATGACGACTAGGAGAAATCCAACTAAACCTGGCATTCGTTCAGCTACTCCGCTTACAGAATTCTATGCAGCTTAATTCTAAGCTATGGCTTCTGCGGTTGCCCTGAATTCTTTGTGTCCCTTTATGAAGCAAGGTTGTACCTCTGATCATCTGATCAGCGGGTTGCCTATCTTTTGAGGAAACTTGTGTAATTCCTGAAGTCTTGGCTCTCTATGGAGTCTCCCTTCTTTCTCAGTAAATACCCAGGCAACCTCTAGGGAGCACTCAGCAGACTGACCCTTTTCATCCAGGAATCGATCAGTTCAAACTCATTTTGTCTGGATATATTCAATGTCATCGGCTTATTTCAAAACCATTTCTTTGGGAAAGGAGAATGCCATGAATCAGTCTTTTGTTACAGCTTTCGCTTTGGTCAGTACTCTGGTGGTTTCCACTGCCGTCAATGCGGAGCAACCGGATCAGGTTCGACAGCTTCTGGAAACCAACCTCTGTGCAAACTGTGACTTGTCTGGTGCAGATTTGAGTCAGGCTCATTTGATTGGAGCAGATCTCAGAAATGCTAATCTTCAAGGCACCAATCTCGTCGAGGCGAATCTCGAAGGGGCCGATCTAACCGGTGCAAACTTACAGGGGGCAGATTTAACGCAGTCTTTTTTG
>CALFCG010000071.1 GCA_937951315.1 uncultured cyanobacterium
CCTGATCATTGACGACCCCAAAGTCAATCAAAATCAGCTTGTTGTCAATTTCGCGGCGAATCACATTGGCGGGCTTAATATCGCGGTGAATCACCTTTTGCTTGTGAAGATAGTCGAGAACCGGCAGTATTTCTTGGAGAACATCTCTCACCTGGCCTTCGGTTAATGGCCCCGACCGTTTTGCTTCTTTATGCAGGGTGTAGCCACTGATATATTCCTGAACTAGATAGAATTCTTGCCCCATCTCAAAGTAGTCAAGCAAACGCGGAATTTGAGGGTGATTCCCAATTTTGCCCAGGGTTTCGGCTTCGCGCTGAAATAGCTTTTGGCATTGAGCAACATATTGAGGCGTACTCAAGAGTGGCTTCAGCTGTTTAATGACGCAGTCCGGCTGGCCCGGCAGCCCTTTATCGGTGGCCGCAAAGGTCGTACCAAATCCCCCCTTACCCAGCACTCGTGTGGCGCGATAGCGATCGCGTAGCAGCAGGCTTGTACCGCATGCATGGCACTTCGTCGCCTGCGGGTTATTTTTGGGGTCCATGCAGTCTGAATTTATGCAATAGCTCATGCTGCAATGTCTCTTAATTCATCTGGGCCGTGGTCAATCCCTCACCAAATCTAGTCTGCCCTCTCTCGGACAGCAAAACACATTCTAGGGGTATTCAATGTCACATGCCAACTTCAATGTAGGGCAAATTCTAAGGGGCCGGGGCACCGTTTTACTCTGTCGCTCCTGCCGCTTGGGCCAGAAACTGACCGACTAAATACAGCGAGCCGCACAGCACGTTAGTGCCTGTAGAGAAGGACTGTAGCCCCGTCGCTAAATTAGGATAGCTCTGGCATTGTGTTAACTCAGGACAACGGTCTAGGGCCACAGCCATTAGGCTTGGTAGATCGGCACTGCTGTGTCCTGGAACAGGCACGAGGGCAAGGCTATCGCCGGGACGCAACAGGGCAGCTAACACAGCGGCATGGTCTTTGGTCGAGAGCATGCCCATGAGCCAATGAACAGGTGGCTCTAAGCGGTCAACATATTGGCGGAGCGCAAGGGCGGCGGCTTCGTTATGGGCACCATCAAGCAGTAGGGGCTGGCCTTGCCATTGGGTCCATTGCAAACGTCCTGGCCAGGTGGCGGTTTTCATCCCCGTTGTAATCGCATCATCTGAGATCTCCCAGCCTTGTTGTCTGAGAACTTGAAGGGTTGCGATCGCAACTCCTGAATTAACCAACTGCACATCCCCTGGCAAGCTCAAATCGTAAGTCATACCCGCCGCAGTCACCGTCTGTTGATGAGCAGATTGCGCCAGTAGGACCGCCGGTTGAGGCCACTGGTCCATACAGTTCAACTCTGAAATCCGCTGTCGCACCACCGACTCTGCCTCCTCCGGGAGGGGACCGACAACAGCAGCGCCATCTTGCTTCAAGATTCCGGCCTTCTCATAGGCAATATCGGCCAAGGTCGGCCCCAAACGCTGCCAATGGTCCCGGCTAATGGAAGTAATCACACTCACCAAAGGCGCATCGCACACATTCGTGGCATCCAGCCGCCCCCCCAACCCCACTTCAATGATGGCAATATCCACAAACTCGAAGCAGCACCAAGCCGCCGCAGTGATCACTTCAAACTGAGTCGGCGTCGGTTCGGTCACCGCCGCTTCGACTCGTTGCAAAGCCTCATAGAGCAACTCTGCGGCAATGGGCTGTTGGTTTATACAAATGCGTTCAGTCCAATCCACTAAATGAGGGGACGTATAACGGCCCACCCGATAGCCGGCAGCAGTCAGCACCGAGGACAAATAGGCACAGACCGACCCTTTACCGTTGGTGCCAGCGACGTGAATAACGGGCGTACGGTGATGCGGATTGCCCAAGGCTTTTAAAAGCTGATGACTGGTCTCTAAACCCAGATGAATCCCAAACCGCTCATAACGCTCTAGCAATTCATTGATGCTCTGGAGAATAGCTCTATCGTTATCGGGTGTCATAAATCTACTTACACCATTCACTGACCGTATTGCCCTACCCCCCAATCGCTCACCGTTGAAGGGAGCCCCACCGCCTGTGACCCTTGCCGTCAAAAATCAGGGGGAGAGAAGAACCACCAGAATATTATGAGATGTTTGCCAATACCACAGTTACCCACCGCAGAAGACACAATTGCATAGACCCACACAAAACCGTTATTCAATCTCTGAGGACGTCGGTGGCGGCGTATTTCGCTCCCAAAAAATACCGTCAGCAAACCCTTGAATGTGGGGGTTAGACTCTGCGAGCTCTAGACGATGCTCCACCAACAAGCAGTAGTCTTCATCTTGCTCAATCCCTAAATACCGACGATCTAGTTTTTTGGCCACCACGGAAGTCGTCCCGCTGCCTAAGAATGGATCAAAAACTAAATCCCCAGGATTACTACTGGCGAGTAGAAGTTTAGCCATCAGCTTCTCGCTTTTTTGGGTGGGATGATCGGTATTCTCCGGCATCGACCAAAACGGGATCGTGATATCGGTCCAGAGGTTTGAAGGATGGGTGTCGCGAAACTTACCGCTGGCGGTGGTCTGCCAGTCCTTAGGGTCACCATTGGCATCACGATAGGGCGCAATCACCCGCCGCCGGACCTTAACAGCATCTGCATGGAACGTATAGTCATTGGAGACGGTACAGAACCACAGGTCTTCGCTGGCATTTTTCCAGTTGGCTTTGGCTCCTCTGCCTTTCTCGCGTTCCCAGGTGATTCGGTTGCGAACGATCAGGTGTTCAGAGGCAACGGAAAAAATAGAAGCAGAAGAGAACCAATCGCCGCAGATATAAACGGTGGCGGTGGTTTTTAGAAGGGGCAGCAAGGTCACAATTAACCGTTCGAGCCAATCGGAATAATCAGCAACGGAGCGCTTCGCAAACTTTTTGCCGTTGAAGCTCTTGGACAGGTTGTAGGGGGGATCCAAGATCAGCAAGTCAACGCAGGCCGGAGGAAGCTGAGGAGCGATCTGGAGACAGTCTCCTTGCAGGGTGCCGGTTAAATCCTTGAGCGTTGTGGGATCTTGAATCAGACGGGGCAAGAGGCGGTTGCGATCGCAACTCTCCAGCGTCAAGGTCCGGTTCATCGGAGCCCGTTGCTTTCCGGTCGGCGTAGACGTCATGTTCTGAAGCGAAAGACTAAAGGCTAGGATAGATCTGTTTTGGTGCCAATACCGTTCCTATCCAACGATACAGTCTATGCGTAAGCCCGTTCTCACCATTTTTTATCAATTTAATCCCTGGAACACCACGATTGGCGGCATTCAGACCATCATCATCAACTTTATTAAATACGCACCCCCAGAATTCGACGTTCGACTCGTGGGGACAGGGGTAGACCCCAAAGAGCCGTTGGGGCAGTGGCAAGAGACAGAACTGGCCGGTCGTAAGCTCTCATTTTTACCGCTGATTCTGGTTGAGAATGATGATGTACGGGGCTTAATCCCCACAACCTTGCGCTACACCGGGGCATTGCTGAAACGGAACTTCGCCTCAGATTTTATGCATTTCCACCGCATCGAACCGACGCTGGTGACGTTTAAGTGGAAAGGGGACAAAACCCTGGTCATTCACAACGACATCGAAGAGCAAATGTCCGGCTCGGGGGGGGATAAAGGCTCGATTCTATGGCGCTATTTGCCGTCGGTCTACTTTCGGCTAGAGAAGATATTGGTGGGACAGTTTGCTGAAATTCTGTCCTGCAATTCTAATTCCTGTCAGTTTTATCGGGATCGCTACCCCGAGATTGCCGATCGCATCACCTTTTACCAAAACACCGTCGATCCTGAGATCTTTTACCCATTGCCATCAGAGCAGCGCGCCACAGCACGCCAAGCCTTTGCCAAGGAACGCAACTTGCCTGAGGATACGCGCTTTCTATTATTTGCAGGTCGTCTCCATCCCCAAAAGGATCCGGTCCTGCTGATCCAGACGGTGGCGGCTCTGAAGGATCCCAGCGTGCATCTATTCATGGCGGGGGATGGCGAACTCCTCCCAGCAGTTCAGGCTGAGATTGAGCGTCTCGGCTTATCCAACCAAGTCACACTCCTGGGGACTTTAGGCGGCGAACAGCTTGCGGAGTTCTATCGGATTTGCCATAGTTTTGTCCTCTCCAGCGTTTATGAGGGACTGCCGCTGACGGTTTTAGAGGCGCTGGCCTGTGGTGCCCCAGTGGTAACAACGGATTGTGGAGAGACACCGAATCTGTTAACACCTGAATCTGGTGTCGTCGCAAAAGAGCGGACGGGGGATGCGATCGCAACCTCTCTCAAACAAATTCTCGATGCACCGGAGGCTTATCCAGCTGAAGCCTGTATCAAAGTGGCACAGCCTTCCAGAGCGGATGAGGTCATCGCCAGAATCTACAGTCAAATGCTCGAACGCTGGCAACCCGAATAACCAGAGAAATTACAAGATCAAGAACAACCGCAGCCCAGCCAGAGGCTTGCTATGCAGCACGGCTTTTGAACTGGGCATAGAGTTCTTTGGGCGCTACATCAAAGTATTTCAAAAAAGCAGGGCATAGCCATCCTTCCTTTTCTAAAGCTGAGGCAGCATACCAATTGCCTCCAAACTCTTCGCGCTGCCACTCAAACTTCACTTGGCATCCCGGAAAGGGGTTTGCAGAGAACAAGAGGCTAAACCCCGATTCTGCATTGGGCAGATCAACAACCATCTGATCAATAATCGTGTCGGCTCCTGCGACAAATGGTTCTTGCACCAAGCCGACTTTTTCGTCGTCAAACACCCACATCCCTTCGTATTTATAGGGATGGATAACCATCATTGCGTTCATATCAGCCCTTCTTGCAGGATAAAACAAGCATTCTCAGCTTTGATTCTATCGATTTAGAGATCAGGAACGTTCCCAAGGTCCAAACAATATAAATTGCAAGAATAAAAATCTGTTGCCAAACTCGCAACATAGCTGTGAGGGTTGCGTGCGATGCATCATACTCATCAGCAGAGTCACCCATACCAGTATTGCTATGCGTTTGCTAAGCCCTCATTTTTCGTTACTGCTGCTGTTATCAACCTTTGTGATCTTTTATATCCCCTTAAGTGAGAAGGCTAGGGCCACTCCTGACTTTAATACTCAAGAAACAGCATTCAGGAAAAGTGCTCTAGATTTTAGCGATGAGCGAAAGGCCAAAAAGACGGCCCCTCCCCTGATAACGCAAACCCCTTCAGACGAGATGAAGCAGCAATTGATCATTGAAGCTGAACAGTTACACCAACAATCCAAACAACTATCCCAACAGGGGCGCATCTCAGAAGCCATACCAATATCAGTAAGCGCCCTGAGTATGCTTGAAAAAGCAGTCGGGAAAGAGCACCTTGCTGTCGCCACCATCCTCTACAACTTAGCCGGGTTGTACAAATCTCAGGGCCTCTATGCTAAAGCCGAACCGCTTTACCAACGTGCACTTGATATTGAGGAAAAAGCACTCGGGAAAGAACACCCTGATGTCGCAAACAGCCTCAATAACTTGGCAGAGGTCTATCGTTCCCAGGGTCTCTTTGACCAAGCCAACCCCCTCTATATACGCGCATTGAGTATTCAGGAAAAAGCACTCGGAAAGACACACCCCTCTGTCGCAACCGGCCTCAATAACTTGGCACTTTCGTACAGCACTCAGGTTTTCTACTCTAAAGCCGAGCCTCTCTACCAACGTGCACTTCATATTTATACAGCAGCGATTGGGAAAGAACACCCTCTTTTCGCCAACAGCCTCAACAACTTGGCCAGTTTGTATAAGTCTCAGGGGCTCTACTCCAAAGCCACTCCCTTGTACCAGCAAGCACTGGGTATACGAGAAAATGCACTCGGGAAAGAACACCCTGATGTCGCAACTAGCCTCAACGATTTGGCACTGTTGTACATCACGCAGGGACTCCATACAAAAGCCGAACCTCTCTTACAAAGAGCACTCAGTATCCGAGAAAATACGCTCGGGGAAGAACACCCCTTGGTCGCAGGCAGCCTCAGCAACTTGGCAGGTCTGTACCACTCTCAGGGTTTCTATACCAAAGCTATCTCCCTCTACCAAAAAGCAGTGAGTACACAAGAAAATGCACTCGGGAAAGAACACCCTGATGTCGCAAACAGCCTCAACAACTTGGCACATGTATACAAATCGCAAGCTCTCTATTCCAAAGCCGAGCCCCTCTTCCAAAGAGCATTAGATATTGATGAAAAAGCGCTCGGGAAAGAACACCCTACATTCGCAACCAAGCTCAACAACTTAGCAGACTTGTACATCACTCAGGGTCTCTATTCCAAAGCCGAACCCCTATGCCAACGTGCACTGAATATACGGAAGAATGCGCTTGGGGAAGAACACCCTGATGTTGCAAACAGCCTCAACAACTTGGGCGTCATATACACCTTTCAACAGCTCGAGACCAAAGCTGAACCCCTATTCCAACGCGCACTGGACATACAAGAAAATGTGCTTGGGAAAACACACCCTGATGTCAAACAAAGCCTTACAAATTTGGCAAGCTTGCACCACTCCCAGGGAAATCTATCCCTTGCCCATCAATTCTACGCTCGTGCTGCCGATATCGAAGAACGGAATCTAGGCTTAACACTCTCCACTATCTCTGAAGCTAGAAAACGAGCCTACATCACGACTCTATCAGGTACAACCAATGCATCCATCTCTCTCAGTCTCAAGGACGCTCCTCAGTCCCTTCCCTCAGCCCAACTCGCCCTCAACACCATTTTGCGACGTAAGGGACGAGTCCTCGCCTCTCTCACGAATACATTCCAAACACTAAAACAGAATTTAGACCCTGCAGATCGTCCCCTGTTTGATCAACTCTCAGACATTCGTGCTCAACAGGCAGCTCTCACATTCCAAAGACCGGGACCACTCTCACCCAAGCAACATCAAACCATCCTCAATCAACTCAAAACCCAGGAAGAGGGGCTGGAAAATCAACTGGCTCGAAAGAGTTTCGACTTTCAAGTCGAAACTCAACCCGTTACTGTTGCAACCGTCCAACAACACATTCCCCAAGAAACAGCCCTAGTCGAACTGGTTAAATACAAACCCTTCGATTTACAAGCGAGTAAGCGCGAATTTCAATGGGGAAAAACCCACTATGCAGCCTACATCCTTCGATCAGATGGTGACCTGCAGTGGGTCAACCTCGGAGAAGCCCACCCCATCGACCAAGCTGTTACACAATTTCGCCAAGCCCTCAAGTCAGACACCTCTGATATCAGACCCATTGCCAGAAAACTCGATCAGCAGCTCATGCAGCCCATTCGAGCCAAGCTGGGCGATACAAAACAACTTTTGCTCTCCCCCGATAGCCAACTCAACTTGATTCCCTTTGCTGCCCTCGTCGATGAGAACAATCAATATCTCGTTGAGAACTACGACATCACCTACCTATCATCAGGGCGGGATTTGCTGAAGCTAGATCCCACAGTCCAGACTAAACAGGAACTCCAAGCCCCAGTCATTATTGCCAATCCTGATTACCAACAAGCAGGAACACCAAAGATAGCAGCAGCTCAAAAAAGTGATAATCGCAGCTCACGAGACTTAAACCTTACGTTTGGCCCCCTTCCTGGAACGAAAAAAGAAGCAGAGCAGCTTCACAAGCTCCTACCAAAATCAACCGTGCTAACAGATGCCCAGGCGACAGAGAATGCCCTCAAGCAAATCCAATCACCAGAAATACTGCATATTGCCACCCACGGATTCTTTCTTGAAACTGATCTAGAGGCAGCTCCTGATCCTGACGCCAATCGAGGCAGCATTAACGTTATAGCCAAGGAAAACCCACAACCCCAGCAGCAAAAAAACAACGAAAACCCGCTCTTGCGTTCAGGACTGGCGTTGGCTGGAGCCAATCCCCGTAAAAGTGGAACAGAAGACGGTATTTTTACAGCCTTAGAAGCAACGGGCTTGGATTTAAGAGGCACTAAACTGGTGGTGCTTTCAGCCTGTGAAACGGGATTAGGAGATATTGCCAACGGAGAAGGGGTTTATGGCCTCAGAAGAGCCTTTGTGATGACAGGCGCTGAGAGTCAAGTTCTCAGTCTATGGAAAGTCAGTGATGAGGGTACCAAAGACCTGATGGCGAGCTACTATCAGCGACTGCTCAACAAAGAAGGACGTAGTGAAGCGATGAGAAACACTCAACTCACGATGCTCAAGAATGCCAAGTATCAACATCCTTTCTATTGGGCAGCGTTCATTCCTTCAGGGGATTGGAAACCAATGGTGCAGTAACTTTATCGAACACGATAGTAGGATTCTCTCTTTCCTTAGATATTGGATTTTGAATCTAGCCTGGGTATATTCTCCGTGCCTTGCAACAAAGAACAACAATCACACTCCAAACCTACGGATTGGGAGTGAAGCATCTTCCAGACCCCGTCTGCTTGCAACAGGGGCATTGATTCATAAGGGAAGCATCGTTACAACCCTCAAGGAAACACGGGAAAATCTCTAGAAAAAAGTGGGCATTATTTTTATATACAAAAATAATATCCAATCATTTTAAATATGGGGTTTAGACCAGTATTGTTTATTTCTCTACTTTCACTCTTTTTGAGCCTTGGAATTTCTCTGATATTTGCCATTTAGCCCTCAACAGCAGAGCCATCCAAGCGCCTGACACTATCCGCTCTCACGCTTGAACTATGAAGACGGCAGCTTATGCGCTTTGATCTGAGTCACTTCTGCCAATAGGTTAGTGGTCAATGCATGAACATGGGCAACATCATAATGCGGCTGCTCTCCCGACACCGGCGCAACAGAACGTTGAGACTGGCGCCCCACCAGCAAATATGAATTCATCACTCCCCAACCTTTGAGCTTGACGGGACCTCGACTCTGGAAGACATACTGGTTTCTAACGCGCAAATAGGTCGATTCAGTCACATGAATCTGGTTAATCACCCCGTGAGATTCCATTCGACTGGCAATGTTTACCGCATCTCCCCACAGGTCATAGCTAAATTTGTGCAAGCCAATCACACCCGCAACCACTGGACCAGTGTTAACACCAATTCTGAGCTGAAAAGGTTGACCATCAGGACGGCGAAAACGTTGAATAGCCCGCTGCATTTCGAGAGCCATTTCCAGCACACTTTCTGCGTGATCCACGCGACTCATGGTGACACCCCCTGCCACCATATAGGCATCTCCAATGGTTTTGATTTTCTCTAGGCCATACTGCTCCGCTAAAAAATCAAACGTCGAGAAAATAGCGTTGAGTTGTTTGACGAGTTGGGCTGGCGTGATTTGAGTGGAGAGGCTCGTAAAGTTTACGATATCGGCAAAAAGGATCGTGGCCTCTTGGCATCGCGAGGCAATCGCACCGGGATCTTCCTTAAGCTTGTCGGCAATGGTGGCGGGCAAAATGTTGAGCAGCAAGCGCTCTGACTTTTCTTTTTCAGAACGAAGATTAGATTCAGCCTGTTTGCGATCGCAAATCTCCATCCGCGCCCGATGAAACATCTGATGGAACGCAACGGCGACATCTCCCAACTCATCCGAGCGATCGAGAGACTTACTCGCAAACTGCGGCAGTTGATTTTCACTCACTTTCTCTCCGGCTAACTCAACGTCATCCCGCAGCTCCACAATCGGAGTAATCAGCAGCCGTTCTAAAACCCGAATCATCAACAACGTCACACAGGCAGACAAGAGGACCACAACCCCCACCGTCCGTAACGCAAAGAACAGCATCGCCTGCCGCAAATGGGACGCATCATGACGAATGACCAGCACATACTGATCCTGGAACATCCGCTGCGGCCAAGAAATATCGTAACGATTCCCTGCTCGAAGCCGAATGACTTGATCTCCCACCAGCTCAGCAGTGGCAATTTGAGGCGCATCACCAAAGGTATCAAGCTGCTTGCCGTCTGGGCTAAACAGCGTCCCGCCCAAAATCACCGAGTCGGGCTTCAGCCGCTCTTGGGCTCGATCTAACAGAGCCGTCGAAGCCACATCCGTCATCACATCGACCTTAACCGTTGTTAAAACCTCTGAAGACAAGGTTTCCAACTGTTGCAGGAGTTCTCTCTCTCGATAGATATAGGCCGGAATAAACAGAACACCCTCAATGGCCACAATACAGAAGAAAATTGAGGACACAATGCGGCGAGATAGGCGCGAGTTCAGCAAGCCAAGCGACAACTTCATAGGATTACAGAACCTGCTTGGGCCATTCTGAGGCGTTAGCGACGTAAGGTCGAAGCGTGATTTTCACAGCAAAATATACAATTACCATAACGGATCGAGCGACTGCACTACTGTGATACCTATCACCTCCGATCACAACACTTGTGCCATGATGCTCATAAAGTTAACGAAAGTTGCGATCGCAAACCAAAGTAGCCCCCTCTTCCAGCCTCTATGAAAACAGCTAAGCTAGGCGCACTTTTATCTTTGGCCGTGATCAGTGCCCTAACTGTTCATCCCCCAGCATTCAGCAACGAACCGGCGGGAAAATGGATGCAAGTGAATGAACAGACCTTGCGGTTTGTCGGTCAGATAAACCGCAAAACCGCAGCCAGATTCAATAAAATCATTACCCCTGAGATCACAACCGTAATTGTCCAATCGGGAGGCGGAGACGTCGATAATGCCCTCCAAGTCGGTCAAGAAATCCACAGACGCCAACTCAATATTATTGTCGATGGCAGATGTGGTTCATCTTGCGCCAACTATTGGTTTGTGGCGGCAGCTCATAAAACCGTAAGAGAAGGCTCATGGGTCGGCTTTCATGGGAATCCATCTTCTTCTTTGCCCTACTACAATCGCCGCAAGTTTAACCAAGCCTTCCTCGATTCCTTGACTGAATTTGCGCAGCAAGAGCGCGTTTTCTTTCAAGCGCTCGGCGTTGATATTGCGCTTGTTGAGCGTTCCTCCACCATTACCGTTGCCTTCGACCGTCCAGCCTATCTCCCATCCCCCGAACAGCTCGCCTGCTTTGGCGTCTCTAACCTCAACATGTGGTACCCCTCAACAGCTGCAGAGAAAGCAAAACTCTGGGGAGCAGGCGGCAATGTTGTCTTAACCCCTGAAGTTGCAGCCAAGCCAGAACTGTCCGCAACACTCTGCAATCAGCGTTGAGATCTGAAAAGACATTTCCATATAAAACGCTGAATCTCTTCAATAGAGAGAGACCTGAGAAATCAAAACTGCTGAAGGATGTCAGGCTTGTGTTGTATATATTTGGGGGACTTCCTGGCACAGGGAAAACTGAACTTGCATCCCATTTATCTCAAGTTTTACAGGCAACCTATTTAGGAATCGACACCATTGAGCAGGCCCTAAGAGATGCAGGAGCAACCGCAATCGGCCCCGAAGGATACGAGATTGCCTATCGGGTCGCAACAGACAACCTCAAGCTGGGAGATGTAATCGCTGATTCCGTCAACTCCATCCAAATTACGCGTCAGGCCTGGCGTCAGGTTGCCCTGAACGCTGGTGTCGAATATCAGGAAATCGAAGTCATTTGCTCTAATACTGAAGAGCATCGCCAACGCATTGAATCTCGTCAGCCTCGCATACCAGGCTTGAAATTACCCACCTGGCATGATGTTCTAAAACGTGAGTACGATTTCTGGGACAGTCATCCAATCCAGATCGATACGGCAGGTCAAACCGTCTCTGAAAGCAAAAAAGCTCTTGAGCAACAGGTGGATTCTAGACGACGCTCGTCATTGAGATAAAAGCGTTAGTTACCAGATGTCAGCAGTATTGAGTCCAGCCGTTCACTAGCTTTTAGTAACCTCATACCGGTGGATGAAGACAGGTGATACCTCTCATGTGAGAGGTCAAAGCTGAAATCTCGAGACCTGCACGCTGAGCCGCCAATACCCCAATTGCCTCCAAATACGATCGCACCTTTGTCACCTGAATCCCAAAAGCTTCTGGCTTAACCTGAAGTGCAGTAGGGCTATCAACAGCAATAATTCGCGTTGAGGCTTGGTTCAAGCTTAAGATCGCACTCCCCCCGCACGCCGTCTCCGGTACCACAATTGCATCCAAATCCTCTGCCCACAGGTCCGTTGCTGCCCCCCGCTGTTGCAAGAACTGCGGCGAACGGCTCAATCCCACCAATACCGACGGTAAGAACGTATAGCCCAACTCCTCAGCTGCGGACCGAGGGCTGACCTGCGGATCTACAGGGAGTGGCTGCAAAGCCGGAGCATGAGCGCAAGGGATCTGAAAAGTCCTTACCACGAGATGACTAATCACAGCCTCTGCACCAGCCAGCGGATCAACCCCCTGCCCCTGACGATAGCTCTGAAGTACGTCAGCCTCAATATCATCAGGAAAACGAGCGACAACAGCAATTGCAGTCGCTCCCAATTCAGTAATAGACGTTTCCACGGCCCGCAGCAGACTATCAGGATTATCAATCGTGCCCCAAGTCGCCCCCGAAGCAGCGGTCTTCAAAGCCACATTAAGCGGAGCATCCGTCACAACAGCATCGGTCAACCGTAGCCCTAGAGTCGCACGAGCAGCATCAGCAACCTGGAGATGACGTAGACGTAAATCTGGCTCAATACCCTGATCCAGCACTAGACCAATGCGATTACTCCGCACAGGTCTGAGTCCCCACTTGCCCGCAGCATATTGATCAAGGCCGTAGCCCTCAACATAGAGCGCCTTCTCAATGGGCCAGTATAGCTGTGCCCCGTTCATAACATTGGGATGAGTGATCAGGCGATCGCAAACCGACGCAATGCCCCGCGCGACCGGCAGAGCATCCCCTGCATAACCACCAATCTCAGCCCCAATCCCGGTCGGAACAATCAGGGCAACCGTAAAGGGTCGCTCAGTCAATCCGTTAAGACAACCGCTTCTACTTGAGCTTTATCATCCTTGACCTCTGTTACGGCCCAACGCAAAGGTTCACCCTGCTCCTTAAGTTGCGCTTCAATCACTTCAGGCAGCTCTTGAGCCGTCGCCTGTAGATCCACTTCAGCCGTAATAAAATGAGTCGTCATGAGACCTCCAGCATCAATCAGCTTTCTTATACTTTATGTCAGATAGATCAAAGAACCGATGGGCATCTGATTAAGACTGCCCAAATTGACGTTCATACACTTCAGCCTCTTTCCCGGTCTCAAGCTTCAAATTAGACCGAGGATAGGCAACACAGAGAAGCGTATATCCATCTTTGAGCAGCTCTGGACCTAGACCCATCGCATCGTCTTGGGCAACCTGTCCTTCATCCAAAATCAGAGCTGCACAGGTCGTACATACACCAGCGCAACAAGAACTAGGCAAATCAATATCAGCAGCATAGGCAGCGCGGAGAATAGTCTGATCCTCGGGCACCTCTAGAGTATGAACATCACCAGCATGACGAAGTTCTACTGTGTACGTATTGGGCATAGCGTTGAAGCATGGCGCAGAGAGTTCGGATATATTATTTCACATTCTCGGCAGGCTCATCGTCAACGAAAAGAAAGCACAACTCTGTTCAATGAATTGTGATCCATATCACGCTCATGCCTAATTTCTAATGCCTCAATAGAAGAGAACCTCTCAAAAAGCTCTCGTGACTGTGTCTCCAAACTCGACTGCTAAAAAGAGCAGAAAAATATCTCCCGAACGTCACGTTCTGGTAATTGATGATGGCAATCGCCGCGCTGTCTCCTTAGATGCAGCGGCTTATTCCATTGGTCGCGATCCGTCCAATGCCATTGTGCTGGATACCGTCACCGTTTCTCGGAAACATGCGATTTTGCTCCGTCTCCCGATTCCGGGAGAGCATCGTTATCGCTATCGTCTCATTGATGGTGACTCCACGGGACAGCCTAGCGCCAATGGCGTATTTGTCAATCAACAACGTTGCAGTTCACACGAGCTGGTGAACGGAGACACCATCAGCTTAGGCCGCAAAATTCAGGCCTCTTACTTGACTGTCGCCATGGAAGAAGCTGAGTTTGCGAAATATTTAGAATCAATTGAATTTCATAGTCTCAAAAAATCTAATTTGGTCGATAGTAGAGCGACCCTGGTCGCTGACGTAGATCCAGCATCGACAGGGAGCGCTAACCCCCAAGCTCGAACCAGCGTTCAACCATCCTCTCCAGATTTAGACTTCAAGGGCACGATAATTGAAGATAGCCCCAGTTTGACTCCTGATGATCAAGCGCAAAGCTTCAGCCTTCTAGACTTTATTACTCAACATCGTCTGCCAGTCTTAGCAACTGCAATCGTCACAAGCATAGTGTGCTTGAGCATGGGATGGAGCATCCTGAAGACACAGTCCCAAGAGCCACAACAGTCCAACGTTGCGCCCCTTGTCGTCCCTTCGAGTTAAGATCCTCACACCGTTGAAGCCAGCACTTAAAGTGCAGGACGACCAAAAAGAATGGGTAATCGCGCTGCAACCGGGTCAGTCACCTTTGACTGATTAACATAGGCCCAATATTGACTTAAGAAATGAATTTGCTGGAGTCCCACAATCAAATTTAGACCCGGGATAAACAGCCACCAGACCCTGAGCGGCGGCTGTTGCTTCGCTTGCATATATAGCTGATTGACGGTGCGATACAGCCGAAACTGAACAATATAAATCCACACAATCCCTAGGAGTGAGAACCACCCAAACCACCCTGGGACATCTGGATCCCAGAGCCGCAAAGCCTGGGGAAGAAGCAGGCCAATCCCAAAGGGAAGAAGACAGAGCGCACCAGACCACCCCTCACCCTGATAGCTTCTTAATTCTTCTTGAATCGCCCACTTATAGTATCCGTAGTAGGCAAGTCCAGTTGCGACCGAAAAAAGCATGACTTTCCAAAGAGGGCGCGGCTGAACGGTAAGGGATTCAAAACGAGACATGGGCCAATGCTTGAAGAGCGAAAGAACCTTCATGATAAATCAACGGTCTGCAGGAAATCGATGAACTGACGGGCTGTTCTGCCCGAACGTCCATTTTGGCGAGTCGCCCACTGCAGCGCTTGAAAATCGAGATCTGAGATCGACAGCTCTATGCCCGCTTGTTGAGCCAAGTGGTGCACGATTTGAAGATACGTGTCTTGATCTGCCGGCTCAAAGGTTAGCGTTAAGCCAAAGCGATCACCAAGGGACAATTTTTCCTGAACCGTATCCCAATTATGAATTTCGTCGGCATCCCTGGGCCGGGGACGATCGTCAAAGAATTCGCGAATCAGATGGCGGCGATTTGAGGTGGCATAGACCACAACATTAGTGGGGCGGGCCGTTAGGTTACCTTCCAGCACCACCTTAAGAGCCTTGTAGGTGTTTTCATCAGCCTCAAAGGACAAATCATCCACAAAAATAATAAACTTCTGGGGCCGTGACCGAATTTGATGGAGAATCTGAGGCAAGGAGGTGAGATCGGATTTGCCTAACTCAATCAACCTCAAGTTGCGGTCTCCGTATTCAGTCAACAAAGACTTAATCAGAGCTGATTTCCCCGAGCCTCGACTACCATAGAGCAAAACATTGAGAGCAGGCCGACCCGCTAATAGCGCTTCGGTATTAACAATCAACTGATCGCGTTGGGCCTCATATCCCACCAACTGGCCCATCGAAATCGGATCAGGCTCTATTAGACCCACTAACTGCTTTTCCTGCCACTGAAAGGCGCGATACCGAGCAAAGATACCTGTGCCACATTGCCGATAGTGTTGAGCTAATGTGGGCAATGCCTCGGCCCAATCGCTGACATTACTAAAAGGCATTGCAGCATCATAATGGCCCCAAGGCAGCATCGGAACCAATGTCCCTAATTGCTTCTCCAACGCTTGCTGGAGCTGCTGTTGCGGATCAGCAAATAACTGCTGCAACACTCTTAGATCATGCTGTGCAGCGGTAATCAACGTTGGCGAGAGTTGGGTCAAATCCGCAGCCTGCATTTGAAGCGTCAGGGGATTTTCTGCCCATAGAATATTTTGCAGGCCGTAGTTCAGCCATCCGGAATAGTCTTTAATAACAGCATGGTACCAATCCCCATAAGCCTGCAGGCATAATTCCTGCGACGAGATCCTACCAATATCTTGCTGCTCTAACGCTGAAAGCAATTGAATGAAGGCTAGCCCTGGCCCAGTTTTTACAATTGCCTGATAGAGCAATAGTGAAGCAGCTTTTTGCTTTATCTGTGCAAAGGGGCTCATGGGTTCAATCATTCATCGACCTTGATAAGGCTAGACTGCTGACCCTGCTCAATGAAGCAGGCCATACTTAAACTAGCTCATCATTTGTGGTCTCAGGTGATTGAATCACCAGCGGAATCTACTCTTTCGGGATTATCGTGAGACGCCGGGTTCGAAGGAGAAGCTTTTGATCTCATCAATGGCAGCCTTCCCCACGGAAATTTTAAAACAGTTCGCCATCCATGGGGAGGCGTTCTAAAGCCATCCGAGCGAGTTGTGCTTCCGCTTCTAAATCTTCTTCTGGCAGCAAGGGCGTCGTCAGCCTCAGGGGTTCCTGAGTGACAATTGATAAACCTTTGTGAACCGCTGCTTTTAAGTGCTGACCGAACTCTTTCATGGCCCTTTGCTTCTGGCGATAAAGCCCTTCTTGGCTCGATGCATAGAGAGGGGGCACACGATTGAGAGCGTAGGTGGCAACTTCAGTAATGTTAATTTTCTGAGAGCGATAGGCAGGATTCTGGTTAACTTGGTTCTTGATTTCTTCCGCAACCAGCTCTTCCATTACATTCTTATAGATCTGTGCTTGATAAAAAGACATAGCCGCTAGCCTCGATGTAAATAAGGTTTAGATTAGATTTATTACTCAGACAACTGATGTTGGCCTCTCGGGTAGGTCGCTAGAGTGAGCGACCAAGAGTGCAATCACAACAGCCATTCGAGCGGTGGTCTTTTACGCAAATCTCACTAAACTCAAGATAGCAATCTAACTCAGAAGTCTTAAGCGTAAAATTGCTGGATTAGCCAATCTATCCATATTTAGAATGGACCAAAAGAATCCGTGAATTATCAGTAGTTTTACGAGGTTTCTCCAGTAGCCACCCAATCTGGTCTAATTGCGGATCGATCGCGTGTCCGTATTTTCACGTGGAACCACTCATTGCTCGAGTTTTGCCTAGCATCAACGCTCACATTTTCGAGATATTAAAGAGCACAGCTACTAACTTCTGCGGTCTCTAAAGCCAATCAGCTCAAGGATTCCAGCCGATGGGAAGGGTCGGCGATCGTCGCTGACGATCGAGAGTTTGCCCCTCTGTTTCGTGATCTAGAACCTCAATCACCTGACGATAAATAGCATCAGCCTGCTCAGGAGTATTGCCAATACTCGTTAGGCCCAGTTTGCCAAATTCTGATAAACAGCCCATGAGGTGAAAAACAGTTCCTGTTTCACTCCCGGTTTCAAAATGTAGATGGTGATCCGCAATAATATCCATCAGATCATTAGGCAACAGCCCTTGATAGGACTCTTTGCAGAGATTATCAGTGGCAACATAGCTTTTTGGAAGCCCCTGTTGACCAAAAAACTCACCTGTTTGGTGATCATAGGTACCATTGGTCAGCAACTTGAGAGTCATGAAGGGGTGGGTCGTACCACCCTTGCGTAAGTTGATTTCAATGGCGTGCAGATTCCAACAGATTTCACCTGTATCCGATTGGTGGGGTACAGCCACAAAGTCGACGCCATAACGTTCTAAGACTCCTTTTTGAGCCAAATACTGACCAACTTTTAAGCCTAATTCTTGCAGCTGGAGACGATAGGCAGCATCTGCAGGAAAGCGACAGCCAAGATAAATTTGTCCACTGGGTCCCCCCAAAATTTGATCGTGGGTAGAGAGGATTTCAACGTCACCATTGGGAGTCACACGGCCTTGAACGCTAGGGGAGCGTTTATTGTCACCCTCGACAAAGGCTTCAACAATGGCGCCAAGCTGGAGGATGCGATCGCAAAAATGGTCCCAGGTTTCACCTGCAGCTTCAAAAATAAGCTGAGGCATCCGATCTCGAATAATAACCAGCCGATCTGAAAACGTTAAATCAGACGGTGGCACATCCTGAAGATTGAGCAATGCATTCCCTTCACCCGAAAACCCTTGGTTCAACTTAACCACCATCCGTTGCAGATGCGGCTGGCGAGACCAAAGCTCAGCCGCCGCCTTCACCAGTTCCTCCGGCGTCTGCATTAACAAACTGCCATCAGGGTGAGGAACCGCACAAGCAGCAAAGACTTCCCGACTACCGCTTTTCGTCCCCCAGTGCAGCAACGCAGGATCAGCAGCTAAGAGTGGAATCCCCAACTGCAGAGATAACTCCCGCTCCAGCTCTGTCGAGTTAAAGCAAATCATATACGAGCGCTTGGGCCTCAGAGATTGACGAATTCGCGCCAACAATCGCGGGCGATCCAACAGCTTCTGACTTAGAGACTTGGCCGACTGATCATACAAAGGGAGCAATAATAGGCGATTACGCGCATGGGAGAACGGAATACCGGGTAAAAGCTGAAGATAATAATCGATCACAATCGGGGGCAGCGGCTGAGACGTCACATAAATCAACCGGGTTTGCGGATGACGTAGACGAATCAGTGAAAACAACAACCGCTCTTCGTAATTTAAAAAGCCGTCTATCTTCTGCAATTCCTGCTGGTCTAGGCTAAAGGAAGGAATCACCAGAATATCTGTATCTTCCTGCTCCAGCGCCTCAATTGACTGCCAGCGTTGTGTCAGCTGAGCCTGCAGTTGCTGAAATGTCTCAGATCGGTCCTGCATGCCACCCCTCTTACTCATTCTTAGCTCCAGACTCTAGCATTTTGGGTCAGCCTCCTCTGCTTACGAAACCCAAAAGTCACTGCTCTCCATTACAACAAACAAATCAACCTTAGTTCCGTAGTTTCCCAGAGGCTAAAGGAACAACCGATCTGCCACATTAGTAGAGAACACCGAGGTGAAGCTAAACGAGCCATCAATCTGTCCCATGCATCCCGTTCCACCAAGCCACTAACGCAAGGCCATCAAACGCATCATTTCCCAGATTACCAACTACTCTGATCCCTGCACTTCCATGTATGTGTCATCGCAACAAAATCAATATCTCAAGCAATTTCGACAAGTCATGACCCACCCCTTTTTCACGGGTGAATGTCCTCAGTGTGAGCAGCAACTACAGCTCGTGGACCGTGTGATCGGCCAGAGTCACTGCCCAAACTGTGGCTGGACTGATGAAGCAGAAGACTAACAAGCACAAACAAGCAGCCTTTCTATAGCAACCGGAAGATAAATGGATATCGGTAGCTTTCATCGGGATTGCTCCAGCAGCTCACAATGGCAATCACCGGTACAACCCAGGTCATAAAGAGTAGAAATGCCGCCACGATCCAAATCAAAGGCAACAAAATAATCGTCCACCAGAAGAAGCTAATCACCCCGGCAATTAGGCCATAGAACCAAATATTAAAGTGATAGTTCAGCGATTCCTTCGCACTTTCTTTAACAACGGGATCATCAGAAACCAGCAAAATTGACAAGGGAATACCCGCTGACAACACGAGAGGGCTAAAGAAAATAGCCCCGTGACAAAGGGAAGACAAGAGCCTGCGTTTATCTGAATCGTATGTGTTAAGAACCATCAACACGATCTCCGTAAAGTAGCGGATCCTTTATAGAAGGTCAAAGTGACGTTGGATAAAGCATCGGCAATGACAGCCCTATAATATCGCTTTCAACCCAGCCACAATAGTGGGGAAAACCTACCTCGGATATGTGACGGCCTGGAGTAACGACATCGGCCCTAGCTGCTTCAACTGATCTAGTTGGTTGCGATCACGGACAAACAGCGATCCCGCAAATCCCAGCGCATTCACCGAAATGCAGGCATGGGATTCTTGCAATCTAGGAACGAGTAACATCCAACGACGAGTTGTTAACAGATTATAGGGCTGAGGCGTATCGTCTTCGGTTAACCCCACTGCAGCATAGAGGCAGCGATAGTATCGACTCAGCTCCATTGCAATTGTCTGAGGAGCAGCCATCCAGTCTATCGATAGGGGCACCACGCTATGTAAAAACGGGACATCAAGCTGACCGGCTTTCAGCGATTGGGGCGTCAAGAACACCTCCAAAGGCATCCGTAAACCATCCTTCTCACATAACGGCAAAGGCACTAGTTGAAGATGTTTATGCCCTTGACTGGCTCCAGCAGCCTGCCCTCCATTGTAGAAAGCAAGGCCGTCAATTGCTGCAAGGCTAATAGCTAGAGCGCTAAAATCTGACAGCGTCAACCAACTCTCTTGACGCTCAAAATGACGTGTAATCATCAGAAAATGATGATCAACAACGTTAAATTTATTCAACAGCGCAACATGGGTAGCAGACAAATCTGCGACAAATAAGTCTTGTTCATAGGGTAAGAAGGGGTTTTTCTTTTCTTGAGATTTATTACCTGCAGCTTCTTTACGCGCAAGATTGCTAGAGACACGCACAATAAAATTTAGATCGTTCTGTTCAATACTCTCGCTAGAAGTAGAGATTGGCTGCAGTGCACCACAGGCTAAGGCCGTCTGGGTTCGCTCAACCACTTTGCTCCATAGCGCTCCTAGAACAAATGATTCAGATCGTTGTTGCCCATCAGTGTCAGTCATCATATCTCCTCATCTGCTTGCGCAGACCGGCCTTACCCAAACATCTCAAGCATAAATTCGAACTAGCCTATCTTAAATCGAAGCTACGTCCTTGATATCAAGCAAAGATCAGGCACCTGTCTAAACTCATAGAAAAAAGCACCTCAATCGTAAAGAAAGAGGTGCTTTTTTATTTATCTCAGTTCAACATTAACCAAGTAAGGTCAAAGCTTGGGTCTCTAGAAAGAGAACGTAGCTCGGACTAAACCTTGAATAATGTCAGCGCCAGTTACACCACCGGGGTTGCCAATGTACTGCACTGAAGGCGTAATAGAGATATTGTCGTTTACAGGCACGCGGTAGAAACTCTCAACGTTGAATTGCTCAAACGCAGAACCACCATTGGCAGCACTCGGGTCAAGGAAAGGCTGACCAAAGGCAGCAGCTAGCAAGGAACCAGGAATCAGTAGATCCTTAACAGCAACACCAGCCTGATAAGAATGGACGAGGTTGTTACCACCAAAGAGATCTTGGTTAACTGGGACCGCTTCATTCTGAGGGTCAATGGAGAGGCCGTAACGACCAAAGACACCAAACTGACCAAAGCTAGCTTCAGCATTTACACCCACAACCTGCTGTTGAATGCTGTTAACTTCAGAGAAGGTACCCTGCAGACGCACCGCGTAATTGATATCTTCACTAAAGTTGCCATTGTACTCAACTTCAGCAGAGGCTTGGTGGTTACCAAAACCAAGTCCTTGGCCACCACCAGGACCAGCAACCGCACTGCCACCATTCGCCGCAACATAAACACCACGAACACTAAGGGGGCCACCACCAAAGTTATAGTCGAAGGCAGCACCGGCACCACCACCAAAATCAACACCGTCATTGATAATCAATGGGTTATTGATGAAGAAGCCAGAAGCAAAGTCCTGAGCCGAGTTATTGGCGTAGCTGTTGAAGTCAATGAAATCACTCGGGAAGATGTTAGTACCCACTGTCACAGTGAGGTCTTCACCAATCGGCTTGAAGGAGTAAGCCAAGCGGCGCAAAGTAACTCCAGTACCAATATTAGAGAAGTCAGAGGCCCCTAGGTCAAGCTGTCCAGCCAGACCAGTTGCAGGTAGTGCAGGGTTACCATTCAGCCCCGCAGCAGTGAAGAAGTCTTGACCACCGTTACCGACTTCTAACTGTGTTTGTAGTAAGTCATCGCCAGAAAAACTGGTGTTGAAGTTGAGGCGAACTCGTGAAAGTGCAGAAGCACGAGAGTTAGGGAAAGGGTCAGCACCCGTCACAACATCACCAAACTGGGCAGCGAGGACTGCTTCACCCTGAAGTTTAGTCGTTGTTGAAAATTGTTGTGCTTCAACAGTATCGACGCGAGCTTCTAGACCATCAACACGGCCACGAAGAGTTGCTAATTCAGCAGCGAACTCATCTTGAAGCGCTTTAACAGCATCGAGGTCAGCTTTAGATGCAAAGCGATCGCTAATTTGATCTAGGCAAGCATTTAGAGCTGCAGCCATTTCATAACGAGTTGCAGAGCGGTTCCCACGGAATGTTCCGTTAGGATAACCAGCGATACAACCATAGCGCTCAACCAAAGACTGAAGTGCCTGGAAAGCCCAGTCAGTAGGCTGCACATCAGATAGCTGTGAAACAGAAGTCACCTGACCCACAGAGTCAGAGCTACTGTCTTCCATCAAATCAGAGACTGAAGTTGTGGCAGACTGATCAGCCAAAAGAAGAGGCTGCTCATCAACGTCTTCTGCAACAACGTCTTCCGAAACAGTTTTTACTTCGTTAACAGAAGCGTCAGCAGCATTAGCAGGCACAGCTTGTGCTGCAAACCCTAATAAGCTGATGCTTCCAGCAATTAAATATGTCTTTTTCATGAAATTTACTCCTCACTCATTTGCGACAGGAGAGTTACTAAGTCTCCTGGGTTGGCTACTTTTCATCTACAGATCAGGCCTAATAAGCCATGAAATCTAAAGAGAACAGCACCGCATAAGGCTTATGAACGCATCGCACTATTGACTCTTTTGAGAGAAAAAGTACAGACATTGATCCATAGAATCTTTCCTTACTTGTAGTTAAGTTAAACGATTTCTTAAGTTCAGCCAAGCCCCCATATGACAGTTTCTTTTTTGTCTTCATGCACGTCGCGTCGAAGGCTGGCATTGCATTCCAGGCAAATCCCCCCATACTCGTGCCGAAGTTTTATCGTCTCTCAACACCTATGAACAGGCGTATGGCTTGCACTGTTTCTCGTCAAAACATTAAGGCTATGCGTTAGCCAACACCTTGGATTTCAATTGGATCAGTTCTACTTTGTAACCGTCGGGATCTTCAACAAACGCAATGACAGTCGTGCCGTGCTTCATCGGTCCGGGCTCGCGAGAGACTTTCCCGCCTAACGTTTTGATCGCATCACAGGTTGCATAAATATCATCGACTCCTAACGCAATATGCCCATAGGCATCACCAAGGGTATAGGTATCGACGCCCCAATTGTAGGTCAGCTCTAAAACCGCTTCCTCTGATTCATCGCCATAGCCAACAAAAGCTAACGTAAACTCCCCACCGGGATAATCTTTGCGGCGCAAGAGCTGCATGCCCAGCACATCACAGTAGAAGGTGAGGGATTTATCGAGGTCACTCACTCGGAGCATTGTGTGTAAGATTCTCATTGCATTCTCACTTTTTTGATGTACATATTACGTCTTGAGACGGTTACATTCTGGCGTAATACCCCTAGGATGTTTTAAAGTATGCCTGCTTCTTCTACGTACCTGCTGGCCTGACCAGAATCAGTAGATGAGAATGCGTAACCTGTGATCGGAACTCAACAATAAATTTATGCAAGAAACAGACATCGCCGCTATTGATGCCCGCGAGATTTTGGACTCACGAGGTCGTCCCACGGTAGAAGCAGAAGTAGTTCTTAGTTGCGGAGCCTATGGTTTGGCTCAGGTTCCTAGTGGGGCTTCCACGGGAAGTTTCGAAGCCCATGAACTGCGCGATGGTGATGCCAGTCGCTACGGCGGCAAGGGTGTACTGCAGGCTGTTAACAATATCAAAGAGCAGATAGAGCCTGAGTTATTAGGTTTAGATGTATTCAATCAAGTACAGATTGATCGAGCAATGATCGATCTTGATGCTTCCAGCAATAAATCGAGTCTGGGAGCCAATGCAATCTTAGCGGTTTCCCTCGCGGCAGCAAAGGCAGCTGCCGATGTCATGGATCTCCCGCTATACAGATACTTGGGTGGTCCTCTAGCTCATGTTCTACCGATTCCGTTGATGAACGTTATCAACGGGGGTGCTCATGCCAACAATAACGTTGATATTCAAGAGTTCATGATTGTCCCCCACGGTGCCTCGACGTTCAAAGAAGCACTACGATGGGGCGCTGAAGTGTTCGCCACTCTTAGCCAAGTATTAGCTAGCCAGGATCTGCTCACTGGTGTCGGTGACGAAGGGGGCTATGCACCAAACTTGAGTTCGAATCAGGCTGCCTTAGACTTGCTCATGAGCGCCATTGAAAAGGCTGGTTATCAGCCTGGACAACAGATTTCTTTGGCGCTTGATGTTGCAGCCAGCGAATTCTATCAAGAAGGTCAATACACCTATGATGGTGCAGCCCATACGCCGACAGAGCTCATTGATTATTTAGCTGGCTTAGCATCTAAATACCCAATCGTTTCGATTGAAGATGCCCTCCATGAAGACGATTGGGCTTCGTGGAAACAGCTGACCACTACTTTGGGCGATAAAGTGCAGCTAGTCGGAGATGATCTCTTCGTCACCAACCCCACACGTCTGCAGCAGGGAATCGAAGAGCAGGCCGCTAACGCAATTTTGATTAAGCTTAACCAGATTGGCACTCTCACCGAGACGTTAGAGACAATTGATTTGGCAACTCGCAATGCGTTCCGATCAGTCATCAGTCACCGTTCGGGAGAGACAGAAGATACGACTATTGCCGATCTAGCAGTGGCAACCCGCGCGGGCCAAATCAAGACGGGATCCCTTTGTCGGAGTGAGCGAGTAGCGAAGTACAACCGCCTTCTTCGTATTGAAGACGAGCTGGGTGATTTAGCGCAGTATGCAGGGGCAATGGATCTCGGCTTAGCGTAAAAGGCGAACGGAGGCCTTAATTGTTCAGGAGCTGCCCTAATTGTTGAGGTAGCTCCATGACAGCCTGCCAAAGTTGTTCAGGACCTACGCCGATGGTGACTTGTAAGATCATCACAATTGCCGCTACTAAGAATGCCGTTTTGAGCGTGGTTTTTACAACTCGCAGTAGCCAGGTAAAGACTAACCAGGACACAACCCCTGCCGCGATAAGAATCACAAGCTCCACGCCATGCTCCGTTCGTTGAGAATAAATTTTTCTTGATCAGATTCTAGCAATTGGTCACCCAATTCTTGTCTAAAAATCGGCGATTGAGGCATCTGGCGTCGGTTAGACAACGATAAAGACTTCGTTAAGAGACAGCCGAGTTTAACAAAGTGTCGCTACGGTTAAGGGCAAGATACCTCCTAACTGCGTCTATGGCTCTAGTGTTGATACGTATGATTACGAATCAGCTTTAGAGCCTCTCTTTTAGGAGTCAAAAATTTTCATAAGATTCATTCATCCGGCACTGTGTATATAAGGCTTGCATTCAAGGGTCTTTTATTTCGCGCCCTGACGCAGACAGTGACTAAAAGCTGCTTGAGCAATCGCTAAAAGAGTAGCGTCTAGGAACCTATTCAGAAGAATCAGCGACAACAGTAAAAGTTGCCAATGGGGAACGAAGAGTCACTGGGCGATGACTGGTTTAACCCAAAGGTGACTGGGCTTTAAGACAAACAGTCCAATACTACACAGTGAAGATACAAGTATCGTTTGTCCACAGGGTATGTGTTGTGAGTGCGAACATGACTCATCGGCTAAAGCATCAAATTGGTGGCACTTAGTTCAACACCGTAAGATCCATTGAACACAGGGGTATCCAGGGAAGGTTCATGAACAACTTGAAGTCTATTGGCTTACTATTGGCGCTATCTACAGCATCCTCGATGTTTACGCCTAAGGTTTTGGCTGCGACTTTTGGCCAAAAAGAGGTGAGCCAAGGCGAGTTTATAGTTGTTGCCGTTCCTCGGCAGGATGACTACTATAGTTTGCTGTTGATTGAACAGTTATCAAATAGCCAAGATTGTTGGCAAGAGAGTGGGTCATCTCCGACCCAGGTGGAACCCTTGCTTTTGAATTTTGACTTTTCTGAAGTGTGTGGTCGGAGTACCGACAGCAACGGCTACTCGATGCGCCAGTCGGGTCAAGACTTGGGGCTCAAATATCGGCTCAGTGTCCAGAAACGCCAAGATGATGTTGTGCTGCTCGGGGTCCCTAGCGCTGGACAGCAGGGAGGAACCGTAGAAATTGGACGAACCCGTGGCGTTGAACCTGGCTTCCTCAAAATTCATCTTAATTCAGGGTGGCGATTGACAAAGCGTACTTACGAGGGCAAAACGTTGGGGCATGTCTACCTGACAACCGATCAGCCCTTTGACGATGCACCTGTTGCTAAGGCCAAACCTGAGTTATTCAGTCGCTCAAGCCGTCGTTCGCGGTCAAGACGTCCTCTCCTTCTGGACCGAACGGCATCGGCATCTTCGTCACGATCGCGACCGCTCTCAACAGGGCCCAGCCAATCCGATGCGGTCTACCGAGTGATGGTGAAAACCCGTGATTCCCAGGAACAGGCTCTGGTCAGACGTCTAGTACCCGATGCTTTTCGCTCTTCCTACGACGGCCGTTCTGTGATGCAGGTGGGGTTACTGGATGAGAAAAAGATCGCGGTAAAGCTCAAGCGTAGGCTCAAAAACCAAAATTTAGACGTGTTCTATGTTGAAGAAAAGAGACGTCAATTGCCCATCGCTCGTACAATTCCTCAGACAGCAGTGAGTAGCGCCGGGCTCTTACCAGTCCCCAGTAGCAGTGTGCCTTTAGGGAATGCCCGTGGTAATCGACGCGTTGCAACAGCGCTGCCACCCCCACCCCCCGCTTCTTCAAGTCTATGGGGGCCACGTTACCGGGTTGTCGTTACACCCCGCCGCGATAAGGACCGCCGTAAAATACTTAAGCTTGTACCGGATGCATTTCGCTCCTCTTATCGAGGACAGTCAGTGTTGCAGGTAGGCTCGTTTAAAACCCAGGGCGAGGCGGACGATAGAATTCGACTGTTAGAACGTAAGGGCTTTGATCCCATTCTGGAGAAAACACAGTAGGATTTCAGTATTATCAAAGTGATTAAGGAGGAAAAGGGTGCGGAAACAGAACGCGATCGCAACAACACTAGCGCTCGTGCTCATCGGTATTACGTTGATTGCACAGCCCGCTTGGGCCAGAGAGACATTGCCTAGCACCCAACAACCACCAGAGCAGTCCATCCAGCCTTACCTGGAACGTTTTTCTAAGGAGATCACTGAATTTACCCTAGAGAACGGTCTCAAGTTCATTGTCTTTGAACGCCATCAGTCTCCCACCATTGCATTTCATACCTACGCAGATGTGGGAGGGGTTGATGAACCGGATGGCCAAACTGGCGTTGCCCACTATCTTGAGCATCTAGCCTTTAAAGGGACTCAGCGCATCGGTACCACAGACTATGCTGCCGAGAAGCCACTCCTGGAGAAGCTCGATCAGCTTTTTGATCAAATTCAAGCGGTTAAGGGCAAGGATACAGAGCAGGCCAAACAACTACAAGCCGAATTCAATCAGGTTTCCGAACAGGCAGCAACCTATGTCAAGCAAAATGAGATGGGCCAGCTGATCAATCAGTTTGGCGGCGTCGGTCTCAACGCCACCACCTCGTCAGATGCCACCCGCTACTTCTATAGCTTGCCCTCCAATAAGCTAGAGCTGTGGATGTCGATGGAGTCAGAACGGTTTCTGCAGCCAGTATTCCGGGAGTTTTACAAAGAGAAAGAGGTCATTCTCGAAGAGCGACGGTTGCGCACAGATAACTCGCCTATCGGTCAAATGATTGAGGCCTTTTTAGACACAGCCTTTACCACACACCCTTACCGCCGTCCCGTGATTGGCTACGAGAAAGACCTCCGTAACCTCACGCGCCAGAACGTCCAAGATTTCTATGACACCCACTACGGCCCCAGTAATTTAACCATTGCTATCGTCGGTGATGTCAAACCCAAAAAGGTCAAACGGCTCGCTAAAGCCTATTTTGGACAATATACAGCCAAGGACAAGCCATCAAGGGTCACAACGGTGGAACCGACACAAACGGAACCTCGCTCCGTCACTCGGTATTTAGACTCCCAACCCTGGTACCTAGAGGGTTTTCATCGCCCCGACATTAATGACCCCGATAATGCCGTCTACGACATGATCGGGAGCCTGCTAAGTGATGGACGTACCTCTCGTCTCTATAAGTCCTTAGTGGAAACTCAGCAGGTTGCCCTCAGTGCTCAGGGTGGGGGTAGTTTCCCCAATGATAAGTATCCAAATCTGATGCTGTTTTACGCATTAACAGCTCCTGGTCACACTGTGGATGACGTCGGTGCAGCTTTAGAGAAAGAGATCAATCTTTTGAAGACAGAACCAGTGTCAAATGCAGAATTAGAGCGGGTTAAAACGCAAGCGAGGGCAGGACTTCTGCGTACCCTCCGTTCTAACGGAGGCATGGCTAGTCTCTTAACCAATTACGAAGTCAAAACAGGAAGCTGGCAGAACCTATTTGAGCAGCTTGATAAGATTGCAGCCGTCACCACTGATGATATTCAAAGGGTTGCCCAAGCCACCTTTACCCCCGAGAACCGGACGATCGGTCGCTTGCTGTCCACCGCCCAAAAGCCTGAAACACAGGGTGACGAGGCTCAAGATGTCAGCACTCCAGACCCAAGTGTTCAAGACCAAACTCCCGACGCCAATCAACCCGCTGTTAATCCCTAAGTCATGCGACTCCGTGTAATTTCTGACGCGATAGATTATTGATGAACTACCGTAAGCCACTAAGGCCCAAATTGCTGAAGCGCTTTATCGCCTTCCTAACGATTCCGTTGCTCTTGCTGGGTCTGTCCTTTTCCACCGGTCCCGCAGAGGCAAAAGTGACACCCAAGCACTATAGCGATCTCACCTTTTCTGAACTGCCTGAGATTCAAATTCCTGACTATCAGCGGGTAGAGCTAGACAATGGCATGATTGTTTACCTCATGGAAGATCATGAACTTCCTCTAGTGAGCGGACGACTGCTGACGCGGACGGGTCAACGACTAGAGCCTACGGAAGAGACGGGCCTTGGAAGCATCGTGGGTGAGGTGATGCGGACAGGGGGAACTCAAACGCATGACCCTGATACGTTGAACCAAATGCTAGAGCAGCGGGCTGCATCCGTGGAAGTCAGCATTGATAAGGCGGTGAGTAGCGCTAGTTTTGCAACCCTGACGGAAGACCTCAATGACGTCTTTGGCTTATTTGCTGAGGTTTTGCGGGAACCGGCCTTCGTTCAGGAAAAAATTGATTTTGCCAAAAACCAGCGAGCGGGCAGCATCGCTCGACGCAATGATTCTCCGGACTCCATTGGGGGCAGAGAATTTCGCAATCTGATGTATGGCAAGGAGAGTCCCTACGCGCGGATTCAAGAATACAGTACCCTCGCGAACATCGAGCGTGACGATGTGCTGGAGTTTTACAACCAATATTTTCACCCCAACTGCATGATTCTAGGGGTCGTGGGTGACTTTGATTCTGCAGCGATGCTGGAGCTGATCAAGGCCAAGTTCGGAGATTGGCCCATGAAACCTGGAGCCGTGGCTCCTGAGGCACCGGGCGCTGCACAGGCCCAAACATCAGGGCTATTTTTGGTAGATCAGCCACAGCTGACTCAGAGTACCGTGCAGATTGGTCATGTGGGTGGACGCCTGGATGACCCTGATATTTTTGCTCTACTCGTCATGAATAAAGCGCTCAACAGTTTCGGCGGGCGGTTATTTAATGAAGTGAGATCTCGTCAAGGTTTAGCCTACTCAGTCTATGCACTGTGGAGTGCGAGATACGACTACCCAGGTCTATTTGTCTCTGGCGGGCAAACACGCTCTGAAACAACGGCAGCGTTTATTAAAGCTATCAAGACTGAACTTGAGAAGGTCCGCACAGCACCACTAACCGATCCTGAAATTCAGCGCGCCAAGGATGCTATTCTCAATTCCTTTGTCTTCAATTTTGACAACCCCACTGATACCCTATCTCGACTGATGCGGTATGAGTACTACGGCTACCCTGAGGACTATATTTTTCGATATCAGAATGCTGTTAAAGAAATGACGGCGGAGAAAGTCCAGGCGGCAGCGAAAAAGCACCTGCAACCCGAGCAGCTTGTCACAATTGTGGTGGGTAATGCCCAGAAGGTTCAAGCCTCACTGGAAGAGCTAGGAACAGTTACACCTGTGGATGTGACAATTCCCCCCCCTCCAGAGGCAGCACCCGTCCAACCTGTTTCATAAAAAATCAAGGCTAGCGTTGGTTCATCGGGTCACGCTAGCTCCCAATTTTTCCAAGCAGGCCAAACTATCGCTCCCACTCATAAAGCTTACAGCAACTGTCTGAGGCATTTATATTGCACCCAGTCTATTGCTGACTAACCTGGTTTGGGGGCGAGCTGGCGATAAAGCTCGGCATAGCGATGGCCCCATGATTCGCCACCCTTTGCTGGGTCCTTGATCGTTACGGGCTAACGTCTCTTGAGCAACCTGAGTTCGACAGATGCTGAAAGCCCTATTCTCTCGTAGGCTGACACCCCAAATCCTTCGCCAAGATGCCTAAAATCCACGTTTTTTGTCGAACTCAGGTTTGAGCAAGCTAAGCCGAGGCTTCAAGCTGTTTCATGAGTGCCTCTCCCATCGCCTGACATCCCACCAGGGTGGTTCCAGGAGACTGAATGTCACCGGTCCGATACCCTTGCTCCAGAACCGCTAGCACAGCCTGTTCCAGACGCTCAGCAGCGATGGGTTGATTAAGTCCATAACGAAGCATCATCGCAGCGCTCAGGACCTGAGCTAAGGGATTGGCTAAATCCTGACCGGCAATATCGGGGGCAGAACCATGCACAGGTTCAAAAACTCCTGGTCCAGAAGCACCCAAGCTGGCAGAAGGCAACATACCGATGCTGCCGGTGAGCATGGCGGCAATATCGGAGAGGATATCACCAAATAAATTGCTGGTGACGATGGTATCAAACTGTTTAGGGGCACGCACAAGCTGCATGGCAGCGTTATCGACATATAGATGAGACAGCTCTACATCGGCATAGTCCTTGGCAAGGTCAGTGACGCGATCTCGCCATAATTGCGACACTTCTAGCACGTTCGCCTTATCAACGGAACAGAGCTGACCACCGCGCTTTTGAGCCGTCTCAAAGGCCACCCGAGCAATGCGATCAATTTCTGGTTCTGTATAGGCAATGGTGTTCACACCTCGCTTTACACCATTTTCCGTTTCAAAGACACCCTTAGGCTGACCAAAGTATGCGCCGCCCGTCAGTTCCCGTACCACCATAATATCGACGCCTTCCACCAGTTCTCGCTTGAGGCTGGAGGCATCGATCAACTGCGGCAAGATCTGAGCCGGGCGTAAGTTTGCAAAAAGTTCAAGTCCGGCTCGAAGTCCCAATAGACCTGTCTCGGGGCGGAGGTTCCGTGGCAACGCATCCCATTTATAGCCACCAATGGCGGCTAACAGCACAGCATCACTTCCCCGGCAGGTTTGCAGCGTTTCTTCGGGGAGTGGGTTGCCTGCGGCATCAATGGCCGCGCCACCAATGAGGGCTTCCTGAAACTCAAAGGTGAGGTCGAGCTGGGTGCCCACGGTTTTGAGCGCTTGGGTTGCGATCGCAATTATTTCAGGTCCAATGCCATCGCCAGGAAGCAGGGTGATTCGGTACTGTTGGGTCATAGCCACTCTAGATAACTCGCCCTTATCTTACTGGGAATTGGCCCCTCCTTAGCTAACTGCAGCAACGCAATCACTCGGTTCTTGAAGAACAGTATTCAGATCCTTCACAAGCTGTCGGAAACGTTCAGGTTCGAGCACTGGATGAATGGCCCGGACCTGACCACAGCGATCAATCACCATCGCCCGATTTGAATGGGCAATTTCAGCATTAGAAGCACTGTGATGCTGGGATGTATGTCCTGAGACAGACGAGACATCTGGCTCCACGATCAGATGAAAACCTTCGGTCAATAGAACGTTCATCTTTGCAGGTTTACCCGTTAAGAAAGACCATTCCTGCGTGTCGGTCGCATCAAAGTCCTGAGCATAGTCGTGCAGCACAGATGGACTATCTCGCTTTGGATCAACCGAGAAAGAAACCAGCCGCACAGAATCTCCCAATAGATTAGACGCAGCGAGGGCATCTCTTAACACCGACATTTGCCGAGTGATGAGAGGGCACACATCAGGGCAACTGGTGTAGATAAAGCTAGCAACCCACACCTGCCCCAAGAGATCTTGTTGCCGAAGAGTCTGCCGATCCTGATCCTGAAGCGTAAATGCAGGAACAGACCAGAAATATTGGAGACCAGGCACCTTGCCCTGTGACACAACAGCCTGAGCAGCAAGCAAAGGCTTTGCTGACGTTGCAGATACGCCCATTACCCCCATTAGCACCAAAAGGCTGACCAATAGGGAACTTATAAACCAAAGCAATGTCTTACTATTCATTGATCTTAACAATTGTTTAGATTAATGTGGGCGTCATTGGTAGCAATACCCAAGATCTAATGTTGGGATCTTTAGATGTTCAAATCAGTCGTTTTTCATTGAACTTGTGAGGTTATATATGTGGGGTCAATCGTGCCACAAAGTCGGGCATACCATCAGCGCTTTACTCTTAACTAGCGCAGTCTACGTCTCAGGATCCCTACCTATCGTGTCAGCATCTGGACCGTCTAGCACAAGCTTAACGGTGCGAGTGAATGGCTTTCGGAGCCAGAATGGTCAGCTTTGTCTAAGCCTCTACTCAAAGGCCAAGGGCTTTCCGAGCAGTCGCTCCGGTGCCATTCAAGCGCAATGTCTCGAGACAGGTACACCCACCATTACTTTTCCGAATCTCCACTCAGGCAGCTATGCCGTCGCTGTTTTTCATGATGCCAATAGCGACGGTACCCTGAATCGGAACCCCATCGGCATCCCCACTGAAGGCTTTGGTTTTTCTCGGAACCCTCGTATTCTCACCGGTCCTCCCGCATTCTCTGATTCAGCCGTATTTATCGCCGGTCCAGGGCAAAACATTGATATTGAGCTGAACTATATGCTCTAGCATCCATGGTTGAGCCACAGGAGAACCCTGAGAAAATGCTGAAGTGGAGCTAGGATTCCTGGCCCTCCCAGATCGGCAACTTTGCCTTTGCTTCACTCAGCAAAGGTGCCTGGGCATCTTTATCAGACATCAGCGGAGTCTCAAGAGGCCAATCGATGCCAATAGCCGGGTCATCCCAGCGAATACTATATTCATCTCCGGCCGCATAGAAATCCGTACACTTATAGGCAAACACCGCAGTCTCACTGGTGACACAGAAACCATGGGCAAAACCAGCAGGAACAAACATCTGACAATGGTTTTCAGCCGATAAGATTTGGCTAAACCATTGACCAAAGGTGGGCGAGCCTTGACGAATATCAACGCAGACATCAAAAACTTCACCCGCCACAACGCTCACGAGCTTGCCTTGAGGATGCAACAGTTGATAATGCAGGCCACGTAAAACACCTTTGACAGAACAAGACAAATTATCCTGCACAAAAACTTCGCTGAGGCCTGCATCACGATATCGCTCTGTTTGGTAGGACTCGAAAAACAGCCCCCGCGGATCATTAAAAACCCGGGGTTCAATCACAAGAACACCCGGTAGAGAGGTTTTTATTACCTTCATTTAGCAGCCATGCCCCCTTGCTAATTTCTTCAATTACATGCGGTAAAGAATATATCGAGGTTGATTCTACAGCATCTCTACCCAGATCGTTGGTCCATAAGTCAGAACGGTATGATTTAGCTGTTGTTATGAGAATGCAGCTCAATGCTAGCTCGGGTGTGGAGTGCAGCGCTAATCGGAATAGATGCAATCGCAGTTGGCGTCGAAGTCGATGTTGCCGGTGGTCTGCCAGGCACCGTGATCGTAGGACTGCCCGATGCTGCCGTACAAGAATCCCGAGAACGGGTTAGAGCGGCCCTACGCAACTCTGAATTTGCCTTCCCCATGCGACGGATTGTGATCAACCTGACGCCTGCAGACTTACGCAAAGAAGGTCCTAGCTTTGATTTACCAATTAGTATCGGTATCTTGGCTGCTTCGGATCAAATTGATCCACAGCTTCTCGGTGATGTGCTCTTTTTAGGAGAAGTTTCCTTAGATGGTTCACTACGTCCTGTTACTGGCGTTCTGCCAATTGCGGCAGCAGCCAAACGGATGGGCTATGTCGGCTTAGTCGTACCGTTAGCCAACGCCAATGAAGCTGCGGTTGTCGAAGGGCTAGATGTTTATGGTTTTGAGCACCTATCTGAAGTCAGTGCTTTTCTCAATCATCCAGGTGCTTATCAAGCCGTACAAGAAACAGTCCCACAGACATCGACTTTTATCCATCAAACTCAACTGGATCTCAAAGATGTTAAAGGCCAAGCCCATGCCCGTCGGGCCTTAGAAATCGCAGCGGCAGGAGGACACAACCTTGTTTTTGTGGGACCCCCTGGAAGTGGTAAAACAATGTTAGCTCGTCGGTTACCTGGAATCTTACCCCCACTGGCCTTTAATGAAGCACTAGAGGTCTCAAAAATTCACTCCGTTGCCGGTCTACTCAAAGATCGCGGCACCTTGGTGCGGGATCGCCCCTTTCGCAGTCCCCACCATTCTGCATCCGGCCCTGCTCTCGTCGGTGGCGGCAGCTATCCAAGGCCCGGAGAAATCTCTTTGGCTCACAGAGGGGTACTTTTTCTTGATGAGCTGACAGAATTTAAGCGAGATGTTTTAGAATTCCTGCGTCAACCCCTAGAGGATGGCTTTGTCAGTATTTCCCGGGCTAGGCAATCCGTCACATTCCCGGCCGAGTTTACATTAGTCGCCAGTACAAATCCTTGCCCCTGTGGCTATTATGCCGATCCAATTCAGGCGTGTACCTGCACTCCTCGGCAACGCGAAAATTACTGGGCAAAGCTCTCTGGCCCACTCATGGACCGGATCGATCTGCAAGTAGCAGTGGGTCGTCTCAAACCGACTGAAATTACCCAGCAGGCGATGGGTGAACCCACAGAAACAGTGCGGGAAAGAGTACAGAAGGCAAACAAACTTGCTCAAGAACGCTTCCAAGATGAAGAAGCTGTCCACTGCAATGCCCAAATGCAGAGTAGTCATCTGCGAAAATGGTGTGCTTTAGATGAACCCACACGCCAGCTTCTAGAAACTGCTATTGGGCGTTTGGGTCTCTCAGCAAGGGCAACCGATCGTATCCTCAAGGTTGGCCGCACAATTGCAGACTTAGCAGCATCTTCTGACTTGCAAACTGCTCATGTTGCTGAGGCGATTCAATACCGAACCATTGATCGACTCCAGTAGAAGTATCTTTCCCCTGCTCACCTCAACCTTTCAGGTCTTCATCCCCTACATTTGATAGTACAGACCAAGCTACTCAGGGACGACCTTTTTCTAGCTCATAGCATCGAGCGTTCTATTAAGATTCAAGACTAGCCAGGACGAAAGTTCTCAAGGAAGATAAAATTTCTGTATCGTAAGATACGAAATGAGGCTGATCATGAGCGGTTCTAAAGTGGCGACTCAACAGGCAATTGCTTCCACTGAAGTCTTTGTACCCCAGGCAGATCAGTGGGTGCAGTTACGCGATACTCTCTCCGACTATAGTGCGAACGAAGCACTACTGCTGTGCGAAGCAGGGGCCGATCAATGGGTTGCCTGGGTCCCCAATATCGGCCAGGTCATGTTGGGCCGTGAGCAAATGGTGCAAACCCTTTAAGCAATTGAGCATTTAGAGACCCTAAAAGTTAACGAGCGCACGCCCCCTATCCCGGTCTATTGCTAAACAGCATCAAGAGATCTGGGGCATAAAGTTATCCTCATCTTCGAGTCTTAGTCTGTGCATCAAGACACAAACGAAGAGGGGTCTAGAATCACTCAATCATTCCGAGGCCTTGAAACCATAGTTTTTCAAAACTAAAGCCATCTTGATTTGCAGCGGCCTGGGCAGCCTGCTGCAGATCAGCCTGGGTTAGCTTAAAGCCGTGCTTTGTCGCAAGTGCCAGCACATCATCTGGTGATTGACAGGCTTGATGTTCTCTATTGAGCGCTTCGTCAGCATGCAGCCGTTCAAAAAATGGGCGGCTCAGGGGTTTAAGGTCTGCCAACCATTTTTGATAGGCTTGCTGAGCCAAACTTTTCAAGTCATCACCCGTAAACTGAAAGCCCAATTCATGCGTGCACGCCATTAATTCACCCACGGAAGTCATTGTCCGAATTCGGGCCTGAAGCTCAGGGGAATCAGCAATTTTCTGGCTAAACTCTTTTACAGTCTGGGTCTGCATCACAATGCCCTCATCGATCACAGTAAGGTGAGTGGGTCTACATCTATCGATAGTCTGACATCTTTAGGGCACTGAGCCTGGAGGTCCGAAATGGGGAGAGTCCAGGCAGGCCTACCGTTCACCGTAGGCGGCAGCTTCAATAAAACTTGCCAACGGTATCGACGGGCCACCCGCAAAATATTGGCAGGAGCCGGACCTAAAACCGCAACCTCGAAATCAAGCGCTTCAATTTCTGCAGCTAAATAGGTAGCGATGCTTTGAGCCGTTTGCTCAACCTGCTCTTCATTCGGACTACTCAAACGCAGAACAACCAATTGCCCATAGGGGGGATACTGCAAAGTGTCTCGTTGCTGGAGTTCTAGTTCAACCGTGGTTTCATAGGCATAGCGCTGAACCGCTAAAATGACAGGGTGGTCAGGATTATAGGTTTGCAAAATGACCTGCCCTGGATGCTCACCGCGCCCAGCTCGTCCCGCCACTTGCAAAAGGGTTTGAAAAGTACGCTCGCTGGCCCGAAAATCAGGCAAATTCAAAAGACTATCTGCAGCTAAAACACCGACAAAGCGGACTTGAGGTAAATCAATCCCTTTCGTCAGCATCTGAGTACCCACCATGAGATCCGCTTCGCCTGCGGCGAACCGATCCAGTAGCTCGCGGTGGGCACCTTTACGGCGGGTGGTGTCGCTATCGAATCTTAAAACGCGCAGATCGGGAAACTGTCGGCTGAGCTCTTCAATCACCCGTTGAGTGCCGCTGCCAAAGAAACGGAAGTAGGGTGAACTGCATTCAGGACATTTAGGGGGCTGAGTCTGCGTAAAGTTGCAATAGTGGCAGCGCAGCAGGGGGTGTTTGAAATCAGCATTATGGTGGTAGGTCAGCGAGACGCTGCAATGGGGACATTCAACGACATAGCCACAACTGCGGCAAGAAACAAAGGTGCTGTGGCCACGCCGATGAATAAACAAGAGTCCTTGCTGACCATCATGAAGTTGGTTGAGACCAGCCTGGAGCTGGCGGCTGAAGAGGGAGCGATTCCCCTGCTCAAGCTCTTGTCGCATATCCACGATGGTGATGGGGGGCATGGGGCGCGAATGAACGCGCTGGGGCAAACAAAGGTAGTGGTGATTGGATGGCTGAGAATTGTTGTTGGGTAAGAGATGCTGCGATGTGGCCCAGCTTTCAAGGGAAGGGGTCGCAGACCCAAGAAGGAGCGGACAGTTTTCAACCTCGGCTCGCCACCGAGCAACGGTTCGGGCGTGATAGCAAGGGGTAGGGCGATCTTGCTTGTAGCCGGTATCATGTTCTTCGTCTAGGATAATCATTCCTAGGTTGGAAAGGGGAGAAAAAACGGCGGAGCGAGTGCCGATCACAACCTGAGCAGTCTCACCCAACAGCTGTCGCCAGGTGTCATATCTTTCGCCGTCGGAAAGAGCGCTGTGGTAGACCCGAACACAATCACCAAATCTAGCGCGAAAGCGATCTGTCAACTGAGGTGTCAATCCAATTTCAGGGACTAAAACCAGGACAGACTGTCCTTGCTTCAAAACAGGAGTAATGGACTGAAGATAAACCTCTGTTTTCCCTGAGCCAGTAACGCCATGCAGCAGTACTTGATGAAAACCCTGAAGTTTCTGAATTACGGCCAGTGCCTTCCCTTGATCAGAGGTCAAAGTTTGGGCTTGATCTAATTGAAACGGGCTATTCTCCAAACGCAGACGTTCCTGAAGAGTAATGGCAACATAACCTTTTTCTGCAAGGGTCTTCAGGGTTTTCGAGGTAGTATGGCACAACTCAGTAAAGGGCTGTAACCACATTTCTCCCCCCTGCTGCTTCAGAACAGCTAAGACTTCTTGCTGTCGTGTGGTGAGGTCTAGGCCAACATTGCCCAGTAAAGTTACAACCTGCTGACGTTTAGGTTGAGCATGGGATTGCGGTTGTACATAACTTTCGATATAGCCTCGCTGCCGCAATTCACGTAGACCTTGATTTGCACCTTTGACTTGGCGCTGCAGGTAGTTCCAGGTGTAGTCCTGATTGGGGCTTTGCTTCAGAACCTCGATCAGCTTTTGGGCTGTGGGTGTCAGAGAATGAATCGTTGCACCAGAAGTTTGACTGAGGCGGATTCGACGTTGCGATCGCATCAACAATCCCGGCGGCAAAGCAACGCGAATAACAGCCATCAACGGCGCATGATAATACTGCGCAACTCTCTCGAGTAGAGGCCAGTAATTTGCTGGAAAAAGACTAGGGCTAACAAGATCAACCACCTCCCGGATTCGGGACGTGGAGAGTGCCTCAGGCAGCTCCGAAAAACAGCGAATCGCAATACCACCGACCGTTTGCGGTCCAAAAGGGACACTTAAAATATCACCGGTCTGGATCGAGAGTGGCCCCGGCAATCGGTAGGTAAACAACTTCTCAGCCCCTGGGCAATCGACCAGTACTTCTACAAAGGGACCACAATTATTGCCTTGAATTGTGTCAAGAGAGGCATGTGGATCAGTCACGGCCACAGGTTTCTATGGGGCATCCGGTTGAGCACGCGTCAACTCCACGGTTATGTTGCCCATATAGTTTGGGATCGGTGGAGCAACCTTCGTGAGTCTAACCTGGACCTGCTGAATTTTTTTATGAGTGAGCGTTTGAGTTGCGATCGCATCAGCCAACCGCTCAATTAGATTGAACTTTTCTGTTTGAATTAAGATTTGGGTCTCAGAAATCACTTTACGGTAGTCCAACGTATCCGCTAAGTTGTCACTGACTCCTGCTGGTGCAAGATTCAACCACAGCTTGAGATCAACCTCAAACCACTGACCTAGAACCTGTTCCTCTGGCAAAGCGCCAGTATAGCCGTAGTAGCGCAAACCGCTGAGGTGCAAGCAATCCATAGTGCATGAACACAGTGAGACAAAGACCAACAAGATAGAGCATATATGATCCTCTATCTTGAGCCATGACACAACTGACCAAAATGGTGACTCCCAAATTGATGGGGCATACTGGAATCACGATGTATTATGCAATACAACAAAACGGAGCATAGGCAGAGCATGGCGAAGCCGCACCGCAGAATTATGATTGGCGATGTTCACGGCCATTATCATGGCCTCATGGCACTGCTGGACCTACTCACCCTTCAAGAGACTGATCAGGTTTATTTTCTAGGTGACTTAATCGATCGGGGCCCCGACAGCAGTCACGTCGTCAACTTTGTGAAACAGAGCGGCCACACTTGCCTGCTGGGCAATCACGAACATCTCATGGTGATGGCATTTCCAGGTGAGCAACCCGACTTCATGGCCCTCCAGTCTTGGATTCACTGCGGCGGGCAACCCACTCTAGATAGCTATCAAAACATTGACGACCTCCAAACAGATGCAGATTGGATGCGGACATTGCCCACGCATCTTGACCTTGGCGACCTTTGGCTAGTCCATGCAGGACTCAACCCACGCTTACCTCTCACATCACAGACAGAGCAGGAGTATTGTTGGATTCGGCGAGACTTCCATAGTGCCAAAAAACGCTATTTCCCCAATAAGTTAATTATCACCGGCCATACCATTACCTTTACCCTTCCAGGTATTGATCCGGGTCAAATTGCCCAAGGGCCAGGCTGGCTCAATATCGAAACCGGTGCTTACCATCCCAACAGTGGGTGGCTAACCGCCCTTGATATTGATCAGAAATATGTCTTTCAGGTCAACGTCTTTAGTCAAGAAACCCGGGTCAGAACAATGGCTGAATCCGTTATGCCCATGCAAAAACTACAATGGCGTTAGGTTAGATGGCCATGGCGTTATCATTTCAGCAAGCTAGACTGACGACTGACTAGACAGCAGCTTTTTCTTGAGCCTTCTCACCCACCAAACGTTCATAGGCAGCCCGCATCTTCAGACCTGCTAGAACCTGGAACAGACCTGAGCCATTATTTGAACCAGGATAGTCTCGATGCTTGAGTAATAGCTCAGTCATCTCGCCATAATGCTTGGCAGAGGTATTGCTGAGATGGCTCTCAATGTAAATGACCTCATCTAGTTTCTCAAATTGTCCATCAACCTCTAGGACAGAAACACCGTTGCCATAATAATCATCAGGACCATAGAACATACGGATACCTGGGTATGAACAGGTCAGCTTGCGACCACAGGGCACCCAGTTGATGGTGGAACCTTCATCAAACAGATAGACCGGCTCAAAGCCTGAAACATCTTCTTTCTGAATCAACCGCACTCTCAGGATGCCGCCGGGCTTCTCTTCTTCTACCAGCTTCGTCGGCAAAATCTGAATCACAACATCAGCATGTTGTTTCTGGGGATCAATATAGGCATCGAAGTCTGGACGACGCGCATTAATAGACGCCAAAATATCATCATAGGTGTGGCCGCGTTCAGCCATATCCCGCTGAATCTTCCAGGAGATTTTAACTTCATCACTAATATCAAGATAGACGCTGAAGTCAATTAAGCCTCGAACGCGCTCATCATAAAGCGGATGCAGCCCCTCAATCACCACAATATGATTCGGGTCAATGCGCTCAGGGGGATCTAACTCACCTGTTTCGTGGTTGTAGATCGGCTTATCTATCGCTTGATTATTTTTCAACGCCTTGATCTGCTCATACATGAGATCAAAGTTGTTCGCCCGAGGATCAAGGGCCGTAATACCCGTCTCTTTCCGTCCTTTACGATCTAAGCTGTGGTAGTCGTCTAGACAGATAACGGTCATGAATTCTGCACCGAAGAGATCTTCAAGCCGTTGCAGAAAGGTAGATTTACCACATCCTGAATCTCCGGCAACGCCGATGAGAACCACACGTTCTGGCTTGCTGATCATATCGATGACTTCCTTCTGCTTCAATGTCGCTACAAGTGGCTCTAGGCATAAACCTTAATCATCTGACATCTCAGACGACTTGCCTCTTAATGATATTACTAGGGGATTGCCCCCTCTGGATAGGGTTGGCTGTAATCCTTTTGAGAAAACCTCAAGATTGCGCGGAACAAGCGGTACCCATAACGGCAATCCAGAGCTTCTCAGTCCGGAGTCGCCAGTTAGCTGCCAATATTTTGCCGAAGTGTCATCTCTGCTCTAAAAGCCAAAATCGCTTAGACGGAGGATTTGGGCGTAAAGATGCGCTGAAGAATGAGTTGAACTCCTAAGCCAAAGAGCCCTAAACATGCAAAGGCAAAAATTGCGGTGGCCAAAGTACTCATACCCACGACAAGGGTCCGCACTGCAACGGAGAGGCTCATGGCCGTTTGATTACTAACACTCAGAGGGTGAGCGGCAAAGGAGGCCGCAATCGAGCTCGTCAGCCGGTAAAGCAGTAGAGCAAAAATACTAGCAACCATAGAACCTGTCAAACATTGCAGAGGACTGACAGAGACAGGCTGTTGATCTTCTTTGGACTGGGGCGCATCAGTTTCGGACATGGGGTACGCTCTTGCTACAGCCAACGGACGAGGAGCTATCGTCCCTCTACTGTACTGGATCGATGAGGACAACCGCGAAGGATATGGACAAAAGACAGAGGTCTTCAAGCAGGGGCAGCCAATTGAAACGCCATTTTATCTGCAGCAAGCGGTTTAGAGAATAAATACCCTTGGCCTTCGTCACAGCTGAGAAGAGACAGCTGATCTTTTTGTTCGACAGACTCAATCCCTTCTGCAACTACATTCATTCCCAGGGTGTGAGCCAGGGTAATGATGGTGCGAATAATCTCAAAATCTTCTGGGCTGGTCTGCATACGACTGATAAAGGAGCGATCAATCTTCAGAGTGTCGAGGGGAAAGCGATGGAGATAGCTCAGAGAGGAGTACCCGGTGCCAAAATCATCCAGGCTGAGCTGAATGTTTCGCTCTCGAATCCGTTGCAACATTTCAATCGTGGCGTCAGCATGATCCATGAGCATGCTCTCCGTCAGCTCTAACTTCAAATACCGACCATCGATCTGGGTCAGGCCTAAAATGCGATCGAGATCCTCAAGGAATCGCGGATCCTTCAGCTGTTGACTCGCGAGATTGACACTAATACTGAAGAATGGAAGATCTGGATATTGATCGAGCAGATATCGGATCTGTTCACAGGCCGCCTGCAAAATCCAGCGCCCCAGAGGGACAATTAACCCCGTATCCTCGGCGACCGGAATAAACTCCCCAGGGGAAACGAGACCACGGTGGGGGTGCTGCCATCGGATTAATGCTTCAAAGCCAGTCAACTGACCTGTCGTGAGCGCAATAATGGGTTGATAGTGGAGTATGAAGTCTTTGGGATGATCGCAGGCTAACCGCAGATCTCGCTCAAGCTGTTGTTGCTTGCGCGTTTGATCGTACATTTTTGACGTGAACACAACATACCGCGCCTTGCCTAAGGTTTTAGCCCGATACATGGCAATATCAGCATCCCGAAGTAAAGCGGTACTGTCGAGGTAATCCGAAGAGGGCAACACAATTCCAATACTGGCCCCTGAAAACACCGTATGCCCCTCTAGTTCGATGGGAGAAGCAAGCTTAGCGAGGATTCGATCGGCTGCATCTGTAGCATCCGCATCGTCCTTCAAGCCATCAAGCAAAACGGTGAATTCATCTCCCCCTAAGCGGGCTACGGTGTCGGTTCGCCGCACACAATCTTGGAGCAGGCTGGAGATTGTGATCAGCAACTGATCTCCGAGACTGTGGCCAAGGCTATCATTGATCACTTTGAAGCGGTCTAGGTCAATGAATAAAAGTGCAAATTGATAACTGGGCTCTCGCTGATAGCGCTTGAGAGCCTGATCCACTCGTTCTAGGAGCAAGGTGCGATTGGGAAGCTCGGTCAGGCCATCATGGAGTGCGTCATGAAGGAGCTGAGACTGAGCCAACTTCTGACCGGTGATGTCATAGATAATACCGTCGAACCGCAGCGGCACGCCAGCTTCGTCATAAATCACATGGCCCCGATCTCGCAACCAATGGATGTCGCCTGTAGACCGCACAATGCGGTACTCTAAATCCAAATTTTTGATTTCCAGGAGGGATTGACGGGCTCGCTGCACACGCGCTTGATCCGCAGGATGAACCACGTCCAACCAGAGTGAAGGATCCTCAAAAAAGTCAGCAGCCGGGTGACCATACACTTGTTCAACGGCCGGATTCAGATAAATAAGGGCATTGGTCTCTGGAGAAACGGACCAAACCACATCTTCTAAAGAGCAAAGGATACTTTCTAGGCGCTGCTCACTTTCTGCCAATTGCTGCTGTGCCTGTTGCCGTTCGGTTACTTCTTCCTGGAGGCGTTGATTGATTTGACGGAGCGCTTTATTTTGATCCAAGAGCTGTTGATCTTGCCGAAAGCTCTCGAGGGCACCTTTGACGGTCAATTCTAAATCTGTTTCATCCCAAGGCTTCGCAATATAACGATAGAGACTCGCAGATTTGATTGCGCTCACAATGGCATCTAGGCTTGCCACCCCTGTTAAAAGAATTTTGCGTGTGGCAGGATGGCTAATCTGCAGACGTCCCAGTAGCTGATCGCCATGGATATCTGGCAGATTTTGATCACAAATAATGAGCGGAATTAGGATCTGATCCTGATCCAGTTCTGCAAATAGTTCGAGCGCTTCTTCTCCGCTTTCTGCTAATTCCACCTCATAGTCAGCATCCACCATTCTGATGAGCTGATCCCGCAGGCTATTAAGAACCAACAGATCATCATCAACGCAAATAATGGTGCCGAGAGTCATGGCGCTCAAATGCTAGAAATAGGATCCAAATAGGGTTGACGACTGGCAGGCGTAATCGCAATCTTACGAAGCTAGGATGATTGGCAAATATACGCTGAACTTAGTATGCCCTGGCTCGCTTTCAACCTCAACTCGGCCATTATGTTTGTTCAGAATTTTGCGAACAATATCTAGGCCCAAACCGCTGCCTTCTCCCATCGGTTTCGTGGTAAAGAAGGGCTTAAAAATCTTCTCTTGAATCTCACTTGGAATACCACTGCCAGAGTCAGTAATACTGACCACAATATGCTGCTTTTCTTCCTCAACCTCAATCTCTAATTTTCCTTTATAATCCATGGCTTGAAGACCATTATGAATCAGATTAGTCCAGACCTGTGACAGCTCGTCCGGATAGCAATAAATCTCAGGGACAGTTTGATAGATTTTGCTGACATCAGTCCCCTGTTTGATTTGATTGTGATAGAGCGTCAGAACAGTTTCAATCGTTTCAGGAATGGAGGCTTTAACTTTTTTACGAGAACCATCTTGACGGACGTAACTTTTGAGAGCAAAGACAATTTTTGCCGCTCGTTCAACCGCTAAATTTATATTGCTAGCATTGTTACGAATGACGGATAAGTCATAGGCAACTTCTAGAATACGATCGCAATTCGAAGCAGTGAAAATATCGATAAATTGTTCTAAATCAGCCTTAACCCCCATCTTGCTCAAGGTGTTGGCAACGGATGCAGGGGATGCAATCCCTAAATCTTGGAGTTCTTTTTTGAGTTGACGCTTCAGCTGACGTTCTTCTCGAGAAGACAGCATTTCGCGGGGACGATGTGCCTCTTCTAGAAGTGTAAAGAAAGCGGCTAACTGCTGTTCTGAGAGGGTCTTTAAAAGCACCGGCAACAGCATCAAGGTCTGCTCAAGAGCAGCGGTAATATTCGTCTCTGCGGCTCGAATAGCGCCTAAAGGGGTATTGATCTCATGGGCAATGCCAGCCGTGAGCTGACCCAGGGCTGCCATTTTTTCCGCTTGTACAAGATCCTCTGTGCGCTGCTGAACCTGCTGCTCTAGGGTCCGGTTGTACTCTGCTAGTTTTCGTTCATTCTCACCTAAAGAGTTCACCATCACGGTCTGTTCTTCGAAAGCAATGCGCAACCCCATCGCCATGTGATTAAAAGAACGAGCCAGCTCCCCCAATTCGTCTGCACGCTGCAGTTCCACTTGTTGCTCAAAATCTCCACTAGCTAGCTTTTGAGCAGCTGTATTCAATCGCAGAATCGGACGGACAACCCATCGTGCCCTCAGAATTCCAACAAAGGTTGCGATCGCAAGTACCACAACGCTGAGCAAAATTGTCATCTGCGTGTTGGCATGGGTTTGGGCCATGAAGTTAGAAGCAGGAACAATCGCAACACTGAGCCAATCGAGCCCATGTTCATCCTGCAGCGGATCTAGATGGATAAAATATTGTTCGCCCGCTATTTTGAACGTCAGCTGCTGAAATTCATTGATCGCATCGAGGTTCCCGAAACGATCCAGCAAATGCTGAAGGGTCTGTCGGGTCAGCGGATCTTTGCTATCAAGGGCTGATAGCCGTTCAGGCTTACCTCTCTTCATCACAAATGGCTGTTCGTTTGCCGAGGTCGCCACCAATTGCCCCGATCGTTCTAGAATCATCAACCGGCTGGATGCTCCTAGCTCAAAGGTACGTAAATAGTCACTAATCTGGGCAATGGTTAAATCTGTCGCCAGAATGCCTTGAAATGTATCCGTCGCGTCATAGTAAGGCTGCCCTAACGTGATAGCAAGCGTCGGTGGATTAACCCAAGCATAAATTTCCGTCCAGGCCGGTTTATCGGCTTCCTCCGGTGTGGTATACCAAGGCCGATTGCGTGGATCAAAGCCTGGGGATGTCTCTAGACGTGTTCTTCGCTTCCCTTCGGTATCAATATCGTAGGTCTGCAGCGCCCCAGTCCCTTCCGTCACTTGATAGGTAAAGCTACCGTCATCATTGACAGCCAGTCCAATAAACTCACCCTTACGATCGCCAAACTGAATATAGCTAACCAGATCAAAGACTTGACTCTGACGCCAAAAATGATTCTCCAGGCTCTTGAGATTAGCACCGTCAACTTGTCCTAAATCGAGGGCTGCTTGGTTGAGTTGATTCACCTGGTGAGGTGCATCGAGATACGTCTCTAGACGCTGTGATATCCGGCCTTCCACCTCTTGCATTCGCTGGTTTGCTAGCTCTTGGACCGCAAGCTGTCCGTTCCGAAACGAGAAGTAACCCACAAGGCCAACAGCAGCAAAAATTTGGAGGATAAAGGGTACCACCAAAATAGTACGGAGCTTCTTAGGACGCCCCATCCATCCCAGTACCTTGCCACGCTGCTGCATCACAGAGGGTTCTCACCATCAAACTTCTGAAGGCCGGACTGAATCTCACCCACCAATGTCTCTTCAGCCCAAGGCTTAGCAATATAGGCATGGAGATTTGCATGCTGGCGAACGCGCTCGATCGCAGACTCATCAGCTTGCCCCGTCAACATCATGGTCACAATGTTTGGGAAGCGTTGATGCAGCTCCACTAAAAACTCATCACCTTTCACACCAGGCATCAACCAATCCGAGATAATGACCAGAATTGTGACCTCCTCTTCTTTGAGTTCATCAATAACTTCCCAGGCTTCATCAACGCTTTCAGCAATTTCACACAGGTGGCTATCACCAAAATTCTTGCTAATCTGGTCGCGCAAACTTCTGAGCACCGTGGGTTCATCATCAACGCAGAGAATTGCAGAGTGGGGCATAGTTGAACCTTGGGGAACTAATGACTGACAGTGGCTAGCACCGACACCTTGACACAAGATGCCCCAAGAATATCTAAAATCTGACGAATTCAGCCTTTTTTTAAGATCCTCAACAGGAGGAAGAGCTGATAACGACGATTAGCCCACTTCTGAAGCCTGAGCGCCATCAACCGATAGCCGCTTGAACCAGTCAGAACGGACAGATGCGCAACCCTAAAGCCCCTAGTTAGCGAAGAAGGTTACAATATGAGAACAATATGTAAAATTTTGTAATCATCGTCTCCATATTGGCCGAGATAGATAAATCATGACCTCAGTAACATCCCTTTTTGCCCCAGTTGACGCGGATCTGGTGGTGCTGGTTGAGAACCTTAAGAATCTTGTCAGCGCGCGTCATCCCGTTCTATACGCGGCTGCAGAGCATTTGTTTCAAGCTGGGGGAAAACGGGTTCGCCCAGCGATTGTTTTACTCTTATCGCGTGCGCTCTTGGGGCAGCAGGAACCCACATCTCGCCATCGGCGGCTGGCAGAAATTACGGAGATGATTCACACGGCGAGCCTCTTACATGATGACGTTGTCGATTCCTCTGACGTCCGGCGTGGGGTACCGACCGTTCATAGTTTATTTGGCAATCGAATTGCCATTCAGGCCGGTGACTTCCTCTTTGCCCAAGCCTCTTGGTATTTGGCGAACCTCGACAACTTAGAGGTGGTTAAATTGCTTTCTGAGGTGATCAAAGATTTTGCAGAGGGTGAAATTCAGCAGGGTCTCAATTGCTTTGATACCCATCAATCTTTAGAAACCTATTTAGAGAAGTCTTACTATAAAACAGCTTCTCTGATGGCCAATAGCGCCAAAGCAACAGGGGTATTGAGCAATGCGTCGCCCCAGCTCAATCAAGAACTGTACTGCTACGGTCGCTGTGTCGGTCTCGCCTTTCAAATTGTGGACGATATCTTAGATTTCACAGGATCTGAGGATGATTTAGGCAAGCCTGCGGGGTCAGATCTGAAAAGCGGTAACCTCACCGCCCCAGTCTTGTTTGCCATGGAGGAGACGCCTTACCTCAAAGTGCTCCTTGAGCGGCAGCTCAAGGAGCCGGGAGATTTAGAAGAAGCACTAATGCTGATTCACAACAGCAAAGGGATTGAACGCTCTCGAAAACTTGCCGAGCAGTACGCCCAAAAGGCACGAGAACATTTAGCAGAGGTGCCCCCTTCCGAGTCACTGCAAGCTCTAGTGGATGTAACAGACTACACCCTCAAGCGTCTGCACTAGTGGGGTTGATGACGCGGTATTCTGTGGTTTAGCGTTTCTATGATGCAGCATGACCCCAGAGTCCCAAGAAAATAGCCCGCGCTGGCGACAAATGTTGCGATCGCAAAAGAGTAACCTGCTGACCGTAACGCTTGCTCTTTTTTTAGCCCTGTTCGTGCGGCTATTTGTGGCTGAATCTCGCTATATTCCGTCAGAATCTATGGTGCCAACGTTGGTACCTGGAGACCGGCTCGTCATTGAAAAAATATCCTATCGACTGCATGCGCCCATTGATGGCGATATCGTCGTTTTCCATCCGCCTTTAGCGTTACAAGCCATTGGGTACGATCCAGCTCAAGCCTTCATCAAGCGCGTCATTGCAACACCAGGACAAACAGTGTCTGTCCATGACGGTCAAGTCTACATCGATCAAAGCCCCGTTGCTGAAGACTATATTGCCGAACCGCCAACCTATGAAATGCCCCCAGTCACAGTGCCCAACAACATGCTGTTTGTCATGGGAGACAATCGTAACAACAGCAATGATTCTCATATTTGGGGATTTGTCCCCCATGAGAACCTCATTGGACGGGCCAATCTTCGGTTCTGGCCGCTCCAACAGATACAGCTCTTTCACAACCCATTTGCCTAATCAAGCCCTGACTTTCTATCGCAGATCTCTTCGGGGAACCGCTCATATGGCACAATGGAAGGCGCTCGATCATCCGACCTGTCAGGTAATTTTGTGAGTTCTACTGCAACCACCGCTCGTGCGGTCTACCCCTTCACAGCAATCGTAGGCCAAGACGAAATGAAGTTGGCCCTTCTCTTAAACGTGATCGATCCGAGGATCGGAGGCGTCATGATTATGGGCGATCGCGGCACCGGCAAATCGACCACCATTCGTGCCCTTGCAGATCTGCTACCCGAGGTCAGCGTCGTCGCCGGAGATCCATTCAACAGCGACCCTAGCGATCCAGAATTGATGAGCGACGAAGTCAAGACCGCCGTGGCTGCTGGTAGTTCTCTCGAAATGACCACGATGCAAGTACCCATGGTGGATCTGCCCTTGGGGGCGACTGAAGATCGTGTGTGCGGCACCATTGATATTGAGAAAGCTCTATCAGAGGGGGTCAAAGCCTTTGAGCCTGGCTTGCTCGCAAAAGCCAATCGCGGCATTCTATACGTCGATGAAGTGAACCTCCTCGATGACCATCTGGTCGACGTATTACTAGATTCCGCGGCTTCTGGCTGGAACACCGTAGAACGAGAAGGCATCTCCATTCGCCACCCAGCTCGGTTCGTATTAGTCGGTTCCGGCAACCCTGAAGAAGGCGAGCTGCGACCTCAGCTGTTAGATCGCTTCGGGATGCATGCTGAAATTCGCACGGTTAAAGAACCAGCTCTGCGGGTAGAGATTGTGGAACAGCGATCAAAATTTGATCAAGATCCTCACAGCTTTTTGGATGGGCATCAAGTCGATCAGGCAGCGCAGCAGCAAGAACTGATCAAAGCCCAACAACTTTTGCCACAAGTGACAATTGACCACGATCTGAGAGTTCAAATTTCTCAGGTTTGTTCTGAGTTAGATGTCGATGGCCTTCGGGGTGATATCGTCACCAACCGAGCAGCCAAAGCGATCGCAGCGCTAGAAGGACGCACCGAGGTCACCATAGATGACATTAAACGCGTCATTACGCTGTGCCTCCGCCACCGCCTCCGGAAAGATCCACTAGAATCAATTGACTCTGGCTACAAGGTCTCGAAGGTCTTCAACCAAGTCTTTGGCCTCATTGATGAAGAGGAAGCCGCTTAAAACATAGTCCGCGCTCAGCTCAAAAGAGGCGACTATCGCGCCAGCGCACGTCCAGACTGTGGATCAAACAAGTGAATATGCTCAAGTTTGGGGACAAGAAATAAGGTATCTCCAGCTTGCGCTGATTGATCCGGTGGAATTCGAGCCTGAAAGATCGGTACATCTGCTCCTTGAGCATTCCCCTCTAGAACACAAGACAAATAGGTCTCTGCCCCCAGCGCTTCCACGAGTTCTACCTGCAGTGGAATCCCTTGAGAAGCAGGGGCTATGTTCAAATGTTCAGGTCGAATCCCCAGCGTAATCGTCTGATCCAGATAGGCCTGGAGTGCTTTCCCCCAAGCCTCGGGTATCGTGAGCTGAAACTGAGGATGATGCAGCGTCAGAGGTCCGCTGACCTGAACAGGTAAAAAATTCATCGGGGGTGAACCGATAAAACCTGCCACAAATCGATTGGCTGGTGAACGATAGAGTTCTAAAGGGGGCGCGATCTGCTGAATAACGCCACCATCCATCACAGCAATGCGATCGCCCATCGTCATGGCTTCAGTTTGATCGTGCGTCACATAGATCGTGGTGGTCGCAAGTTGACGCTGTAGCTTCACGATTTGAGCACGGGTTTGCGCCCGCAGCTTCGCATCTAAATTGGATAAAGGCTCATCCATCAAAAACACTTGCGGGTCACGGGCCATTGCCCGTCCGAGGGCAACCCGTTGCTTTTGCCCTCCTGAGAGCTGTTTGGGTTTGCGATCGAGGAGCGCATCAATCTGGAGACTGTCTGCAACTTCGCGGACCTTACGGTCTACATTTTTGGCCCGTTTAAAGCGGGTTCGGCGGAGTCCAAAGGCCAAATTGTTATAAACCGTCATATGCGGATAGAGGGCATAGCTCTGAAACACCATTGCAATATCCCGATCCTTGGGTGGGAGCGTATTAATCTTGCGATCGCCCACCCAAATATTGCCAGCCGTCACATCTTCTAAGCCAGCAATTAAGCGCAATAACGTACTCTTTCCACAACCTGAAGGACCCACTAGCACCATAAATTCGCTATCCGCCACGGTGAGGTTAATGCGGCGCAGGACGCTAGTGGCATCAGTTGCAGAACCTTGCTCACTCTCCACCGTTGGAGACGACTCTACCTTTTTCTGCTGCTTGTTCCGAGCTGGAAAGCTTTTGTAAATATCCTCTAAGACAACGTTTGCCACCGTACTCAGCCTGGAAACTTCCAGCTTATTGTACGCCTAGCTCAGAGGAATAACCTTCAGAGCTCGCAATATTCTATCTGCCTGCCTCGCTCGTAACGCTCGCCCATTTTTGGTCGGTAATGATGAAAACCGCGATGACGAGGGGCAACCTTACAAATGAAGCCTCTTTGTTGACCCAATCGGTTCAGACCCTCCTTTGCTCCGTTTTATCTCGCTTCTGCAGTCCTCCACGGCCCGGTTACGATCCCGCTAATGTTGCCTAACCCAACCCATCAATCCTTAGGAACTATCGTCGAGACCGCTCCTGCGGGAGCACTACGACGCGTTTTACCCCTCAATGTTTCGGGGCGGTTAATCGCTCAGGATCCCAATGATCCATCCATTTGCTGGCGCGTTTATCTCAGTCGAGGGGATGTTCACTTTGCCCATAGTACAACTGGCCACCGCGAACGGCTCAGCTATGCCCTCAATAGATCCCGCTTGGGCTTAAACCTAGCCGACTTGACGCGCTTCCCTTCAGATTATGAATTTCTTTGCTACTGCTGGCAGTCAGGGCAGATTTCGGTGAGCCAGCTACGGCAGTTAATGCTGTACTTAACACAAGAGGCGTTGGTTCAAGTACTCGTTTTACCCACCACCAAAGTTAAGTTTGAGAATTTAGTCAAGCTTGATCCGCTGCTGATTTCCATGCCGTTTGAGCGCGCAATCTTGCCCATCCGTACGCTAATGACACAGTGGAAAGATCTCTGGCTACACTTGGGTAGCCCATTTCAGCGTCCCTATATTTGCGATTCACATCAGTTAGCAATGGCCGTGGCTGAAACCCACTCTCTAGAATTGTTTCACCGCCTTAAACACACGCTGAGCCAGAATCTGTGTCTCTATCAAATCGCACCCCACCTTGATATGAGCTTGACAGATGCAGCCAAGTTATTAAGTCCTTTTGTACAGAAAGGGCTCTTGAATCTGAACCCCTACCAATATAGACAGCAGGTGGCAACCATTCCAACCGTTGTATGTATTGATGAGAATAGGGTTGTGCAGCAGCAGGTCCAAGCGGTTCTAAGGGTCCTGAATCATAATGTTCTGGGGATCTCAGAACCGACACAGGCTTTAGAAAAATTGGCGCATCATCCGGCTGATTTAATTTTGGTGAACCTTAATTTGCCCCAGACCAATGGGTATGAGTTTTGCCGAACACTCCGCAAAATGTCCAGCCTCAAAGATACGCCCATTATCATCTTTTCAGAGACGTCTCAAGGGATTGATCGATCACTAGCCCGTCTCTCTGGTGCCACAGATGTTCTGGAACAATCGTTTCAATCTGAGGCCTTTATTCATTTAGTCAATAACTTGATGCCATCGTCTGCGGCACCAGCCAAGACCCGCTAGATTTTATAAAATCTGGGCAAGAAACTGCTGACTCCGCTCTGCTTGGGGATGATTAAAAAAGGTCTGCGGTTCGGCAACTTCCACAATCTCACCCTGATCCATCAAAATGATCCGGTTTGCCACTTCACGGGCAAACCCCACTTCATGAGTGACAACGACCATTGTCATCCCCGATTCCGCTAAAGAACGCATCACATCTAGCACTTCTTTAATCATTTCAGGGTCTAGAGCAGAGGTGGGTTCGTCGAACAGCATGATTTTGGGTTGCATGGCTAGGGCACGTGCGATCGCAACTCTTTGCTGCTGTCCCCCCGAAAGCTGTCCGGGAAATTTTTTTGCCTGCTCTAAAATCCCCACCCGCTCTAAGAGCTGCATCGCCGTCTCCTCAGCCTGGGTTCGCGGCAGCTTACGCACCCAAATCGGCGCCAGCGTAATGTTCTGCAGCACCGTCAAATGAGGAAAGAGATTAAATTGCTGAAACACCATGCCGACTTCACGGCGAATGGCATCAACATTACGTGTATCTGCCGATAGTTCGATACCATCTACCTCAATCCGCCCCTGCTGGTAGTCTTCTAAGGCATTGAGCGTCCGAATGAAAGTGGACTTTCCTGAACCCGACGGCCCCATGAGCACCACAACTTCTTGGCGTTCCACAGCAATACTGACTCCTCTAAGGGCGTGGAATTTTCCATACCACTTATGAATATCTTCGGCGACAATAATCGGTTTTTGCTGGGTCATTAGATAGAGGCTCGCTGGAAAATCAACCGTGATGTAATCATGGTCTCCGTAGCAAGTATCGCGCAAACATGTCTAGACTGCTGATTCTCACTCTATTGTTGCTCGGATTAATGATCGCACCGGCCCAGGCTGAATCAGCTTCGAATCAACTGATTCAGCCCTTCACCCTGCTTGGGGATAACGTGAGTGTGCTCGTTCAACAAGAGAACAAAGACCTTGCAACTCTTCATGCCGATACTCCCTTAGCCGTTGCTTCTACTTTCAAGCTGTCGGTGTTAGCCGTTCTACAACAACAGATCGCAGCCGGGAAGCATCGCTGGAAGGACGTTATCCCTCTCCAACCCCAGGCAAAAAGCCTACCTAGTGGCATCCTGCAAGAATGGCCCGATCAGACCCCCATAACCCTGCAGACGCTAGCAACCTTGATGATTTCAATCAGCGACAATACCGCCGCCGATCAACTGATACAGCTTCTAGGATCAGAGGAGCTGCACCGGAGCACAAACAAGCTTCTGCTAACAACGCGGCAAGCCTTCACTCTCAAAAATCCGGCGAATCAAGCCTTACTAGACACCTATCGCCAAGCTGATAATCGCCTGGCTCTACTCCCCCAGATTGACGCCGCTCCACTGCCCAAAGTCGAGTTGGTGGACACAGTCCCCTTGGCCACCGATATCGAATGGTTTTTCAGCACACGGGAACTCTGTGGATATATGGAGAAAGTCTCGGATTTACCGTTAATGCAAATCAATACAGGCATCATTGACCCGACCCCCTGGCGGCAGGTGGCCTTCAAGGGGGGCTCTGAACCCGGCGTTCTCAACCTAACGACAGCCCTGATCTCACCCATGGGACAGCATTACTGTGTTTCTGCCACATGGAACGATGATCAGCCTCTCAACGAGTATGCCTTTTTTCAAGCCTATGGTGATTTAATTGAGGCCCTTAGCACTGCTGCGTAATCCATCGATCGAGGGCTGAATTCACCAGTTCTGGCCGTTCGTCATGGGGGCAATGCCCTGCATCCACTAATTCTAAATCTGCGGCAGGATAATACTCGCGAAACGTTTCGGTTTTAGCAGGTGTCATCCAAGGGTCGGCAGCCCCCCATAACAAAAAGAGAGGACGATCTAAGTCTTGCAGCAAAACATCCAGCGTCCGACCTGGGGGGGATTTAAATACGGCAGAGAAAACCTGCAATGCGCCCTTATCAAAAGAGGGGCGGCGAATATCTTCAACCAGCTGATCTGTAATAGCCGTTTTATCTTTGTAGACCTGCCCTAAAACTTTGCGGATTTGCGATCTGCGCCTCGCATTAAAAAACAGAAACAAACTCATCGTATCGATCACGAGCCCCGAGCGCAGCACCTTTTTCCGCAAAGCTCCAATCCGTTTCTTCCAGGCAGATTGGGGAACTTCTGGAACCGTAAATCGCCCCGCACAGTTCAGCAGAATGACACCACGGACCCATTCTGGACAATCCACGGCGAAGCAGAGGGAAGCATATCCCCCTAGAGAGTTACCGGCAATAAAAACCGGCTCTTGAATCACCTCTTCACAGAAAGCCTTAAACTGATCGCGCCAGAGTTCGCCCGTGTAGAGTGTGTTGGGCTTTTGCGACCGGCCAAACCCCAGCAGATCAATGGCCCAAACCCGATAGTTTTGCGATAGAACCTCGATATTCTTGCGCCAGTGATCGGTGGACGCCCCGAAGCCATGAATCAAAACGAGGCAGGGTCCCTGCTCTCCTTTTTGCACGTAATGGATGCGCCAATCTCGCCAACTCCAATAGGTTTGATCAGACGATTGAGGGGGGGTAATAGTAGCAGTCACGGTGCGATCCTTACGCAAGGGTGTCCTCTTTTATGGATACAACATCTCAAGGTATTTTTCAGTGATAAGGACAGCATTAGATCGGCCGATCTAATGGGCCGAGGTGACGGCAAAGGCTAAAAAAAATGTTCTCTAGCGGTTACGTGAAACTTTGATTTCGAGTTTTTTGAGGACACTTTTTGGCTGGAGAGACGTCATTTCAATCAGTCCGATCTCTAGAGACAATCACAGTAGGCAAGGGGGTCCTGTCAGATATCTACAATGAACAAGTTATTGATCCCCTCTACCTTTAAAAACAGTCAATTTAACCGTAAATACCGTATTTCGAAGGCGGGGATCACACCATTACTAGATCAGCCAGACATGATACAAAAGACTTAGAAGCCAGGATACTGAAGGCAAAACCCGCTCATGAGAGGCTATACTTACCTCTAAGTAAAGGGGGAAATCTAACGTTGACAGATCAAGCAAGTGAGGTGCAATGATGCTCTCTCCGGATGAATTAATTGGACAAAAAGTTTGGCTTAAGGTTGAGCGGGATATCGATTACCCCGACCTCAACCCCTATCGAGTCAAAGCAGTCCTCACACAGCCAACGTCTCCTCCGTGGTTTTTTGCCCGGTATGAAGAGGCACCACCTCGGCTCAGAGAGCCTGGGAAGTGGCTATCACTCTTTGAAGCTCAGCAGGCCGTTCTCACCGATCCCGTGATCGAGTATGACGATCTTGATGATGACTACGACGATGAAGTTTCCCACGAATTAGATTTAAAAAAGTTGCCCTAATCAGCACCCCTCTAGCGAAGGTTCTACCCTCAATATTCAAGTCCCAATAGACAGGGACCCACCACGCCATGTTCAAAACTGAACGCCATCGATCATGGAAGGTCACTCGTGTCTGAAGAAAAAAAGTCAGTGACCTGAGTTGCAATGAGAGCGATCGAACCACGCCACTGAAATTCGCGATTTCTCGTTGACAACAATCATCACCCTATAGCCTCGAATTTTAGCGAGGACTTTGAGGATATTTTTAGGGAAGAGGGATCAGTCTTTATAACCATTAACGCTGTTCGCCTCGCACTGCAGCGCAATCGGGGTATAGTCTGTACTGCGGACTTAATATCGGAGAATTGAAATGCCAGCCGCTGTTGGAATGATTGAGACCTATGGTTATCCTGCTGTTTTGGTGGCAGCCGATGCCATGGTAAAGGCTGGGCGAGTCACGCTGGCTAAATATGAAAGCTGTGCCAGTGGTCGGTATCTCATTTCGATTCGTGGTCCGGTCTCTGAAGTCAAAATGGCGATGGAAGCTGGCATTGCAGCAGCAGAAAAGCTTCCAGAAGCGGCAAAAGTGGAAGCCTACACCATTATTCCAAACCCCACTGAGAATATTGAAGCGGTTTTGCCCATTAACTATACAGAAGAGGCAGAGCCCTATCGGGTGATATAAGGGGCGATACGGCCTATATCTGAGGTCGCTATCGAAACAGTGTTTTTTTGAGGCTCTGGCCGCGTAGAATGGTCGGGGAGCTGATAATTCAGACGATTACTTTTAGGAGTTACAGGAATGCCGCAGGCCGTTGGTTCACTTGAGACAAAAGGTTTTCCCCCAGTGTTGGCTGCTGCCGATGCCATGGTGAAGGCCGGACGAGTGACGCTGGTAAGCTATGTTCGAGCCGGAAGCGCTCGATTCACGATCAACATTCGGGGTGATGTTCAAGAAGTCAAAATGGCGATGGAAGCTGGGGTTGAAGCTGCCAAGAAAACACCAGGTGGTGTCTTAGAAACTTGGGTTGTGATTCCGCGGCCCCATGAGAATGTCGAAGCTGTGATGGATATTCACTACACCGAAGAGGTGGAAGATTTCCGGCAAGCGGTCAATGGGTATAGTGCCCTACCTCCAGGCCGTAAAGCTTAAGGGACCCTCTCTATGCCCGATCAGTTACCGCCGAATCAGTCACCAGAGTCTCCTGAGAAAAATCCTGAGCTGGAAGCTCTCCTTCTCTCTCTGCGTCGCAAAGAAGGCACATGGGTAGAGTGGGGACAGGCATGCCAACGGCTTCAAAAGGGGGGGTACAAGCCCCAAGCCATCTTTGAAGCCACGGGCTTTGAACCCATCCATCAGAATCAGATTATTGTGGGTGCCCAAGTCTATCAGACCTTGCTTGAGGTTCCGGCCTCTGATGCGGTGGTTCGCTACTTTGGCGAGCGAGGGAGTGACTGTCTCTATGAGTTTCGGATCTTGAGCCCAAACGCTCGCGTGGAAGCGGCAACGCTGACCCTGGAGAAGAAACTCGATGCAGATGATGCTCGCGCGGCGGCGAAGGCGGTGAAGGATTTTGCCCTGGTGCGTCAGCCACCGGAGGCATTTACAAAAAATCCTGGGGATGCAGTGGCTTACCAGTGCTGGCGAGTCGCGCGTCTGGAAAATGATTTACAGGTGCGATCACGCTTAATCGCCCGCGGTTTGAAATTCGCCTACAGCGACACGGCTCGTAAAGCCATTGAGCAACTTCTGACGGACTTTACCGTGACGCAGGAGCTACAGGCTGCGCCTCTGCCGGTTTACCGCTTGGAATCGGAAACTGAAATGCCTCGGATCTTACCTTTGCTCGGTCCGCTGCCGCTGCCT
>CALFCG010000072.1 GCA_937951315.1 uncultured cyanobacterium
AAAAAGACTACTATTTGACACGTGTCATCATACGTATCAAATAGTAACCTTGCTAATTGTCCCCACATTCGTTGCCTATGGCGACATATGGAGAAAGATTCAGATCAGTAAAATTTCAACCAACTGGAATAGAGTTCCTTGTGGCTGGACTTTTACTATCTCTTCAGCACACTCATCTTGCCCCGAATTGTCCTCAGCTTGCTATTAACTCTTCCACCAAAAGATGACTTATGCGCGTTGATCTCTTCTTGCTGTTGACGCCATAAATACCCAAATATTTCGAAGCTCTTCTCTTTGTCCCATCCTAACTCGTTGATATCGATTCGATTCTTTGCTGAAAAATCACTAAAGAATAATTTCCCATCTGGCCGCTCCAAATATCTTTCTGCTACTTTCTTATTGGATATTTCAAAGCTACCCATGAATTTTTCAAGATCTTCTTCTTGGAGACCCACTCTGGTGGATTGCGAATATTGTTGCAGTAGAGGGACAATATCACCTCTCATTTTGTTGATTCCGTTATCACCGAAACGCGGGACATGTCGGTTGAATTCTCGTAAGAATTCGCAGCAATCGGCATCAAGGGATAGATTAGAGTAATCCTGATTTCTAAAGCTCTGATCAAGTTGAAGATCAATCTCTTGTGCGAAATCTTTTAAGAGGTCATTCTCAAAAAATTGCTTTTTCTCAAAAACCTTGACTGAGAGATTTTTTCTTCCAAATACAGATTCCCATTTCTGGAGGATATTCCAGTAATCATAGAATTTAAGTGTTTCCTGCTCATCAGGAAGGCACAGCTTATTGGTCCGACCGGCCTTTACTTCAGTTGAATAGGAACTAAGCAGTGCATCATCTTGCCGCCTCAGGTAGATAATGACTTTTATATTCCTACTAAAGCGAGTCAAAAACTCTTTAAGAGGTTCTATCTCATCTTTGTTGGTGAGCTGAATGGAGCAGTGCTCGCTGGATAAAATTAACCTCTTTGCTTTTTCTCGTTCAATCTCTCTTTCAAAGTCTTCGGTGAACCTTGCTCGAAAGTCAAGTAGCTTCTGGCGTGTCGCGATTTTCAACCGTTTGCGAAAATTATCTACTCTTCCGGGATCCATCGCGAATGCTGCGAGTTTCTGATGATTTCGATGTGGGGAATGTATCGCAGGGGAAGTAGGGTATAAAAAATTATGCTGAAGTAGCTGAGCTCTATTTGTAGAGAGAAAGTTTTGAAGACTAGTGGTGCCAGTTTTTGGCATGCCTATGTGTAGAAAGATATCCATGTTTTAGTAACGCAATCCTTAGCAGAATATACCTGTTGGAGAATAAGTTGAAATTTGTGTTTTGGACACTTTAAACGATGACTACACCTGCTTGTAAAAGTTAATTAAAACTTAAGAATGATTTAAAGTTGACTAGTTCATTTACTTACTAAAACAGACTAAGTAAGGTTTTCATGAAATAGCCTCATTAATATTTGAGCAGAATAAATCTTATGCTTTCAAAGCATAATAATAATTTGGTATCTTATGTCCTCTTAGTCTCAAGAAAATGTATATTGGATTACAATCTTTTGATGGTGCTTATAAAGTAATTATTAAAGTGAGTTTATTGGTTTTTCACTGTGACGGGCATTTAGTGCTGACTTGAGCTGATGTTTGTGTTCAAGAAACCCTGATCTTCATGCCTGGCTGATGCGAAAGAGTAAATATTGGTTTTACTTCTGCTGGCATCAAATAGAAGATCGGTAGCTATTTCCGCACTGTTGAAATATATGTGGTCGGCAATCTTCTCTTTAGCTAACTCAGAAGTCGTATTCCTGGAAATAGCCTTCATTGCTGTCTGTCCAGTTCAATGCTGAGTCGTGTTACTTTGTGTGGCTGCGTGCTTTGCTACTGGGAGAGTTTGGGCTGTGATCTGTGCAAGGAGGGTTCGTAAACCTAGGGGAGTGGCCAAGTTACGGGTTGACGTTGGTCAAAAGAGGCTACAGGAATTACGAGGGGCGGATGGCCTTTGGAAATGCATCGTGACTCATGGGTGTCTCGGGGCTTGTGCTTTTGTGGGATGAATTCTTGAAAATCTGATCGCAGTGTCGAGGGGGGATCGTGGGAGTAGGTAGTGTTTCTTTCCGGGCTAAGACCAAGGAGGGAATGCAGAGAAGAAACCGGAGATGTTCTCTCTTGTTATATCTCGTCGCTGAGGGGTATTTAGCGGCTTAAGCATTGGCTGTTGAAATAGCTGTTTACCATTGCCCCCAGCTCAGTGGGGTTCCCGCCTTTCGGTTTTTTTGTTCTACCAGAGATTGGTACTCTTCGTTCTTGGCCCATCTATCAATCTCTCTTGCTCTTAAGACGGGTAATGGATGCGTCAGTTCTGCTGTTCGCACTGACTTGAGCAATGCACTTAAGTCGTCACTGACTTGGTCGTAAGCACGGGCTTGCTGGAGGAAAGCATCAACATTTAGGTGAGGGGATAGGGTGGGAGAGCCGCCCGCTAATTTCATGAGTAAAGAGGCCATGATTTTAGGATCTTGGGTGACTAAAAGACCGGCGCGATCGCAACTAAATTCAGCACATCTTACCCAGGCTAGTAACTGCATCTGCAGGCTTTGCGCGAGTACCGCCCCCCATTGAGATAGCTGACCCACGGCTAGCATCATGAGATTTGCCGCTGTGAGGTAAACCCCATGTTCACACTTGAGATGTCCGAGTTCATGGGCGATGACGGCCTGGATCTCGGCAGGTTCTAAGAGCTCAATCAGTGACGTGTGGAGTACGACAAAAGGTTGCTTACCCCGCATTGCAAATGTATAGGCATTGGGGACTGGATTTTGCTTAATGTAGAGTTGAGGTAATTCTAGATCTAGTATTTGGCAGGCTTCTTCTAACAGGTGGAATAAATCAGGAAGTTGCTGTTCTCCCACCAAGACGCTTGATGAGATGTTATCCAGATAAAAGACTTGCTCCGCGACCCCTCCCAGGAAAGATCGGATGGCCCAATCTAGGCCTGGAAGTTGGTTAAGGGCTGCAGTTGCTTCTTGATCGACTGGGTGACGAAACTGGCTAGCTTTAAGACCCAGGAGCGGGAGCTTCGGAGACATTCGTTCGACCTGCGATATATATCTGTTGATATTGTGCCATGAGTCAATAAAACAAATTGCGGAAGGCTCGCATCAACCTCCCGCAACTTAAGGTACTTAATCTAGAATCGGCTTAGATCTTTGGTGTTGGTTGAATGCGCTCAATTCTAGCTCCCAAGTTTCTGAGCTTGGCTTCAATATTGTCGTAGCCGCGATCAAGGTGATGGAGACCCTGTACCGTTGTTTGGCCATGGGCTGCTAATCCTGCGACTACCATAGCTGCAGAGGCTCGTAAATCTGTGCCGGTTACGGGGGCTCCTGACAGCTGTGGAACGCCCTGAATCATTGCATTGTTACCCTTGATCTTAATGTCAGCCCCCATGCGCTTGAGTTCGGGCACGTGGCCCAGGCGATTTTCGTAGACAGTTTCGGTGACAACGCTACTGCCTTCACAAAGACTGAGCAAGGCCACGAATAAAGCCTGCATGTCAGTCGGGAAGCCCGGATAAGGGAGGGTTTCGATATCGACGCCCCTAAGGATATCTCCTGGAACAATGCGTAGGGCACCCGGTTTGTCAGAGAAAAGCTGACAGCCGATCGCCTTTAACTTTGCGATCGCAGCCGTCAAATGCTCTGGGACAAGGGCTTCTACTGTGATTTCAGATCGTGTGATCGCCCCTGCTGTTAAAAAGGTGGCAGCCTCAATCCGGTCCGGAACAATTTGGTAATCCGTTCCATGAAGCTTCTCAACCCCTGAGATCACGATTGTATTAGTCCCAGCGCCCTGGATCCGAGCGCCCATGGATCGACAGAAGTTAGCGAGGTCAACGACTTCGGGTTCCTGTGCTGCGTTCTCTAAAACCGTTTCTCCCTCGGCGAGTGTGGCGGCCATCATGAGGGTTTCTGTGGCTCCCACGCTGGGGTAGTCCATATAGATGCGGGCACCTTTGAGTTTTTTCGCATAGGCATGCACTGTCCCATGCTCAATATAGACTTCAGCGCCTAATTCTTTCAGGCCGTCTACATGTATCTCCACAGGGCGAGCACCGATAGCGCAGCCACCCGGCAAGGGGACCCTGGCCTCACCCATGCGAGCCAACAAAGGACCAATGGCAAAGAAGCTGGCTCTCAGTTGGCTGACCAGTTCGTAGGGGGCACTGGTTTTATTGATGTGTCGTGGATCGATCTCTAGAACATGCTCTCCTTGAACGATACCGGCTCCAAGGGCTGTTAGAATTTCACCCATTCGCGCAATATCGGCCAAAGCCGGAACATTGCTTAGACGACAGGGCTCAGACGCTAGCAATGCTCCTGTCATTAAGACCAGTGCCGAATTTTTTGCACCACTGACCTGGACATGTCCTTCAAGGGGACGACCTCCCCAGATCTGAAGCGTTGGCTGATCGTCTAGAGCGACAGCCGCTGGCTCACCCTGAGCCTCTGCGGACTGATTCGATTGATCCTGTGACAAAGTAGACATATTAGTATGTTTCAATTGGGCCAGAGCCGGTTTTGGTCTTGGAGTATAGACTAAAACCTTCCGTTTGTAATCTGTATTCTTACTTAATTTTCTTCTATGGTACCCTATGACCGCTGCTAAGAAGCGTTCGCTACGAGCAGAGAGATTTCTACGTCATCCCAGCCTCTCTGTGCAATTTATGGCTTTAGGATTGGTAATAACGCTGATTTTTGCCCTTATTGCGCTTCTCTGTCCACTGCTGCAGGACTGGGGATGGTTGCAGGATCCCACCAGTTTTCTCAGTAACACGCCCCATGCTTCCCCCTCTGCCCAACATTGGTTTGGAACTGATCGGCAGGGGTATGACGTCTTTGCGCGCACCGTTTTTGGGACACGGGCTGCCTTCGAAGTCGTTGCAATCGCAACCTTGTTGAGTCTTTCCCTTGGTGTTTTTCTCGGACTATTAAGTGGTTATATCGGTGGCAGACTGGATTTGGCCCTGCTCTTTTTGATGGATACAATGTGTACGCTGCCAAACTTATTGTTGGCCGTGACGTTCGCGTTTGCCGTGGGACGGGGTGTCTTCAATGCAGCTTTAGCCTTGAGTATTGCCTATATCCCCAAATATTATCGGGTGGTTCGCAATCATACCGTCAGTATTAAAGCCGAACTATTTGTGGAAGCGGCGCAATCTTTAGGAGCTTCACCCTGGCGTGTCCTCTCGCGCTACCTAGCCTTGAATGTAATGCAGAGTGTACCTGTCCTGTTTACCTTGAATGCGGCGGATGCCATTGGCACTTTAGCTGGGCTCGGTTTCTTAGGGTTGGGTTTACCTGAAGAAACGCCAGAGTGGGGGCATGATTTGAGTCAGGCGTTACCCGCTCTTTCGACAGGGATCTGGTGGACAACCCTCTTCCCTGGTCTGGCTATGACCTTGATGGTGGTGGGACTTTCCTTGATGGGGGAGGGATTAAATGAGTACATCAATCCCCTGCTGCGGCGTGAGAACTGGCAATAGCTTTGCTCTTCCCACGACTCAAGCTAAATAGTCTCGGCTGACAAGCTTCGAGCTTGAGATGCCCCATAGGAAAGGCTCTTGGAGCGTTTGAAATAAAAAAGAAACGAATTGCTAGACACAGCTCCAAAACTCACTTATGATAGTTAGCTGTTGCCGAAACAGGGATACTGAGTCAGCTTGCTGGTTCAAGTCCTGGCATGAATGAGGCCAAATTTAAGCCCTATTCGAATCTTAAGTACTGTTGGGTGTCTTACGAGATTAGACGCTCTAGTCGCGAAACGATGGTTTGGTACTTAAGTCTGCAAATCGAGCACAGTAGCTGAGTTAATACAGCGCTCTTGAGCCTGTATGGCCAGTGTCATGACGTAATGGGAGACGATTGCGGTGTCCGTTGGAATCCTAGGGACAAAGCTGGGTATGACCCAGATTTTTGACGAAGAAGGTCGGTCTATTCCGGTCACTGTTGTGCAGGCAGGTCCCTGCGCTGTAACTCAGATAAAGACAAAGGAGACTGACGGCTATACGGCGGTTCAGGTGGCTTACGGTTCTACCCGCGAGAAGCTCTTGACCAAGCCTGCTCTGGGTCACCTGAAGAAGTCAGGTACTGCGCCCATGCGTCATCTACGTGAGTATCGGCTCGCGGATGTCAGTGAATTTGAATTGGGACAAGGACTGGCGGCTGATCTATTCAGTGAAGGTCAACTCGTGGATGTCACGGGCACTTCGATCGGTCGTGGTTTTGCTGGCTATCAAAAACGGCACAATTTCCGACGAGGACCCATGAGTCACGGTTCTAAAAATCACCGGCAGCCTGGTTCAACGGGTGCCGGTACAACGCCCGGTCGCATCTATCCAGGAAAGAAGATGGCGGGTCGTATGGGCGGCGTTAAAGTGACGGTCCGTAAACTAACGGTTGTTAGGGTTGATGCTGAACGAAATGTTCTTTTGATCAAAGGGGCAGTGCCTGGAAAGGCCGGGACGCTTCTGAACATTCGGCCTGCAACGATTGTGGGTCAATCCTAGGTCTGTTCGCGCATTGAGATTATCTTGAGAGAGTCGTTATGGTTAATTGTGTTGTTCACAATTGGGAAGGCAAAGAGACGGGGGAAGCGACCGTCGATCTAAAGGTTGCCCGCGAAGAAAATACGTCCCACATTGTTCACCGGGCACTGCGCCGCCAAATGTCCAATGCCCGTCAGGGGACAGTGGGGAGTAAGACCCGCTCAGACGTGCGTGGGGGTGGCCGTAAGCCGTGGAAGCAAAAAGGTACAGGCCGGGCGCGAGCCGGTTCAACGCGCTCTCCCCTTTGGCGAGGGGGTGGTGTCATCTTTGGTCCCAGTCCTCGTGATTATTCTGTCAAGATGAATCGCAAGGAGCGACGCCTTGCCCTGACGACTGCGCTCGCCAGTCGTACGGATGATATGGTCGTTGTCGAGAATTTTGCTGATAAGCTTCCCCGCCCGAAAACCAAAGAGTTGACAGCGGCACTGGCCCGTTGGGGTGTTGAGGATGGCTCCAAGGTCCTTTTGATCGTGGCCGATAAACAAGAGAATGTTTACCTTTCTGCACGCAATATTGCCAGTGTGAAACTGATTCTCGCCGCGAATCTCAATGTTTATGATTTGCTCGCCTCTGACCGAATCGTGGCGACTCAAGATGCGATCGCAAAAATTCAGGAGGTCTACAGTGACTAAATTCACGCCCTCAGCTCTAGCTGATATTGTGCGACGCCCTATCGTTACAGAGAAAGCGACGCTTCTTCTGGAGAATAATCAGTACACCTTTGAAGTAGATCCTAGGGCTGACAAGCCTCAGATTAAGGAAGCGATTGAGTCTCTTTTTGACGTCAAAGTTGTAGGGGTCAGTACCTACAAGCCGCCCCTTAAAAAGAAACGGATGGGTCGCTACATGGGTTACAAGCCCCAGTATAAAAAAGCGGTTGTGACCTTAGCTGAAGGCGACGCAATTACTCTCTTCCCTGAGGTCTAGGCCAACCTCTTCTCTCGCTTTTAGACCAGCCTTACTTGCAATCGACTAAGAGTTTACTGTTATGGGCATTCGATCATACCGACCCTATACCGCTGGTAGCCGGCAAAAAACCTCCTCTGACTTCGCTGAAATTACGCGAGATCGCCCGGAAAAATCCCTTGTTGGTGCGAAACATCGCATGCAAGGCCGAAACAATCGAGGCGTTATTACCAGTCGGCGACGGGGCGGTGGTCACAAGCGTCGGTTCAGAATTATCGATCTCTACCGGAACAAATATGGAATTCCCGGCAAGGTTGCGACTGTCGAATACGATCCCAACCGCAATGCTCGTATTGCCCTGATCAATTATCAAGATGGAGAAAAGCGTTACATCCTCCATCCGAGAGGGCTCAATGTTGGAGATGAAGTGGTCTCTGGTCCGGAGTCTCCTATCGAAATTGGTAATGCTTTGCCGTTGGCCAATATACCCTTAGGTACTGAAGTTCATAATGTCGAATTGGTTGCTGGTAAAGGCGGTCAAGTTGTGCGTTCTGCTGGAGCATTAGCGCAGGTTGTCGCTAAAGAGGGTGACATGGTCACTCTTAAGCTTCCCTCGACAGAGGTACGGATGTTTCGTAAAGAGTGTTACGCCACAATCGGCCAGGTTGGAAACGTAGAGGCCAATAACATCACTCTCGGTAAGGCAGGGCGAAATCGCTGGAAAAGCCGTCGACCGAAGGTTAGAGGTTCTGTGATGAACCCCTGTGATCACCCCCATGGTGGTGGTGAGGGACGAGCCCCCATTGGTCGTGCAGGCCCTGTGACACCTTGGGGTAAGCCGACTTTAGGCTACAAGACCCGGAAGAAGAATAAGGGAAGCAATACCCTCATTGTTCGTCGTCGTCGTCGAACCTCCAAGCGGAGTCGAGGCGGGCGCGCGTCCTAAAGATGGCATCAATGCCGACTCTCGTTTTATTTCGCTATTAGCCACTGACAAGGTTTCACGATTATGCCCCGCTCTCTCAAAAAAGGTCCATTTGTTGCTGACCACCTGATGCGAAAGATTGAAGTCTTAAATGCAAAAGGTGATAAGCAAGTGATCAAAACTTGGTCTCGAGCGTCTACTATCTTGCCTCAGATGATCGGTCATACGATTGGGGTTCATAACGGCCGGCAGCATGTGCCTGTTTACGTAACAGAGCAGATGGTTGGCCACAAGCTGGGAGAATTTGCGCCAACGCGTACATTCCGCAGCCATTCTAAAAGTGATAAAAAGGCTCGGATGTAAGGAGCATAAAGATGTCCAATCAACTGAAAGATATTAACGGCGCGTACGCCACCGCAAAATACATCCGCATGTCTCCCCGAAAGGTGCGCCGTGTTTTGGATCAAATTCGAGGCCAGAGCTATCGTGATGCTTTGATCTTGCTTGAATTTATGCCCTATCGAGCCTGTGATCCGATTCTCAAGGCATTGCGTTCTGCGGTTGCTAATGCCGAGCATAACAAGGGAATTGATCCCGCTGGCCTGATTGTGAGTCATGCCTATGCTGACCAAGGGCCCAGCTTGAAACGATTTCGACCTCGAGCGCAGGGTCGGGCTTACCAAATTCGGAAGCCTACCTGTCATATTACCGTTGCTGTCAGCAATCCCGAATCTGAGAGCTAAGGGCTCACGCCTGATTGTGCCGACCTATTTTTTGTAGAGGATATCCTTGTGGGACAAAAGATTCATCCAACTGGTTTTCGTTTAGGAATCACGAAGGATCACAATTCACGTTGGTTCGCGGATACTAGCCGTTATCCAGAATTACTGCAGGAAGACTACAAGGTTCGGCAGTACGTGACCAAGCAGCTTAGCAACGCTGGTATTGCCAGTGTTCGAATTGAACGTAAAGCTGATCAAATTGACCTTGAGGTTCGTACTGCGCGGCCAGGGGTTGTTGTCGGTAGAGGTGGCAGCGGTATTGAAGCGCTAAGGGTTGGCCTCCAGAAAGCGCTGGGGAATGATAATCCTATTCGCATCAACGTGGTTGAAATTGCTAGGGTTGATGCTGAAGCTGCCTTAATCGCGGAATCTATTGCCCAACAATTAGAACGACGCGTCTCCTTTCGACGGGTTGTTCGTCAAGCCATTCAGCGCGCTCAGAGAGCCGGCGTTGAGGGTATTAAGATCCAAGTGGGTGGCCGTCTCAATGGTGCTGAAATTGCCCGAAGTGAATGGACTCGCGAAGGCCGAGTGCCCCTTCATACCCTGAGAGCTGATATTGATTACTCCTATCGATTCGCCAGTACAACTTACGGCATCTTGGGGATTAAAGTTTGGGTTTTCAAAGGTGAGGTTATACCAGGATCAGATCTTGAACCTACTCAAACTCGAGAAGGTCCTCCACGACGTCGTCAACAACAGCAGCGTCGTCGTCAGCAGTTTGAAGATCGTTCTGACTCCGAGTCTTAGATTATCTTTCACGCCTTTATCTTTACAATTTCTATTGACGGAATCTAGATCATGTTAAGCCCAAGAAAAACTAAATTTCGGAAGCAGCACCGGGGTCGGATGCGTGGCAAGGCCACTCGAGGTAACACCCTCAGCTTCGGAGAGTTTGGTCTCCAGGCAACAGAACCTTCTTGGATCACGTCGCGACAAATTGAGGCTGGTCGACGTGCTATGACTCGCTACGTGCGACGTGGTGGCAAGATTTGGATTCGGATTTTTCCTGATAAGCCCGTTACCATGCGACCTGCAGAAACCAGAATGGGTTCTGGTAAAGGAGCCCCAGAGTATTGGGTGGCTGTTGTTAAGCCTGGGCGGATTATGTATGAGATTGCAGGTGTTCCAGAGTCAGTGGCGCGCGAGGCAATGCGCTTAGCCTCTTTTAAAATGCCGATTAAAACTAAGTTTATTGTTCGCGAGTCGCAGGAGTCTTAGAGATGGCCTCTTCTAAAATGAGCGACCTCAGACAGCTTTCCGAGGCTGAGGTAGATGCAAAAATTCAGGAACTCAAGCGCGAGCTATTTGATCTGCGTTTTCAAAAAGCAACTCGCCAAACTATTCAACCTCATCAGGTAGGCCAAATTCGTCACCAAATCGCGCAGTTGAGGACGCTGCAGCGCGAGCAGCAGGCATAGGCAAGGAGCCAATTAAAAGGAGTAAGGGTATATGGCAGTTAAAGAGCGGATTGGCTTAGTTGTAAGCGACAAAATGGATAAGACTGTCGTGGTGACAATTGAGAGCCGATCACCCCACAAAAAGTACGGCAAAATTATGGCCCGTACTCAGCGATACAAGGTTCATGATGCTGACAATAGCTGTAGTATCGGCGATCGTGTTCGTATTCAAGAGACCCGTCCTTTAAGTCGTAGCAAGCGATGGGTCGTGATTGATATTTTGACTTCTGCCAAGTAGGGACCGTCCATGATTCAGCAAGAAACCCGTCTCAATGTCGCTGATAACAGTGGCGCTAAACAACTCCTTTGTATCCGTGTGCTAGGGGGTGGCAATCGTCGTTATGGTGGCGTCGGTGATGTCATTATTGCCACCGTCAAAGATGCTGCGCCCAATATGCCGGTTAAGAAGTCCGATATTGTACGAGCGGTGATTGTGCGGACTCGAAAAGCCGTTAGACGTGAGAGTGGCATGAGTATCCGATTTGATGATAATGCTGCGGTCTTGATCAACCAAGACAATAATCCCAGAGGAACTCGTGTTTTTGGCCCCGTAGCTCGTGAACTACGAGATAAAAGCTTTACTAAAATTGTCTCGCTCGCTCCGGAGGTTCTGTAATGACAAAGAATATATCTGTCACCCGCCACAAGATGCATGTGAAAAAGGGAGACACCGTTCAAGTCATTGCTGGCAAAGACAAGGCTAAAGTGGGTGAAGTTTTAAAGGTTTACCCGAAAACGAGTCAGGTCGTTGTTGAAGGGGTCAATGTTAAGACTAAACATATCAAACCCCAGAGTGAAGGGGAGTCAGGTCAAATTACGACAAATGAATACCCTATTCATAGCTCTAATGTAATGCTCTATTCCCAGAAGCAAAGCGTTGCTAGCCGAGTCTGTTACTCATTTACAGATGATGGTCGCAAGGTGAGGATGCTCAAAAAGACTGGAGAAATCATTGATTAGTAGCAAAAAGATTAGCCCTGACCAAGCCCAGGGATTGTAAGGACGACTGCCCATGACTGTGAGACTTAAACAACTGTATACCGATACTGCGGTTCCTAAATTGCAGGAGCAGTTTAGCTATAAAAATATTCACCAGGTACCTAGGCTTTCCAAAATTACGGTTAATCGTGGACTTGGCGAAGCCTCCCAAAATGCTAAAGCAATGGAAAATTCGTTGCGCGAAATAGCCGTTATTACAGGTCAACGACCTGTGGTGACGCGTGCTAAAAAGGCAATTGCTGGATTTAAAATCCGTGAAGGTATGCCTGTTGGCGTAATGGTGACGCTCCGAGGTGAGCGTATGTACGCTTTTCTTGATCGTCTAATCAGTTTAGCTTTGCCTCGTATTCGGGATTTTCGGGGTTTAAGTCCCAGAAGCTTCGATGGTCGTGGAAACTATACGTTGGGACTGCGAGAGCAGCTAATCTTCCCAGAAGTTGAGTATGACAGCATTGATCAGATTCGAGGCATGGACGTCTCTATTAGCACTACTGCCAATACAGACGAAGAAGGTCGAGCACTATTGAAAGTTTTAGGGATGCCTTTCCGGGACAACTAGGGAACGGTTTATTAAGGAGTACTTATGGCAGCGAATGACACGATTGGCGATATGTTGACCCGGATTCGGAATGCGAATCTAGCTCGGCATCAAACGACTGAAGTGATGTCCACTAAAATGACCCGCAATATTGCTGCGGTCTTAAAAGAGGAGGGTTTTATCTCCAACTTTGAAGACGTAGGCGAAGGGGTCAAACAGCGGCTTGTGATTCAGCTCAAGTATAAGGGCAAGCAACGTCAGCCAATCATCAATACCCTGCAGCGGATCAGTAAACCCGGGCTGCGAGTGTACTCTAACCGTCGAGAGTTACCTAGGGTTTTAGGCGGTATTGGCATCGCCATTATTTCGACCTCCAGTGGCATTATGACTGACCGAGATGCCCGTCGTCAGGGCGTTGGCGGTGAAGTACTTTGCTACGTTTGGTAGTCTGCACTTATTTGATTTTGGAGTTGGCAACATGTCTCGTATTGGTAAACAACCGGTGGAAATTCCCGCTAAAGTGACAGTGACCTTAGACGGTCAGTCTGTTGCTGTTAAAGGTCCTAAAGGGGAACTTTCCAGGGTTTTACCTCCTGAGGTTGTGCTCGAGCAGCAGGAGAATAATATTGTTGTGTCTCGGCGAGATGAGTCACGCAATGCTCGCCAGCGTCATGGACTTTGCCGTACCCTGGTTGCCAACATGGTTGAGGGGGTTTCCAAAGGTTTTGAGAAGAAGCTGCAGATTATTGGTGTTGGTTATCGTGCCCAGGTTCAGGGCAAAAACTTAGTTCTGAATGTTGGTTACAGCAATCCAGTTACTATTGAACCGCCGGAAGGTATTCAGGTTGCAGTCGATGGTAATACCAACGTGACGGTGACTGGAATTAATAAAGAAATTGTGGGAAATACTGCGGCACGAATCCGCGCCGTTCGTCCTCCTGAACCCTATAAGGGCAAAGGCATCCGGTATGAGGGAGAATATGTACGCCGCAAAGTTGGTAAGGCAGGGAAAAAATAGATGAAAACTCGTAAGCAAGCGACCCGCAGCCGTCATCGTCGAGTTCGGCGAAAAGTTAGTGGTACCGCTCAGCAGCCTCGTCTGGCGGTCTTTCGCTCTAACCAGCATATTTATGCTCAAGTGATAGATGATGATCAGCAACATACTTTGGCATCGGCATCTTCGTTGGATGAAGCCGTGAAGACCAAGGTCTCTTCCGGTTCTAATTGCGACGCTTCTACTCAGGTTGGACAGCTAGTTGCAGAGCGAGCTCTAGAAAAGGGAATCAAAGCCGTTGTCTTTGATCGAGGCGGAAATCTTTTCCATGGTCGGGTTAAGGCATTGGCAGATGCCGCCCGAGAAGCAGGACTACAGTTTTAATAGAGGTAGATAAAAGATGGCAGGTCGTCGCAAAGGAAATCGCAGCCGCGAGAAAGATAGCAACTGGCAAGAGCGGGTGGTTCAAATCCGCCGAGTTTCTAAGGTTGTTAAGGGCGGTAAAAAACTGAGCTTCCGAGCTATTGTGGTCGTTGGTAACGAGAAAGGCCAAGTTGGTGTTGGTGTTGGTAAGGCTAGCGATGTGATTGGGGCCGTTCGTAAGGGGGTTGCCGATGGAAAGAAGCAACTGGTAGATGTTCCGCTCACGAAAGCTAATTCTGTACCTCATCCAATTACCGGTCGTGGTGGTGCAGCGAAGGTAATGCTCCGGCCCGCAGCCCCAGGTACGGGTGTGATTGCCGGGGGCGCCGTGCGCACCGTGCTAGAGTTGGCGGGTGTCCGAAACGTTTTGGCCAAGCAGTTGGGATCTGATAACCCTTTAAATAATGCTAGGGCTGCTCTCAACGCTCTTGACTCTTTGCGAACTTTTTCTGGTGTTGCTGAAGAGCGTGGCATCCCTGTAGAAAAGCTTTACGCGTAAGCTATTACCCAAAATTATGTTGGGTTTACACTATATAGCACCTTGATTATGACTCGCGTAACATTATAGATATTGAAATCATGAGATTACAAGACGCACAACCTAAGTCAGGCTCACAGAAGCGACGGCGCCGCGTCGGTCGCGGTATCTCTGCAGGTCAAGGTGCTAGTTGTGGCTTTGGGATGCGGGGCCAGAAATCTAGATCAGGTCGCCCAACGCGTCCAGGTTTTGAAGGGGGTCAAAATCCCCTTTACCGTCGAGTACCAAAGTTGAAGCATTTCACCTTGGTCAACCATAAGGAATATACGGTCATTAATGTCGGTAAGCTTAATGACCTCAAGAAGGGAACCGAAGTCACTCTAGAGTCTTTGATGGAGGCAGGAATCGTAACCGCGAATGATGGTCCCCTCAAACTTCTAGGAGAAGGAGATCTTACTGTTTCACTTAATGTTAAGGCTGCCGCTGCAACAAAAGGTGCAATATCGAAAATTGAGTCTGCAGGGGGCAGCTTCGAAATTATTTAAGGTATTTAATCGTTCACCATCAGTCGTCAGATTAGTGAGATTTTCCGATCATGGTTGTTAGTCGAGGGAAAGCCCCTACTGCTCAAGAAACTTTTATGCAAATGGCCCAAGCCGCAGGTCTGCGTGGGCGTGTTTTTGTAACTTTAGGTCTATTGATTCTTGTTCGAATGGGGATCTACCTACCGGTACCCGGCATTGATCGTGACGTATTCGGAGCCGCTTTCGAAGGAAATCCTATTCTGGGATTCCTCGATTACTTCTCTGGTGGTGGTCTTTCTGCCGTGGGTATTTTTGCCCTCGGTATTATTCCATTTATTAATGCCTCGATTATCCTTCAGCTTTTAACTGCTGCTCTACCTTCTTTAGAGAGATTGCAGAAGGACGAGGGCGAAGCTGGCCGACGCAAGATTGCTCAAATTACTCGTTATGTTGCTTTAGGTTGGGCGGTTGCTCAAAGTATTGGCTTCTCTCTCTTAGTGAATAACACTCCAGGGGTTGTGTTTAATCCTGGTCCTGCTTTCATTATCCAAATGGTTTTAGCTTTGACAGCTGGTTCTATGTTTGTCATGTGGGCGGGAGAAATCATTACAGAGAAGGGAATTGGTAACGGTGCATCCCTACTTATCTTTCTGAGTATTGTTTCCGTTCTCCCTCGCTCTATTAGCCAGACCATTGATTTTGCTCAGGGAGGCGGTAGTGTAGGTGGCGTCATTGCTTTGATTGTTGTCTTTCTTGTGATGATCATCGGCATTGTGTTTGTCCAAGAAGGAACACGTAGAATTCCTATTGTTTATGCACGACGCCAAGTGGGGAGACGTCTTTATCGCGAACAGAAAAGTTACTTACCTCTGCGCTTGAATTCTGGTGGCGTGATGCCCATTATTTTTGCATCTGCCATGCTGGTTTTACCCAGTACCCTTGCTCAGTTCTCTGGTAACCAGACTGTTGTGAAGTACGCTAGCTATCTGTCGCCAAACGGTCCATCACCATGGATCTATGTCATTTTCTACCTGTCAATGATTATCTTCTTTAGCTATTTTTATGCGTCCCTGATTATTAATCCAGTCGATCTGTCGCAGAACTTGAAGAAGATGGGAGCTAGCATCCCTGGGATTAGGCCTGGCCGCGCTACGACAGAGTATATTGAGCGTGTTTTGAATCGTTTAACCCTTTTGGGGGCAATCTTCCTAGGTGCCGTCGCGATCGTTCCTGTTGCTGTCGAGAACGCAACAAAGGTAACGACGTTTCAGGGATTAGGCGCTACATCACTTCTTATCTTGGTCGGCGTTGCGATTGATACCGCTAAGCAGATTCAGACCTATGTTATCTCTCAGCGTTATGAAGGCATGGTGAAAGACTAGTGGTGCGCTTGATTCTATTCGGTCCTCCAGGGGCTGGTAAAGGAACGCAAGCTGAAGCTTTGTCGAAGCAGTTACAGGTTCCTCATATCTCAACAGGTGATATTTTTCGCTCTGCCATTGCCGCGCAATCTGAGCTAGGTCTAAAAGTGCAGGCTTACTTAGATCAGGGTACGTTAGTCCCTGATTCGGTTGTGATTGATATGGTTCAGGAGCGACTTTCTCAATCAGATATTGCTGCAGGCTGGATTTTAGATGGCTTCCCCCGGACTGTTCCTCAGGCTCAGGCGCTTGATGAACTCCTAGCTAAAATCAAGCAAGACTATACCCTTGTGCTTAATCTGCAGGTTTCTGAATCTGTTCTTGTGCAACGACTCTTGGGCCGTCAACGTAAAGATGATACCGAAGAAGTCATCCAACAACGTTTAAGAGTCTACCGGGATGAAACATCTCCTCTTCTGGCTTTTTATGATTTGAGTACTCGTTTGGTCACTATTGATGGTGCTGCTGAAGTAGAGATCGTTAATGCGAGAATTCAGGAGGCGATCACGGCGTGTTAAGAGGTTCATCTCCGTAAGAGAATGAATTAAGCTCATGGCGATTTCAAGCAAGAGACCGACGTGAATATTTCAGTCATAAAAATAGCAGAAATGGAGGAATTAGCCCTTGGCTAAACAAGACGCAATTGAGATGGAGGGCAGTGTTACGGAGTCATTGCCGAACGCGATGTTTCGAGTTGATCTTGATAATGGGATGAATGTCCTAACTCATATATCTGGCAAGATTCGACGTAACTATATCAAAATCCTGCCAGGAGATCGTGTGAAGGTTGAACTCAGTCCTTACGATTTGACGAAGGGACGCATCACTTATCGATTACGAAAAAAATGAGTTAAAAATGTTTGTAGCTTTACACAATAATCGCTATAATTACTGTTTGTAGAAATAAGAGTCAGACATGAAAGTTCGTTCATCGGTACGCAAAATGTGTGACAAGTGCCGAGTTATTCGCCGAAGAGGGCGCGTAATGGTTATTTGTTCAAATCCAAAGCATAAACAGCGCCAAGGTTAAGTTTTGGTTGTTGACCAGTAAAAGAGAGAAGAGCGTTCTTTTTGTTGGTTATTGCTTAAATTGACGCTCACCCCAGGGAGATAGAGAAGAGTGGCCAGAATTTCCGGTGTTGACCTTCCTCGCGATAAGCGGATTGAGATTGGTTTGACCTACATCTATGGAATCGGTCTTAAGCGATCGCAAGATATTTTAGCTGCGACCGGAGTTAATCCTGATACTCGTGTCAAGGATCTTGCTGATACTGATATTACGGTCCTTCGTAATGCAATCTCAAACTATCAGGTTGAGGGAGATTTGCGACGTTGGGAGTCTATGAATGTCAAGCGGCTAATGGACATCGGTGCCTATAGAGGACGGCGACACCGTCTAGGTCTTCCTGTCCGAGGCCAACGAACACGGACCAATAGCCGTACTCGACGGGGTGGTCGCAGAACCGTTGCCGGTAAGAAAAAGGCCCCTGCTAAGAAGTAGGTGTTCCTGCTGTTGGATTGAGTTGCTTACACTCAATCGCGGCGATCCAAAAGCTGTTTAATCATTTCAATCACTTGTAATCAATATGGCAAAGCAACCAACAAAACGATCAGGGGGACGCAAGCAAAAACGTCATGTTCCTAATGGCGTTGCCCATATACAGTCAACCTTTAACAACACCATCGTCACAATTAGTGATGTCGGTGGTGAGGTTGTTTCCTGGGCTTCAGCTGGATCTAGTGGCTTTAAGGGTGCTAAGAAAGGGACTCCTTTCGCCGCTCAGACTGCCTCTGAAAGTGCTGCTCGAAGAGCCATTGATCAGGGGATGCGACAAATTGAAGTGATGGTTAGTGGCCCTGGTGCCGGTCGAGAGACTGCGATTCGCGCTCTTCAGGGGGCTGGTTTAGAAATTACACTTATACGTGACGTTACTCCTATCCCTCACAACGGTTGTCGTCCTCCAAAGCGTCGGCGCGTTTAACTTTGTGGCTGGCTCATTCAATGGGTCAGCTTAAAGAATTTCAATTGGGGCAAATATAGAGTATTAAGCATCAGATGGGGATGGACCCATCGTGAGTTGAGCAGAGCAACAAGGGAGAATTCTTCGTGGCGCAATTTCAGGTTGAATGTGTCGAATCTAATACTGAAACAGATTACAGCCAGTATAGCAGGTTTATTCTAGAGCCCCTCGATAGAGGGCAAGGAACCACGATTGGTAATGCTTTAAGACGAGTTTTGCTCTCTAATCTTCAAGGCGCAGCTGTGACTGCTGTTCGTATAGCAGGCGTTAATCATGAGTTCGCGACCATCCCAGGAGTGCGTGAAGACGTCCTCGATATTCTCTTGAATATGAAGCAGATGGTTCTTAGAAGTCATAGTAGTGAGCCCCAAATTGGTCGCCTGTTTGTTCAGGGGCCAGCAACGGTTACCTCTCAAAACTTTGAGCTCTCGGCAGATGTTGAAGTGATTAATCCCGATCAATACGTTGCGACGTTGTCGACGGATGCGACTTTGGAGATGGAGTTTAAAGTTGAATTAGGCAAGGGATATAAATCCATTAGTAAGAGCCAAGATGACTCTGCTGCTCTTGACTTCCTTCAGCTTGACGCTATCTTCATGCCGGTGCGCAAAGTAAACTACACCGTTGAAGATGCTCGTGTTGGCGGTGCGCTTGAAAAAGATCGTTTGATTTTAGACGTATGGACAAATGGTAGTCTGACGCCTCAAGAGTCTTTAAGCCAGGCAGCCACCATTTTGGTTGATCTCTTTTCACCTCTTAAAGACGCTAGCTTTAGAGCTGCTGAAGAGTCTGAGGTTGAAGAAGAAGATGAAACCAATCAGATTCCCATTGAGGGCTTGAACCTCTCTGTTCGCGCCTATAACTGTCTCAAACGTGCTCAGATAAATAGCGTGGCAGATTTGCTTGACTATACCCAGGAAGATCTTTTGGAGATCAAGAACTTCGGAGCTAAATCGGCTGAAGAGGTCATCGAAGCTCTTCAGGTTCATCTGGGAATCACGCTTCCCTATGAGAAGTCTTCTAAGAGTAGCTAAGGATAAGGATTAAGATTATGCGTCACGGATGTCGTGTTCCAAAATTGGGTAAGCCCGCTGATCAGAGGAAAGCGCTCCTGCGCTCTTTGACCACTCAGTTAATTCGTCATGGTCGAGTCACTACGACTAAGGCTCGTGCTCGGGCTGTGCGGTCTGAGGCTGACAAGATGATTACTCTCGCTAAAGATGGTTCTCTAGCTTCTCGTCGTAAAGCACTGGGCTATATCTACGACAAGCAACTTGTTCATGCTCTGTTTGATCAGGTGAAGGAACGCTATAGCGATCGTAACGGTGGCTATACTCGCATCATTCGTACCACTCGCCGCCGTGGCGATAATTCTGAAATGGCTGTCATTGAGCTAACTTAAGCTACTTGCTGCCATCATAATCTGTTCGATACTTATGACGCCTAGTCCCACTTCTACTCCAAAACGCATTGCCCTGGTTATTCAATACCTGGGCACGCGTTTTCATGGTTGGCAGAGGCAGCCTAATCACCGTAGTGTGCAGGCTGAAATTGAGCAGGCGCTGGAAGCTATTACGGGCGCTCCTATCACTCTTTATGGCGCTGGAAGAACTGATTCCGGTGTTCATGCTGCGGCACAAGTTGCGCACTTTGAAACAACGTCTCCGATTCCGGCTCATCGCTGGTCGAATGTGTTGAACAAATATCTGCCAGACGATGTTGCTGTTCGTGGATCTGCGGAAGTTCCTTCTAATTGGCATGCTCGTTTTTCTGCTCAATGGCGTCGTTACCGCTATTCTCTCTATACTGATCCTAGGCCGAACCTGTTTTTGCGCCCCTTCACGTGGCATTACTACTACAAGCCCTTGGATGTTGAACGGATGCAAAAAGCTTTGGAGCCGTTGCTGGGACGTCATCATCTTTCTGCTTTTCATC
>CALFCG010000073.1 GCA_937951315.1 uncultured cyanobacterium
CAAGGGGTATTGAGCCTTGATTAGAATACTCAACTCTTCTTGCATGGCATCTCATCCGAGCGCGGTGCGAACAATGAATCGCGCATGGACTGAACAACGAAGGCGATTAACGAGGGCATTAAACCCCGGCCGTCACTAGCGCTTCTGCTGCAGGCTGAACCTTAAGTCCATCGTCACTAAGCATACTGGGCTGATCTTTGAGGGCCACCATCTCACCAGAGCGGAGAACCACAGAGGTTCCACATTCAGGACAGGCATGAACCTGGTGGGTGGAGCCATTCACCGAATCCTCTACCGCCGTCACAACATCAGAATGAGCAAGGTAAAAACTGAGCGCTTGCTCTGCCAGAGTAGACATGGCTTCTGCATCGACGGCTGCCCGAATCTTGAGCTGACGGTGCAGTTCAGGGGGCAGGTAGAGCGTAACCTTTTGCTTGTCTTGCTTATTGTGCATATAACTTTGTACTGGTGTACCCGGGTATGTTGATTAGCCTAACGATCCCATTCTAAGCTGTCAAGACAGCTTACCGTCTTGACGTCATTTTTTTTACATTGCTTTACAAAAGCCATTCAGGATCAGGCCGTGATTTGAGTGACGGCAATCTGGCCGCCAAAGCAAAGGGTTACGTCAGTCCCAGGCCATTGGGGGCGACCTCCATAATTGCCCTGGTAGGTCAGCCGACCATGCTGTTGCTTGAAGTCACAGGGCATGGGGTGAGTGCAACTCGTGCCAAAAACCAGGTCAGGCGTTAGGGTGTCTGGGTCAGGATGGGGGAGATTTATATTCCAGAATTGACCGCGTTCTAAGGTACGGGCTTGGAGGGTTGCGATCGCAACCCCAGACAGTCGGGACGCCCTCGGCCAATCAATCATCACGGGTCCCTGTCGATACTGCGACAGCGCCATCCCCGGCAGGCCATAGAAGGCAGCTTCTCGAACGGCAGCCACGGTTCCTGACATATAAATATCAACACCCAGATTGCCGCCAGCATTAATACCAGCGCACACAAAGGTGACCTCTTCTTGAAGGTGGTGGAGAGCAACGCGGACACAGTCGGCGGGTGTACCTGCAACGGCATAGGCCCGCTGCACCTTCTCAAAAGCCTGAGGATCAGCTTCTCGAATCTGCATCGAGTGATGCGTCGTCACCTGATGACCACAACCAGACTGCTCCTGCATTGGGGCGACCACCACCACATCCTGATCTAAATCAGCCGGAAGCGCTTGAGCAAGGGCCTTCAGTCCTGGGGCATCGATGCCATCATCATTGGTTAACAGCCAGGTCATGCAGCTGATTTCTGCCCTAAACGGGGTTCTGTACCCGCCATGATCCGCTCAATATTCGCCCAATGACGCCAGACCACATATAGCCCCCCAACAATGCCCAAACATAAATAAGCCAACGGCTGATGAAATAGAACCATCAAAACCGGGAGCGCCAAAGCCGCAGAGATAGAACTCAGGGAAACCATCCGCGAAAGAGCAAGCACCAGACTGAAAATCCCCAACATCGTCAGTCCCACTTGCCAATTCAGCATCAATAACAGGCCCAGGCCCGTCGCCACAGACTTGCCCCCCTGAAATTGAAGCCAGATTGATTTGCTATGTCCGAGAACTGCGGCTAACCCTGCTAAAACCACAACCCAAGGTAGCCATACATCAGGATTCACAGCCTCAGGTTGATAGGTGAGGAACCCTGAGCTTGAAGAATAGGCCCATTGCGCCAGCAAAATGGCAGATGCCCCCTTTAAGATATCCACAATTAAAACCGCCGCGCCCGGCCCTTTCCCCAAAGTCCGTAATACATTTGTAGCCCCTGTGGATTTAGAACCATGCTCACGAATATCAATGCCTTTCAGCACCTTACCGAGCAAAAATCCAGTCGGGAAGGAGCCGAGTAAGTAGGCGACAGCCAACAAGACACCATTGAGGGTAATCCAGAGAAACATGATTCAGAACAATTCACGCTAAGAGTTCACTCTTCAATAATGGCGAATAAAAGGGCAGAAGCCCATTAAGTTTACTCAAACCACTCAAATGTAGAGTTGCGCTCTCGTCTCAGCTGCGGCTCCGGTGCAAAGGCCAACCAGAGCGGAAACTGTAAAATTGTCAGACTCACATACTCCTCAGCATCATCCAGCAAAATCAACGGCAGCTGATTCGCTTTCACCAAGCGATCTGCTTTCTGAGCCAATGAATCCGGGGACTCAAAGAGAACAATGCCGCGATCCGGTCCAAAGTCAGTGCGCGAGATGCCCAGACAATCCTGGAGGCCCCGTCGCCAGTCCCCCAAACGTTCCGGCGAGTCCGCTAAAATCAACGTTCTCACCCGGTCGCCATGCAGTCTCCGCAGAATGGAAATCGTTGCCGACGCCACCAATATATTTTGCAGACGACTGCTGAGCGCTTTCAGCGCGCCTCGACCACCGAAGGTAAAAAACCATTGAGAAACCCGTTCCGCATGAATGGGTTCGAAGGTCCGGCGAAGCTGCCAGGGCGAACCATAGTAGTTGGGGGTGGTCCGGTACTGATCAATCAGCTTGCGAATCTGGCGCGTTTCTTCTTGGAAACTCTGAGCTGCGAACTGAGGCATCCCCTCCTCTTCAGACCGGGGATCACGCCGCCGCCGCGACTCACGAGTGGGGCGATCGTCTGGCCCCTCTTCCCGCCGAGACCGCATGTCCAGACGTTCCTCACGACGACTACGGGGCTCTCTTGGCGGCATGTCCTGAGCTTTAGAAGACACATCAGGCGACAGGTCTAGCTGCTCCACCGAGGTCACCAAATCCTGCAAACTTGTGGTTAAGTAATCTCGAAATCCTTGGACGCGAACTGCCATTTCCTGCGAAACACCGGCAAAGCTTTGTTTCATTTCTGCCTGGAGACGCTCATGACGACGCTCTAGCTGGTCAACCGCGAGTTGCAGTTTTTTCTTACGTTCCTCTAGCTCCTTCAGGTTGCCCGAGGTCAGCCTTTCGGCAATCGTTTCCACCTCTTGCAGTTGCTGCTGCAGGAGCTGTGCTTTCCGGCCCTTGAGGTCAGAAATTTCCTGTCTCAGGGATTGGGCCTCGGTTTGCAAACCAGTTAGAGAAAAGTCGGAATCTGCCACAGTTGTTGATGATTAGAGAAAGAGCTATTATTTCGCCGTTTTCGCAGGCGTTTCAGGCAGTTTATGGGGGCAGCGTTCTTCTAGGCAAGCCTGGAGGGTCTTCGGATCAAACAGCATTGGAGTGAAGTGAATGCTATTAACCTCTCGAAAATAGAATAAAATCGGTACTGGCGGCCAGAAGATAGCCCAGTTGCTCCAATCAACATAGGGAAAACAACGCAGTTGCGTTTCACCACGATACAGCTCCAAAGCTGAAGACGTGAAGTGGAAGCGAAGTGTCGCCGCCTGAACAGCGAGGAATGCAGAAAAGACTAAAACCACGGCCCCAACCCAGAGGTTCAGAATAAAGAGTGGCGCAGCGAAAACAGCCACCCCTAAGGGCACCCAATATCGGGGCGAGAGAATCACTGTTTGCGGTTGTAATGCAGCAGCCTGCGGGGAAGAAAGACCCATATTGACCCCATCATAAATTTTGGCAAACACTCCATCCACAAGAAACTTGACTTGGGTGAAGCACTTTTATTCTAGAGGGTCTAGCTTCACAAATTCTGTAGTGCGTTACTGCTTGTGCCTTGAAACATCAGCAAGGACAAGAAAAAGTTGACCACAAATACAGATAGCAAGGCCGTTACTACTGCCGCAGTCGTGGACTGCCCCACTCCCTTTGCGCCCCCGCGAGTCGTCAAGCCCCAGCTCGATCCCACAATGGAAATCACAGCCCCAAAAACAGACGCCTTAATCATGGCATTCCCCAGATCAGAGAAACTCAAGAACCCCCTCACTGAGTCAATAAAAATCCGTTGCGGAACGTTGTAGACAGTGGTCGCAACCATCATGCCACCCGTAATGCCAGCAATCAAAGATAACAGGGTCAAGATGGGTAACATGACGCAGCACGCAATTAACCGAGGGGTGACCAGATAATCAACGGGGTCCGTATCCAACATTTGTAAAGCATCAATTTGCTCAGTCACCCGCATGGTGCCAATTTCAGCCGCGAATGCGGAACAGACGCGACCGGCAATAATAACAGCGGTGAGCACCGGAGCCAATTCGCGTGTCAGAGCAAGGGCCAGCACACCTCCCACGGCTTGCATAAGGCCAAAGGCAATAAACTCACGGGCCACTTGAATCGTGAAAACCATGCCCACAAAGGTAGCCGTCATCAGCGCCACCAAAATAGACTCTGGCCCGACAATCGCCATCTGCTCAAGGGTATTGCGACGGTGGATTTTTCCCTGCAACACATGGACAAAAACCTGCCCCCCCAGCAAGACGGCGGACAAAAAACGTCGCCCCCAGGTAATCAGGCCTAAGTATTTCAGGAAGGACTTCACAACACCTCACCTGGGTGGCAATGGACAACTTCACAGTGTATCGGACTATTGGTGACGTCACCTTAACCTTGCATGAATTCTGGCGATTCAACCATCACACTTCTGACGCAAGCAAGGGCTTGGCCAAGATTCAATTTTGTAAAATCCAGCGACCGCGCAATCTTCCTACAAGCCACTGCCAATTAGGATAAAGGGGGCCCAGTAATAGGGATGGGACAAATCCTTAGGGTGTCTTTCGAGAGAAGTGCCGGAAGCGGAGACAACATCAATTGTAGCTCTGGCCTCGGACTCCTGCGCCCTCTCTTTTGGATGGATGAAATTGAGCTGGGCAGACCGCAAAGCCTGGGCTTTGGTGATCGGTGAATGCACTCGATCCTCGGCAAGATTTTGATAGAACAGTTGCATCAATGAACTGGTACTCGCATCGTTCACCTGCCACAGTGAAGCCAGCACGCTCTTTGCCTTTCGGGTCAAAAAGTAATAGCTCATGCTAGCAATTTCGATCCCATCGAGTTGATCAGCCCCTCCCAAGGCCGATTCACAGGCACTCAACACCACAAGATCGACGGTTGACATCAAGGGAAGCGTCCGTATTTTCTCAATCGAGAGCTTTTTACCGTCCCCTAGCAACAGAAAGGAAGCCAAATAATTGCCCGGAACAAATTGACCATGGGTAGCGATGTGGACGATACGATGTTGGCGGCGCTCTAACTGGCTTGTTAGGGCAGTGGCATTAAAGGTTTGGTTGAGCAGCATCTGGCCGGGGTAAATGCCGGAGGTCTCTTGGCCTGGCTGTCGCACAATCTTATTTAACTCAGCTGGGACATACTGAAGTGGGTTAAAGCCAGCGATGGCATCGGATAAGCCCAATGCCAGAACTTGGGTATCTGACGCAAAGGGCTTGCGATCGCTCGCATCAGTCAAGGCTGCTGACAAAATTGTAGAGAGCGTATATTGTTCCACGAGGTATTGCTGGCCATCGTGGAGGGCTGCCATCGGCACATACCGAACGGTCCGATCGAGGGCAAAGATCAGGCTTTGCACCTTATTTTTCGTTAATTCAGACTCCAAAGGACGAATCAGCCAGTCGTATAGCTCTTGACTCACCGACTGCAGTTTCTGGGTATCTTCTTGAGTACAGGTTTGGGATGCACAGACTTTCATCTGTTGGCGAAAGGCCAAAACTGTTTGACTCAATTCAGCTTGGCTAACGTTAACGGGTTGGCTTTTTACCACCCCCCCCGAGGCCACCCACAGTAACCAAAGCTTCTTTTTGAGAACTAGCGGATAAATCAGGACCGTTTTAGCACTGGTTTTAGCCTGAGTCTGCTCCACTAATGCTTGTGCATCTCCGAGCAGCTCTGGATCAAAAAATCCCTTATCGTCACCGGATCGATGGCGGAGTTCCTGGCGAAACTGATCAATATTTTGGTGGTACTGGCTCACTAAGGTGCGCCGCTGAGCACTCAATTGATCAAGTTGATCACAGTTACTCTGGCGACATTCTTGCAGGGTCTGACCAAAGACAATCAAGCTATTAAATTGCTCTAAGATAGCTTTTTCAGCTGGACTGAGGGCAATACCTGACACTGTGGAACCCGCCCGAGTCTCCGAGTTGAAATCACGAATTTCTTGTACCTTCAGTAATTCCAGAACCTGTTGGGCTTCTAAAATCCGTCCCTGTTCAAGCAGTAGATCGGCCAGTTGGCGATATGTATCCGAAACGGAGTCAGCATAGGAAACCTGCAATTCAGAGGCTAGGGGACGGAGCCCCTGGCGAATGGTCTCACGGACATTCACCGATTTCTTGAGAAAAACAATGGCTAACTCTGATCGACCTTGATGCGCATGCACCTGACCGAGGTAACTCAAGACAGAACCTTCACCCGTTTTATCTTGAATCCTTCGAAAAATGGACAATGCTTTCTCAAACAGCGCAATAGCGCGTTTGGGCTGCGAGCGGGCTCGATAGAGGATGCCGAGATTCACGAGCGTTCTGGCTTCATCATCTCGACCTTTGAGGTCTTGGGAAATAGACAACGCCTGCTGGAACAAATCAAGAGCACGCTTATGCTTACCCATCGCACGATAGGCTGTGCCCATATTATTAAGGACTCTTGCTGCTTGTCTGCGGTTTTTGAGTTCGTGAAAAAGAGGGAGAGCCTGCTCATAGAATGAGAGGGCTTGCTGATGCTGTGACAAATCTCCATAGACAGTGCCAAGCCCCAGCAACATAGTGGCTTCACCATGACGATCTTGCTCTTCTCTGAAAAGACGTAGGGCTTGCTCATAGAACGAGATCGCACGCTGATGCTGAGACAACGACCAATGTGTTATTCCTAGTCCCCACAAGGCTTTGGCCTCATTTTTACGGTCGTTCTGTTCGCGAAAGATAGACCGTACCTGTTGGTAGATGGCAATGACCTCTTGATAGTCAGCCAGAGACCAATAGGCTGAAGCAAGATTGCCCAAAACATGCGCTTCTCCACCTTGATCTTCGATGACACGGAAAATCGACAGTGCCTGCTCGTAGTAGACAATCGCGTGCTCGTATTCGGACAAATCTCTGTAGACTAGCCCAAGATTGGTGAAGACCTTTGCTTCCCCATTACGGTCATTGATGGCTTGATAGAGGAGGAGCGCTTGCTCAAGGGCGCTAACCGCATTCTCGTATTTCGAGAGGGACCAATAGGTTAAACCTAAACTCAGTAAGGCCTTGGCTTCTCCAGAACGATATTTAGCAGTGCGCGCACTTTGCCTAGCGAGCTGGCATATCTGTAGCGCAGTGGAATACTGCTGACGTTTGACCTGTTGCAAACAGGTATTGACTTGAGAAACGACTCCATCCGCGCTAGGTGTTTGAATTTCTTGAGCGAGAACAGCTTTTAGTACTAAAGGATGAGACAGCAATGGAAGAACAGCGGATGCTAATAGAAGACTTGCGATCGCATTGCAAACAGTTCGGCTGATGTTGTTGTACATCTTGATTCTGATGCCCAATTCATAGAGGCTAAGTTACGCACCGGACACACTAAGCATCAAAGTTTTTTGATGCACAGCTTAGTTGTCCACCCCACCGAAGATTGACCTATGACAAACAAACAGTTTAGAAAATCTCCATAGCACTATCCTATGGCTGCCTCACCAAAAGCGGCCATAGGTTACCAGAACTGTAACTGTGATCTTCTGACAGCAGCCTTTTCTATCGCGTCTTTTGCGACCAAACGCGAGTGGGCAGCCCCCAAACATAAATAAAACCTTCTGCAGATTTATGATCAAACTCATCTTCGGAGCCATAGGTTGCCAGAGTTGGCGTGTACAGTGACTGCTCAGACTGGCGCCCAACAATCACAGCATTCCCCTTCAAAAGCTTGATACGGACTATTCCGGTCACCTGTTTCTGAGTCTCCGCCATGAACGCATCTAGGGCCGCTTTCAAGGGGCTATACCAAAGACCGTTGTAGACCAATTGTGTATAGGTCTGTTCCAGTCCTTTTTTATAATGGGTGACATCCTTTGTCAGCACTAAACTTTCCAGATCTTGATGTGCCTGGATCAATACCAGCATGCCAGGTGCTTCGTAAATCTCGCGGGATTTAATCCCCACCAGACGGTTCTCAAGCATATCAATGCGACCGACACCATGCTGGCCCACCACCTGATTCAGCTGCGTCACTAAGCGAATGGGGTCCAGTGCCTGGCCATCCAGGTGCGTCGGGGTGCCCTCTGTAAAGCCAATCTCAATATATGCGGGTTCATCGGGGGTATCAGCAATCGCCCGAGTCATTTCAAAGACTTCTTCGAGGGGTTCCACCCAGGGGTCTTCGAGGGGTCCGGCTTCCACACTACGCCCCACCAAGTTTTTGTCGATACTGTAGGGTGAAGACTTTTTCACAGGAGACGGAACACCATATTTTTCGCCATAGGCAATGGTTTCTTCACGACTCATGCCCCATTCACGAGCCGGTGCCAGCACTTTGAGGTCTGGATTCAGAGCTGCGATCGCAACATCAAAACGCACCTGATCATTGCCTTTCGCAGTACAGCCATGGACCACCGCATCAGCCCCGTATTTTTCTGCCGCTTCCACCAACAGCTTGGCAATCAGAGGCCGCCCCAAAGCGGTCGAAAGCGGATAGCGATCTTCGTAGAGCGCATTGGCATGAATGGCTGGGAAAACATAATCCGTGATAAAACGCTCCGTGGCATCCATCACCAATGATTCGGTTGCCCCGGCATTTAAAGCCTTGACGCGGATGGGTTCTAATTCATCCCCCTGACCGAGATCGGCGGCCAAGGTTATTACCTCTTCAACGCCCCATTCATGCTTTAAGTAGGGAATACAGACGGAGGTATCGACACCACCAGAGTAGGCAAGAACAACTTTTTTGGCTCGACCCATAGGATTTCTCGGAGTTATCTTCAATACAGTGTTTTTCAATTATGGACCGTTCGTGAACTTCCCAGACCCATAACAGGCAATATTTTTTCTGGTAGCGACTGTCGCGCAAAAGCATCGATGAAACAATAAACACCACAGGTACAGCCCCTTAATCGTGAACATTAAGTCACTCCCCCTACTTGTCGCCCCTTATTTTTTAGGTGCCTGTAGTCTCTTGCCCGTTGGTCCCCGCCCCAAAGTATTGACCG
>CALFCG010000074.1 GCA_937951315.1 uncultured cyanobacterium
CAAAGTTATGTTCACCCTAACGGTCTCAATCGGTGAAGGTAAGGCTACGCAACAATTCGCAAGTGAACCCGCAACAAAACGCAATCTGAACTACGGCTGTATATAGGTTTCAGGCTCTTCTAAGATAATTCGGCTGGCCCGTAAACCTTGGATGAAGGGGTGGTTGTCCCAGTTGTTGGTCAGTAGTTGTTTGATCAGTTGGGCGGAGCGATCACCTGCAATATCCCCAGTGAGTCCGAGATAAACGCTGGCGCTGTGGTGGGAGTCTCGACTGACCATCTGAAAGAGTCGATCGGCTTGCTCGATCAGGTTTTTGGCTTGGGTCTGCATATTGCCCCACAGATCGTCGCTGCGCTGGTTACTGAAGGATTCGGCAATCAGATCTTGGCGGTGCTGAATCAGGATGGTTTGCGATCTCATCTCCACCGGTAAATCATCAAATAGAATAACGGGTCCATAGCCTACAAAGTGCAGGGACTTGGCCCATGCCTCCCCGCCCGAAAGCTGTTTAACAATATGGAGTGCCACCGCCGTAATGATGGTGCCTTGGCTGTGGGCGACCAACAGGACCTCTGTGCCGGCTCGAATGGCTCGGATAATCTCATAGGCTAGCCGCATCGTCGGTCGCGGCGCACCGGCGGGATAGCTGCCGTATAAGTAGCTCTCTAGGGCGGACCAGTCCATATTTTGTAAAAAGGGGAGCCGGCGCATCAAATCTAAATCGATGGGCGAAGAAGATGTCTCCTGTCCTGCGACGACCGTGAGCGAACGCTGAAGACGTTGCACTGCTGCCAAGATATCCGCATCGGGGGGCAGCTCATGATCGCAAAGCGCTTGCAAGGACTCAGCATATCCCTGCAGGCGCTTCTGGCTTTCTGGGGTTGTGCGATCAACCCGATGTTGGACTAAATCTGCGCCGCCCAACGTACTCTCTAAGAGGTCGCCCTGAAAACTAACGGTACTGTTGTGAACCCCAAAAATATCGATCGGGTGCTCAACGGTCATCCACACGAGGGCCTCTAGATCGCGGAGCTGCTTTTTGACATTGCTGGCCATACCGTTCACATGGATCAGCCGTCTCGGAAGGCCCTTGGGTTTGGCGGGGCTGTAGTAAAGCAGGTGGCCATCCTGTTGTTGTTCTGTCAGCATCTCTCTCTACAAAGAATAAAAGAAATCCCCTGTGATCATGATCACATGTCACTGGTGATCCTAGTCGCACCTAGCCTGAAAGCCCGAAGCCATAATGCAGGAGACTCGGTGCTACTGAGTCATCAATGGGGAACACACAGTAAGCCGACAGACTTGGTTCAGTTTGTCGGTTTTTTATTGCATCGTGACGCATTGTCTCGAACTTTATCGCATTGTTCCCAGCGTATGCTTCCAGGAGAGTTCTTTGCTTAGGATGTCGAGGGCCCGGCGTTCGCTCCCCTCGAAGAGCGGACTGACTTGATTTAATACGGTCTCCACAAGCTGAGAGGCAAAGGCTCCGCCTGATCTGAGGAGATAGCTGTAATAGCAAAACTGGGGCTGATGATTGCGATCGCGATGAAAGCTTTCCACCTCGGCTTCCGTCATTGTCCACACTGGCGTGTTGGCCGGCACAACTTCCCTGGGGATGCCCTGCTGTCCCCAAGTGTCATCGTGGAGGGTCCCAATCAACGCGGTGGAGAGGATTGTCCGCGTCTCACGAATTAAGTCGGGGGTAAAAAATGGATCGGGCTGACTCACCAATCGGGGGCCGGTGTTGAGATAGGCCGGGTTAAAAAGCTGAGAGTTATAAATGACGCCCACTGCCCAATGGCGCGCTTCTGTTTCTAGCTTTACGAAGCAGCCAAAGCCATAGTCTTCAGGTTGGGGTGGGTCCACCACTTCCATCTCATCGTCTAGCTGCACAATATAATCGCAATGGGAATCGGATTTGACGACTTTGCCTAGCTTCTTCATGAGTCCTCACAAGCATTGAGCCACAGAATCTGCCATATTTTGCGTTCTTTTGGCTAGGGTTGCAAACGATTGAGATAAATCATGACTCCCTGGGTCTGCTGCTTTTGGTCTTGGGACCGAGTCAGTTCTACTGCTGTCTGTAGATCAGGAAGGGCAAGCTGTGAGTTGTCACCAATCTCAGCATGAATTAAGCCGCGTTCCATGTAGGCATTCACTTCATTGGGATTAGCCTTGATTCTTTGGTCTGCTTTGCCCAACAGCTTTTTCTGATCTTTGATGAAAGTAGGACAGGTCGTTTGGGATGCGAGGGCGTCGAAGCGATCTGTGGGGGCCAGCATTCTCAGCATCATTCTGGCAATCAAATAGCTGGATAAGTTCTGCTCTTGGCAAGAGAGGTTTGCTAGCGTAGGCAATTCCTGAGTAATTCTTTCCCTGTCTTTGTTCGCGATGTGGAGACCCGAGCGGACGATGCTGCTGTCTAAGGCTGGAGATGTCTGCGATTTCTTCTCAGATTTAGTCACAGTCCCGAGCATTGTTTGAGCGGTTTGACTCGTGGTTAGATCTCCCTGAGCTTGGGCTAAAGCCTTGGCTTGTTTGAACTCAGTTGGTGCTTTGCCAATGGTGTCACCGGACAGACTGTAGACCAGACCTCTTAGGAGGTAGGCACCGCTTTGCTCAGGTGAGAGCTGAATGACCTGATTGCTATCTGCTAAAGCGGCTTCTGAATTGTTGAGTGTGAAGTGCGCATATCCTCGATTAAGATAGGCGGCAACATAATTGGGTTTAAGGCGGATGGCCTGATCTAGACTTGCGATCGCACCTTCATAATCTTCGGCATCTATCTTTTGTTGAGCCTGCAGGTAGAAGTCATCTGCAGAACGTTTTGTGACTGCCGGTTGAACGGCAGGAGCCGCGAAATCTAGCTTTATATCGCTTTGAGATATCTGGCTCAAGAAATGTTGGATCGGAATTCCCAAATTAAATCCAGTCTTGATATAAATCGACGGATTAATCTGCGGATTTTGCGCTTGCTCAGCCGTGTCTGCCCTGCCGTGGATGGCGATCAGCCGCCCTGCCTCATTGAGCACCGGTCCACCGCTCATGCCCGGCAAGGTGTAGTTGGAGTAGACCAAAGAATAGCCATCGGGCTGGGGACGGCTGGCACTGGCCGTAATTTTCCCTTCGGTAAAGTTGTAGATTGATTCGGGAAGAGCCTCGGTGCGATTGGGGAAACCCGCAATGTAGCTAACCGTTCCTTCGGTCGCCAGATTCGATTCTCCGATTTGGGCTGTGGGATAGGATTGTTTGCTGGTGAATTGCACAATGGCTAAGTCAATGTTCGGAAGTTTTGTGATGTTATCCACATTGACTCGATGGTCTTGACCATCAGGCGTTAAAACTTGATAGTCGTCTGCTGTGGCGACGACATGGGCGGCTGTCAGAACGGTGTAAAGATTACCTTGACGCTTGAGAATCACCCCTGAACCAGAGCTTTGGCTTTGAATGCGAACCGTGAAGGTCTTGGCGATCTTGCTCACCTCTTGTGGACTGAGGGCAACGGCGGTCTGAGGCAAGACCCAAACGACCGCAACGGCTGCCCCCAATATTGCTGTTGGAACCCTAGAGAGAACCGTCATAGTCATATAGATGGGGAGAGAACGTCATGGCTCAATATTCTACCCCGGATGTATTTAAGGCTTAGCTTTAGATAACCTGTGCTTCTCTCCATGGGTTGGACAGGGCGGTGCACTAATGGATCGATCTAACCAACCGACTGCCTGTTGTAGACGCGCCAAGGCCTCCTCTGGTTGATTTTTGAGTAAGAAGACGATCGCTACTGCTGCCTGTTCTAGAGCCCTGGCCTGACGATTGGCCTTTAATTGATGCCAATCCATTGAAGAAATTGTGAGTTCTTCTGATAATTTTTGGGCAAGCGGAAGGGCCGCAGATGACTTGTCTGTGAGGGAAGTAGGGGGGGCACCAGCCATTTTTATGTTCCTGAATGTCTGCCATCGATTGTAGCGGGGGTACCCTTAATTTGTCAGAGTCGAACTCTGATGATTCGGTTCTCCGAACGCAATCGGAGGCGGCATCAGAAAACCTCTGTTACAATGCCTCTAGCTATTTCTGCGTCGTTGGTGACTGCCAATATGTTTTTTGATCTATACCTTTAACGAACGGGAGCCAATCAGCGCGATGGCAGTAGACCAGGCTTCGGCCAGGGCACTTTAAATCGATGCGATCAGTTCCCACCTGGATTTTTCCAGGTCAAAAACTGAGGTAAGACGGCGTCGCGGGAATCGCTAAAAAAACACCCTGTCATTGACAGGGTGTTTTTGCTCTATGGGGGCGGAGGGACTTGAACCCTCACGACTTTTAAGGTCAACGGATTTTCATCCTCCCACTGCTTTCGCAGCTGCCTGTTCAGGCTTTGAGAATTGGACTCTCCCTTTACCCGCGCTAAATCAATAGCGTGAGGGTAGCTCCCGTCGAGTCTCTGCACCTTCAAAAAAATAATTATTGGCGGCGCACCGCTTTAATTATTTTTGAGCTTGGCTCAGGATTGCCTTGCCTGTCTAAACAAGTTTAGGTTTCCCTGAATTTGAGAGCATTCACTTAATCGATTACTCGACTAAGGCCCAGTTTCCTAAGTCCGTAGCGTCTACCATTCCGCCACGCCCCCAAGATTGCTTAAATACCATATCACGGGATTATCCTAGTTCTGCAAGCAGGTTGCGTTAGAATTCATACCCTAGTTCTGACAAGGGTTGACCCGTTGGCCATGTACAAGAAACGACGTTGGGGCCAATCAGTTGCCAGAGCGTTGCAACCTGTTGTTCTATGGTCGGTTGCAGAACGGCCAGGAATAGGCCTTCTGCAGTGCCCTTATCTCTGGCCACCCAGCACCCTTGCATAATGACTTCTATCCCCTCGTCGAGGGACGCACAAAGGCTGATGTTCTCTTCTTTATGGGTTGCGATCGCATCTTCTAGAACTTTTACTTCTGGCAGCGCATCAGGGACCAGGACTGCTGCATAGCTAGGTTCGAGGTGCAACACTTGGCCCGTGCGGTGGGCTAATAGCCTACGGCGAGCAATCATCGGACCGACGCCGCCCGACAGATGCTCTAGATGGGTGCCAATATCTGAGTAGGCTAGCTTCAACAACGGGAGATCTTCCTCTCTCTAGGGGAGCGCATGTCTATGGTAGGCGTGCCAAAAGGGGACTTGGGGAGCAAACCTCACTCACTTTTGCGAGTCATGAATAGTACAATCATTCCCCAGATGGGCCGAAATCATAAAGCCGAGGATGAGATATCTGGGAACATATTTATTGTACCGAAGGTGCGAACCCACCTGAAGAAGTGGTACAGCCTTTGTTCTGTGGCAACTTTTCTGGGGTAACTTACGTCTAGGGACACTCAATGTTGAGGTGATAGGGTATGCGAATATTTTTTGCAAGGCATCCCGCTTTCCGAGGTTGGTCTTCATTACTGATGCTGACCACTTTATTGGCGGCACCCGGACTCGCAAAACCATCTAATTTCGGGAGCATGAGCGTTGCGCCTGGTTTCACGCCTGCTGCCAAGAATATGACCGGCTATGCCAAGGGGGTTGTGGCGCTTCATAAAGTTGTTGGCGATCGCGATACTAACAACAATCGTTGCCTGGGGTATGGTTCTCCTGAACCCGACCACATCTTGGTGCTCAATGGAAATTTTAACCAGCTTAAGCTGCAGGTTAAGAGTGGCAAGGATACAACCCTGCTCGTTAAGGGGCCGGGTAAGCAGCTGTTCTGTGCAGATGATACGAGCCAGGGGTCAGATGCTGGTTTTGTGGCTCAGAAGCTGAAGGCCGGAAGGTACAGCGTTTGGGTCGGCACAAGTGAGCCGGGTCAGAACTA
>CALFCG010000075.1 GCA_937951315.1 uncultured cyanobacterium
CGGCGGTCCAGTCTTTAATAAAAGTGGAAAGGTGATTGGCATTCATGGACTAGCAGAGGGACGTCAGGTCGCACTTCCGGGCTATGAAGGCGACCCCAGCGTCATTAAAGCAGGATTTAATCTCGGCATTCCCATCAATACCTTTGTGCGCTTGGCCCAGCAAAAGAAGCTGGCACTGGCAGACAGTCCTCCTGTGGCCCCGGTCTCTCAACCCGCAACCACAACCCAGCCCGCACCTCGCCCCACGGAGTCGCTACCAGAGACAACATCCACATCAATACAGCCACCCCCAACACAGGCACAACCCCAGACGCAACTGACTCAGGTCCTCCAGGCGCCCGTCCTCACGGCCAAGCAGCCCTCACCAGTCAGGTTTGTGCAACAACCTCGATTACTCAAGGCTACGACGAGCGATCGCGTGGCTCGAAACCTGGGAGCCACCTATACCTTAGTGATTGATATACCTGAGGCAGCCGCAGCGCCGCTGCAGCAAGTGACATTGAGATTAAAACAGGGGGTTCAGTTCCCAAGGTTCAAAGCCCAGGGCATTAAAGCCTATGAAGGCCCGAAGAAACGTGGACCAGAGCTGCCCCTCGGCCTCATCGTCACCGATCCACCCAGCCGTACGGTGACCATTACCTTTGATCCGCCCATCCAGCCGGGCCGACAGGTGACATTGGCCGTGCGCCCCGTCCGCAATCCCAGCGTTGGCACCTATTTATTCGAGGTCAGAGGATTCCCAGAAGGTGAAACGACTGACAGCACTTATTTGGGTCTCGCACGCCTTGACTTCATGCGCAGTTCTCCTGGGAAATAGACTTGGCATTTAACGGGCACAGCTCAAACAAATGTACTCAACAAGTTCACTCCTCTCAAGACACCCTATGAATCATCAGTAAGGCTATCGCCTGAGGTAGAAATGGGGGCTTCATATGCAGCAATCTCTGAACGATCAGACTGTCGTGCTTAAGATTTTCTGAAGTGCTAGCATCAACGCTTTCCAGGGGAATGCGCTATTCATGCCCCCAGACAACTCCGCCCAAGATTTTGGGCGGAAGTTGAGGGTATCACAGCAGGGATAGAAGCAGCGGGTTCATGATGATCCACCCTTCAATGAACGTCTCACAGAACAGTAAACAAATATGACAAAAAATTGACTCTACAGCTGACTAGAGAATTTATAGTCAGCCATAGTTATTCAGATTGAACTCATCACAATGAGTAGATTTTTTTGGTTTTTCTCCACAACCCTAGTCGGTTTCTGTTCTGTTTCCGTACCCGTTTATGCACAAATTACGGAAGCCACAACAGAGATAAATGGATTAACCTGTCCTTTCTGTTCGTTTGGAGCCAAGAAAAAGCTCAAAACAGTGGACGGAGTTGACAAAGTCACCGTTGATATTCAAAAAGGACAAGCAATACTGCAAGCAAATCCAGGAGAATCAATCGCTGTTCAACAAATTTCTGCTGCTGTTAAGAAAGCGGGATTCGCTCCAGGACGGGTAAGGGTTGTTGCAACGGGTCGAGTTCAACAACAAGGTGAACGTCTTCTCCTTGATCTCAGTGGTCAAGAAGCAAGCCTTTTGCTGAATACGACAGATCTAACGCAGCAAGAAAAACTAAGCAGTTTAGCTGAACAAGAAGTTGAGATAGAAGTTACTGGACAATGGTCAATCGTAGAGGCTGAGCCTTACGCCAGGCTTAAACCAGACTTCATTCATGTGCGATAAATGCTCCATCAGCGTTAGCGAAATCCCCCCACATCTAGAATCACCCATAACTCTACTGTCGAGTGTGCAATGCGAAGCTGGTTCAATTCCTTAAGTCATCGTCAATGGACTTTGAATGCTCTCGGGTTATCACTTGTGAGCTTGTTTGTGGCAATAGAGGCAATAACCCCGACTCACTCTAATGCCCAAGTGACCACAAACAACGCTTTGCCCATTGGCGAAGGACAATTCCTCATTCGAGGCCAGGCAACTTATCTGAGAGCCGATGATGGCATCCAAGAATTTGAAGAATTTAGTGTCCCCATCGTTTTTGGCTATGGCGCCACTCAAGACTTGGCTCTCTTTGCTGTTGTCCCTTTTCTCAATCGCAGCTTAGAGGTAGATGGTATAGAGCGTAATGAGTTCGGTCTAGGGGATATCAATTTTTTGGCTCGTTATACGGTCTTTCAAATCGACCAAGCTGGAAAGACATTTCGAATTGCACCGATTGTTGGCTTAAAAGTTCCGACAGGAAGCAGTCAAAGCAGTGATGAGTTCGGAATATTACCACCCTCTCTGCAATTGGGGACAGGCACCTTTGATCCAAGTGTTGGGATCATTTTCACCCGCCAAACCCTCAACGATAATTTGAGCGCGTCTTTTGTTTATCAAATCAATACTGAAGCCAATAACATTAACTTCGGTAATGAAGCATCTATCGATCTAGCGTATAAATATCGAGTATTTCCACAAGCCATTAAATCAGGATTTCTCTTTGCCGGATTGGAGAGTAACCTAAGTATCCAAAACCGTGATCGCGTGGCGGAAGTTGTCAATATGGATTCCGGCGGGACACTGTTATTTCTTTCTCCTTCAATTCAATACATTACCGAGCGTTTTAACGTGGAAGGGGCAGTCCAAATCCCAGTTATCCAAGCTCTCAATGGCAATACATTAGCCCCTGACATTCGTCTCATTCTTGGAGTTCAAGTCAACTTTTAAACCCTATTTTTCAGTGAGATTTTTAATGAAACAGCGCTTCATACTGACATCATTAGTCCTCGCTTTACCGATCGGGCTGTTCGGGAGATCCTCTCTCTTTATGATCAAAGAGATGGGCCCATCGCATCCATTATTAGCTCAGGCTGATGCGATGCAAACTCAACCCTCAAATTACCAATTTGCAACGGCTTGGGGCACAGAAGGGAAGGAGCCAGGGCAATTTCAGCAACCGATTGGCATTGTGGTACGAGGCAACAAAGTTTTTGTCAGCGATTCAGGGAATCATCGCATTCAGGTTTTCGATCGAGACGGTCAATTTCTGCGTTCGTTTGGTCAAGAAGGAGAAGAATTAGGAGACCTCAATCAACCGATGTCTCTAGGATTACACAAGAAGACACTTTACGTTGCTGAGTACTTGAACGATCGCGTTCAGAAATTTAGCTTGTCCGGAAAATCTCGAGGCGCATTTGGGACGTCTGGGTCCGAGCCTGGACAGTTTGATGCCCCCAGCGATGTTGCGGTTGATGCACAAGGGCACGCGTATGTGGTTGATTTTTACAACCATCGGGTTCAGGTCTTCAATCCGTCAGAACAGGTGATCCAGCAATATGGAAAAACCAGACAATCAGGTTCTCAAGAAGGCTTATTTAACTACCCCACAGGTTCAGATATCCTCCCCAATGGCGATCTCGTCGTTGCTGATGCCTACAACAATCGCATCCAGATTTTTCAACCTGATGGCACCTTTGTCTCTCAGTGGAATGGTGCGGAGCCATCCGAGTCAGACTCATTGGATGGCCGGTTTAATACCGCCAGTGCTGTGGCCACCGATCAAAAGGGCAACATTTTCGTGGCAGATTTCTATAATCATCGCATCCAAATATTCACTTCAAAGGGCCAATTCCTCACTGCATTTGGGATGCAGGGATCAGACCCAGGAGAATTGGAACGCCCCATCGATATGGCAATCGATGAAGATGGAGCCGTTTATGTTGTCGATTTTGGCAACAGTCGGATTCAGAAATTTGTCCCTCAGCCTTAGATCAGCATTGAGAACATCTGAGCTTTGAGCTTCAGAGGGCCGTCTAAGGCTCAGAACAGCTTCGCTTTCTCTTTGTCGAGCACCCATAGCGTATCCCAGTCATGTAGGTAATAGAGGGCAAAGCAGGCTGCCAGCATGGGCCAAGCCGCAAAGAAGAGAAGATTCGACCCTTCATAGGGGGACAAGTATTGCTTAAAGGACGATACTGTTGACACCGTATGCAGAAACAGAACCAGCGGGTATGTAATGCGCTTTTTGAAGCCGAGGACAAATCCGAGAATGACCAATAACTGCACTCCACCAATGCAATAAATGGGAATATTACCCAAACCACCGATAAAGTAAAAGGTTTTGAAGACAGCCGCTGTATGGTCTGGGTTAAGGAATTTATCTAGGGTCCACATCAGCATGACGAGGAATACGCTCAGGCGAAGGAAAAAGAGCGCAAGTGGAATTCGCCGGTAGGTGGATCTCAGCATGGTGTCCTTTTAACGGGGTGGATACCATTATCGATGCTGAGGGGACCCGCACCGACATAAATAGTCATTAACAATCCACCGATCAAGCCTAAGTTTTTCAAAAAGGCGTTGGTTTGCTCTGGATCAGCGATGAGATTATGGAAAACCAAGCTAGCGGGAATTAAAAATACGATCAATACCGCTGCTCCAATCTGAATGCGATACCCCACCAACAGCGACAGACTGCCCAGCAGTTGAAACACAATGGTGCCAACCGCCAGTAATCCGGCGAAGGGGAGTCCAGCACTGGCAATCATCTGTTGAAAGCCGGCAAAGTTCAGCAAATGAGTGACACCTGCTTTGACAAAAATCAGGGATAAGCAAACACGGGCTGCAAGGGGAAGGTACGGCATAGTGATCATCCTGAAATCCCAACTCTAATCGTATGCTAGCAAGCTGCGAAGGGAACCACGTCCCGACCCAGCCAGCAGGATCCTTATTGCTCTGGTCAATCATGGGTTGCTAACGAAGGGGGATTGAAGTTGCGATCGCATCCTCAAGATCAACGCCAGAGAAAATAGGGCTGAGCCCATCGGGATCCTGATAGAGCAGTCAGTTCATCAGAAGGGGTCTAGAACCCAAAATTAGAGTGCTGCAACTGCTAAAGCTTCACAGTTTGGAGGACTGTTTTTAGGGTATATTGCCTGCAAGGGGCGCAGATTAGTGAAATAACCCATGCAAAACCTGAAGCTATTTGGTCGAAGCAACGATAGCAATAAGCGCAAGCGAGAACTCAAGCTAACGGATCAATACTGGCAGCGTCTGGGAGAATTGGCCGATGCCAAACGGCTCGATCGAGCTGCTTACCTGGAGTATTATGTCGACGATCTCGAGAAAGAGAAAGAAGCCCTCAGAGTTCTTGTCACTGGCATGCAAGAAATGGCAATCCAGGACCAAGAATACATTCGTGAACTGACCCATGAATTAGATCAGCTCGAATACGAAGAAGAGACACTGGACCAACAAGAGCAGGAGTTTCATGACGAGACAACGGCTCTGCAGCAAAAAATACAACAACTTGAGATAGAGAACACGGCACTCCAGCAGCAAGCTCAAAAGCTCAATGCTGAGAAAACCATACTCCCTGAAAAAATTCAGAAGCTGGACCTTGAGAAAACAGCTCTGCAGCAAAAAGTGCAGACGCTAGAGCTTGAGAACAAAAACCTGCAGAAACCGAGCCAGACATCCGAGCTTGAGGACCCATCCCTCTCTGAAAAAGTTCAGAAGCTAGACCTTGAGAGAACAGCTCTGCAGCAAAAAGTGCAGACGCTAGAGCTCGAGAACAAAAACCTGCAGCAAAAAGTGCAGACGCTAGAGCTTGAGAACAAAAACCTGCAGAAACCGAGCCAGACAAAGGAACAGGAGACAATGCCTTCTCAAGTTCTGGAGCGACCGCCAGAACAAACCGCTCAGCCTGAACCGGCAGAAACAGCACCAAAACAGACCAACGGTACGGCCACTAAAACCACAGGCACATTACTTCAGAAATCAATCGGGGTGGTATTGAGCCTTGTCATCCTCTTGCTTGTGGGAGGCTTCACTCTCCCCAGCACGGTACATGTGGAGCGCAGTCTACATATTGATTCCAACCCCGCAGACATTTTCCCACTGGTGGGCAACTTAAATGAGTGGCAAAAGTGGTCCCCTTGGGCAAAGGAAGATCCTGATATGGAGATGGAGATCACCGGCTCAGGGGAGGGGCAAATCTTGCAGTGGCACAGTAATGTCCCCACGATCGGTAATGGGACCCAGGAGATCACAGAAAGCTCCCCTCCGACCTATGTAAAATCCCATCTAGACTTTGGTGAGCAGGGGGTTGCCGATGCGGCTTTTCTGCTGGAAGCAGAGGACGAAGGGACTCAGGTTTCGTGGATCTTTGATGCGGATATGAGGGAGGGGGTACCCCTGATCAAACAACCGATCAGCACTTATTTCGTTTTCTTTATGGATAACCTGATCGGGACGAAATACGAAACGGGTCTCAACCAGATAAAAACCTTAGCTGAGCAAGAAACGCCTCAACCGACTCACTTTCTGGGATGGACACCCGGAGAACGGAACTTCGTAAAAAAAAGCTCAGCACTCTTTAGAAAACGGGCTCCGAAGAATGCTGAGGCAGAAGGAGATGCTACAGCCAACGTCGAGGGCTATGCAGGAGAGTCCAAGAGTCCTGGGTGATCGTCAGGTCGTGGGCCAATCGGCCAGTGAAAACGACGCTCCTCTGGCTTAATCGGACGATCATTGATGCTGGCTTCTCGCCGCCGCATTAAACCAAATTCATCAAACTCCCAATTTTCGTTGCCGTAGGCACGGTACCACTGCCCCGCATCGTCATGCCATTCGTATTGAAAACGGACCGCAATTCGGTCATCGCCATAGGCCCACAGTTCCTTCACCAGGCGATAGTCTAGTTCCTTATCCCACTTGCGCTGCAGAAAGGCTCGAATGGCTTCACGCCCCTGAAAAATTTCGGCTCGATTGCGCCAGTAACTATCGATGCTATAGGCCATCGAAACCTTGTCCGGAGCACGATTATTCCAGGCATTTTCAGCGGCGCGAACCTTCACTTTTGCAGTTTCTAGAGTGAACGGGGGTAAAGGAGGCTTCGTTTCCATATTGGTGAAATTAATGTACGACATTGGTCAAGAGGAAAGAGAACGTCCGCATCACGGAGCAGGCACGCTATCTTTGCAATGCAAAAGCTGGGCCATCTGTGTTTCGAGTTCACCGGCCTGAAGAACCCCCGATTTGACCACCACCTTTTCTAGGGCGGTAACCCAGCACTGGTAGTAATCCCATTCGGGATCGTCGAGTTCGTGGGTGGCTTCCCATTCGCCAATGGTTTCAATCAGGGTCTGGCGGAACTCTTCCCATTCGTAATGGCCTTGCTTGGACAATGCGATCGCAACGCCAAAGGCCATCTTTTCCCAATCGCGGTCAAAGTGCAGATGGCCATCCTGTCTTGGCGGTGCCTCTTCTGGGGAACCCATCAAGCTCGTGGCCGCAAAATGCTCAAATTTGGTAAACATCCTAAGCTGCCTTCACCGTCGCGACGCCCATCATGGCTTCTGGTGTCAGCAAAGTAGCTAACTGCTCTTCACTCATGCCCTCTGTACCCGCAGGCCGCATCGGTAACACCCACCACCGAATCTGAGCGCTGCTATCCCAAACCTTGACCTGCACCGTCTCATCCAGCTGGACGCCAAACTCAGATAGAACCTTACGGGGTTCCCGCACGACCCGAGCCCGGAAGGTGGGATCTTTAAACCAGTAGGGCGGCAACCCCAACGTCGGCCAAGGGTAGCAAGAACAGAGAGTACAAACAATAACGTTATGAACCTCTGGCGTATTTTCCACAATCCGCATATGTTCGCCCTCAGCCCCTGACATTCCCTCAGGAAAATCGAGCTTTTCGCAGGCGGCATTACAGTCCTTAAGCAGCAGTGCTTTAAACTCAGGATCCACCCAGGCCTTGGCGACAATCTTGGCTCCGTTGAACGGTCCCATCTCCGTTTCAAAGTAGCCGAGAATATTATTAACAGTGTCACCCGTAATAATGCCTTTTTCAATCAGCAGAGACTCTAAAGCTTTGACCTTTGCAGCACTAAAGGTCTCTCGATCAGCACCATATTTAAATCCAGGATAGTTGCTGGGCATCTTGTTCTCCTTTAAGCCGCTTCGACATAGACTTCAAAAATGTCGTTGTAGTAAACGACATTGGATT
>CALFCG010000076.1 GCA_937951315.1 uncultured cyanobacterium
TGATTCTGCCGATGATTGTCATGGTTTTAGGCAGCATCATGATCCGCAGTACGCAGCAGGAGCCAGAATGGTCTGGCTTCTGGGTGCAGCATCTGATAACCGGTGGGGTGGGCTTGGTGCTGGCTTTGCTGATTAGCCGCGTGAATTATCGCAATTTATTGTCGCTGCATTGGCTGACGTATCTAGCGACGAATGTGTCCCTGCTGGCGGTCATTTTTATTGGATCAAGAGCTTATGGTGCACAACGTTGGATTCCCATTGCTGGTTTTAATGTCCAACCCTCTGAGTTTGCCAAGGTGGGTGTGATTATTACCCTGGCGGCACTTTTGAGTCAGCAACCGGCAACGAATTTGTTTGCGATCGTTCGTACGTTTGCTATTCTCCTGGTTCCTTGGGGTCTGGTGTTTGCCCAGCCTGACCTGGGGACATCTCTGGTCTTTGGGGCCATAGCTTTGGGAATGCTTTACTGGGCCAATGCCAAACTTGGCTGGATCATCCTCATGATTTCGCCAGTGGTATCGGCCATTGTTTTGAACCTCGTCCTCCAGTCGCAGATTCACTGGGGATATGGTGCAGGATGGCTCGCGGTCGTGATCTTTATTGGTTGGTTTGGTTTCCCCCGACAGTTTTTGGGTGCATCGGGCAGCCTGTTGCTCAATTTAGCTGCCACAGGCTTAGGATCAGTGCTCTGGCAACTCTTGAAAGACTATCAAAAGGCCCGTCTGGTTTTATTTCTCGATCCTGACCAGGATCCCCTGGGTGGGGGTTATCACCTGATCCAATCTCGGATTGCCATTGGTGCTGGTGGTCTCTGGGGAACGGGGCTTAATCAAGGGACCCAAACCAAATTAGACTTTATCCCTGAACAACACACTGACTTTATTTTTTCAGCAGCAGCAGAGGAGCTGGGATTTATTGGCAGTATGCTGATCCTATTGGCCTTTTGGCTGATTTGCTTTCGCTTGGTGCGCATTGCCCTACTCACCCCCGATGATTTCGGATCGTTGATTGTGATGGGCATTTTTTCAATGGTGATCTTTCAGGTCGTGATTAACATCGGCATGAATATTGGCTTGGCGCCAGTGACGGGCTTACCTCTCCCGTGGATGAGCTATGGGCGCTCGGCTTTATTGACCAATTTTATTGCCATTGGCTTGGCCGAATCTGTTGCTAACCATCGACCCAAGCGCCGTTTAGGCATGTCTTAGGAATCGCCAGCAAGGATTGTGGCGCTGTGCAACCATAAAGCTGTAGCTCTACGCCCATATACCTGACGGTCTAACCCCTTACATGACTTCTGCCGCGAACCTAAATTCATCAAAATCACGTGCCTCCGGGAATGATTGGCGTTTATTGCGATATCTGATTCCCTATGCCAAGCGGCATCGGCCGAAGCTTGTGTGGGTGGCACTGCTGTTGGTGCCGCTGTCGGTCGCCGGGGCCGTGCAGCCGATTTTGATTGGGCAGGCGATCTCGTTCCTGCGTGATGAACCCAGTACCTTTGCGCTCCTGAAAGATCCGAGTGTGACTCTGACACAGGGACTTGACTGGTTGAGTCTAGCGCTGTTGCTGACGGTGACTGTTCAGTTTACGTTGCAGGGAATTCAGGGTTTCATGGTGCAAAAAGTGGGTCAGCAGATGACCAACGACATCCGGAATGACCTGTTTGCCCATGTGCAGTCTTTGGCTTCTAGCTTCTTTGAACGTACGCCCGTAGGTAAGCTCATTACCCGCATTACCAGCGACGTTGAAGCCCTCGGTGATGTTTTCTCTACCGGTGCGGTTGGAATCATTACCGATATGATCACCATCTTAGTCTTGGTGATTGTGATGTTTCTGCGGCAGTGGCAGTTGGCCCTAGTCTTGGTCCTTCTCTTAGTGCCGATTGCAGGGGTGATTGTTTATTTTCAGCATCAGTACCGTTCTGCCAATTACAAGGCGCGTGAACAGCTTTCCAACTTAAATGCGAATCTGCAAGAAAATATTACTGGCATTAGCGTCGTCCAGCTTTTTCGCCGCGAGCAATATAATGCCCGATCCTTCCATCAGATCAATGAGCGCTACATCACGGCGGTAGACCGTACCATTTTCTTTGATTCCGCTGTCTCTGCAACCTTAGAGTGGACTTCGTTGGTGGGGATTGCTGGGGTCCTGTTTGTCGGTGGCCGGGCTGTTCTTGGCGAGAACCTAGATCTCGGGACCCTGACGGAGTTTATTCTTTTTGCCCAGCGTTTATTTAATCCACTGCAGCAGTTGGCGGAGAAGTTTACGACCCTTCAGGGAGGCTTTACTGCCATTGAGCGCATCACAGAGCTTATGCAGGAACCGCTCGAGATTGGTGATCCTCTGCATCCTAAAACGTTACCTCTGGCGGGGGGCAAGACGGCCCTAGGAGAAGTCAAATTTTCTGATGTTTGGTTGGCTTACAAGCCGGATGAATATGTTCTCCAAGCGCTTGATTTCACGATTCAACCGGGCGAAAAGATTGCGATTGTGGGGCCCACGGGTGCTGGTAAAAGTTCTCTGATTCGCTTGCTCTGCCGTCTCTATGAGGCGACAAAGGGGCAAGTTCTGGTCGATGGTGTTGATGTGCGCGATCTGCCTCAGGCAGAGCTGCGTCAGCATGTTGGCGTTATTTTACAAGACGGCTTTTTGTTCGCTGGAGATGTGAAAGGCAACATTGCCTTGGGAGAAGACTATTCTCTGGCCCAAATTCAAGATGCTGCGGAGCAGATGAATGTGTCGGCTTTTATTGAGCAGCTTCCCGATGGGTATGACACAGTGCTGCGGGAACGAGGGACAAATCTATCGGGGGGGCAAAAGCAGTTGTTAGCGTTTGCTCGGGCTGCAATTCGTAATCCTAGAATTTTAGTTTTAGACGAGGCGACGGCGAATTTAGACGTGGGCACAGAATCAATGATCCAAGAGGCACTGGATCGTCTCTTGGTGGACCGCACGGCGATTATCATTGCCCACCGGCTCTCGACGATTCGCAATGTGGATCGCATTTTGGTCCTCAACCAAGGTCAGTTAGCGGAATTTGGGACCCATGCAGAACTGATGAGATTGGGCGGACTGTATGCCAGCCTGTATCAGTTGCAAATGTTGGGTCAAGGCGAGGAGGTGATGTGATGTGCGATCGCAACTACAACATCAGGCTCTGCTGACGACATCAGCACACCGGGGAAAACACCTGTCCCCCAGTTCGGATGTTGGATCAACCAGCAGCCCCCCGTTTCAACGAGAGGATAGCCAAGGCTGGATCGCACCACCGCCACATCATCTAACGTCATCTGTCCAGGCTGAGACAGTAAAGGCTGACCTGTTTTCGGATCAAAAATTTCAGCATGATAGTCTTGCTGCCGTAGGCGCTTAGATATCTCTTGACCTAGCTTGATAAATCGCTGACGCAACTGCTGCTTTTGTATTTCCGTTTCAGTTGTGCGTTGGAGCAAACCCACCGAACTTTGCTGCATCACGATCAAAACCGAAAGCGCAGGCACATGCCAATCCGGTAAAAGCTGGTGCAAGTGGGAAATAATAAACTCGCTGGGCAAGTGGGCAGAGTACTCGATACCCATTGAGGTTGAGCGATAAATCCTTTACTCAGCATACGCTCTAATCTCAAATTACGCACACGTCAGAATGTCTTGATGATAGTTCTGTTAACCCACTGAAAACAGTAGACTTATTTCTTGAGTACTGCTGATGCTGCTCACCAGCAATCGCTTGTCGCCGATAGATGCCTAAGCGGTCCTCAAATTCAAAGACCTTAAGATGCGAAAAGATAGATAAGACGGTGCAAGGCCATGCTTTGAGGAGCTTTTGGCATCTAGGGGGAGCAAGACGCACTTGAAATAAAAAGTAATCTGCGCTAATAATATTTATCATAGCTATACGTTAATATATAAACCAAAAGAACACCCTTAGTAGAAAGCAAGCTTGGCATAGGCGGGGAGAATAGATGCCCTGCGAGTTTTTCAGATGGGGACAGTCTGCTGTACAGATCAGAAAATCTGTATTTGTTGGGGAACGGTGAGTTTATATTCCTCGTCTTGACGAGAAAGCACAATAATGACTTTTTTTGAAGAGTCTCCAGTTCTGATTATTCAAAATTATTATATTTTCTCTGTTTATATTTTTCGGTAATATTCTCAGAATTTTGAAAACTCAAAAGAGACTATATGCTGGTCTTTTTTGAAAACTGTAGTTCAAAAATACATGATGCATTTAAAGCAGAGGCCTCTGTCAAGTATGACTAAGAATGACAGACCTGCTCGGAAAGAGTTTCTTAACTCATTTAATTATTTCCGCGGCATCGCAATCTTATTGATTGTGGCCGGTCATTGTTTTGGTCCTGCTAACTGGGATCCTAATACTTTGCCTGAAACAACTTTTGTGAACCTTATAAAAGGTGGCACTTCGCTCTTCGTGTTTATCTCTGGATTTTTATTTCATCATATTTTCTATGGAAGATTTAAATTCAAGAAATTCCTGTCAAGCAAAGTAAAAAATGTTTTGACCCCATACTTGTTTATGTCATGTGTGCCTATTATTCTGGCTGTTTACTTCAAAGGCAGAGGGAGTCAAGATGATTTTTACTTTTTTGATCAAAGCCAAGGTCTCTGGGCCGAATATATTAAACCGACGCTCCTATATATTTGGACCGGCAATGCTAGTCCTGTCTACTGGTATATTCCCTTTGTGATGGTTCTGTTCTGCCTGTCTCCTCTTTTTATTGCCTATATCAGGCTCAATATTAAATTTAGGATGGCTATTCTAGCTTTGTTGCTGGTCATTCCTGTCGTCATTCACCGACCTGAGGGTAACCTATCTCTTTTTCAATCTATCTTCTACTTTGCGCCGGTTTATTTGCTAGGGATAGCTTGCTCTATTAGTAAAGAGACCATTTACGAAAAACTCAAAGGTAAGGATTTATACTTGCTGATACCCATCGTGTCTTTGGCTGTTTGGCAAGCTGTGTCGTCGGAAACTGTTGGGAATTTTAGGAAAGCTGCTTTTGATATAACCGAGCCGGATTTAATGGTGATCCAAAAGTGTTTGCTTTGCCTCTTCTTCATGGTTTTTCTGCATCGTTTTGAATCTGCAAATCTACCTGCTTTGGATAAAATTGCATCTGCAAGTTTTGCAATTTACTTCCTGCATCCAGTCATTATTGAATTATTTAAAATTCCTCTGGAAGCCTTGAATAATCCCTTGCAAGGTGCGTTGGCGTGGATCATTTGGACGCCTATGGTCACCGTCGGCTGCTACTGTACCGCCGCTACAGTGAAGTGGGCCGTCCCGAACCTAAGCCGACGTCTGATCGGCTGGTAGAACAACTGAGTCGCTTATATAACCATTGCAACCCTAAGCTGATTTGGGGCTGCAATATATTTGCTGATGTTTGATGAGAAGATGCAGCATCCAAAGATTCAGAACTGCCTTGCCCCGGCTATCGAGTTAATCGAGAGATGGTTGGCTGCCAGTTCGCATTTGCTTGCTTGATGTACCCTGTGGGATCTTGGTTCCATAATCCCTGGACCGTTGCGTTGTAGTTTAAGTACAGTTTGCCATCCACGATAGACCACGCTTCAGGGATTGTCGGCACTAATGCTCCCTTTGCAAGGCCGTAGGCACAGAATCCTCCGAATTGTGGGGCGTAGGCTTCAGGCTGTTGAACGAATTGAGCGCGATGCTCTTCATTGGCAAATAGCCAGGTAGCCCCTTGCCATTGGTAGGCGTGTTCCTGGCGACCTGGAACGGGTTTCCCCTGTTTGAAGTAGGCCACCGGATCGGTGCCATTGATGGCAATGCCGTCTTCCGCGAAGATTTTGATGGTGGGTGTCTGTGTTTCCTGGGGGATGGCGTTAGCTAAGGCTGGTACAAGTGCAGCTCCGCCTGAGGTTGCTATTGCAACCAGCCCGCCAGCCAATAAAAGTCGAACGTTCATTTCCGCTTCTCTGAGTGTATGGATTCTCTTGACAGAGCTAAATCGGTGTCGAGGATTGTTCTAGAAAAGAAGTGAATGCCTCTCAATAGAGCGAATCCGCTTACTTGAGAGGCATTTCTAGTTCAAAGTCTTACCAAGAAGAGGCTCCACAGGGATCTGCTTTTGCTGCGCAAGGATCTGCTTTTGCTGCGCAAGGATCTGCTTTTGCTGCGCAAGGATTTGCTTTTGCTGCGCAAGGATCCGCTTTTGCTGCGCAAGGATCCGCTTTTGCTGCGCAAGGATCTGCTTTTGCTGCGCAAGGATTCACTTCAGACTGAGCTGCACAAGGATTCGCAGTTGCAGTATTGGTGAACATTGGAGTAGTAACAACACCAGCTGTCAGTATTGATGCAGTAGTGAGTGCGACTACGTAATTCATTTTCATGTAAGACTTCTCCAG
>CALFCG010000077.1 GCA_937951315.1 uncultured cyanobacterium
GATTTCCCCAATCGGGATCTGATTGTGACTTTAACGTTGGGGATTGCGCTATTTACGAATCTGTCAGAACTGAGTAGCCAACTTCAGGTGAAGCACCACTCTCTGGTAGCGTATGTGGCTTACTCTATCATGCCTCTCGTCATCTACATGGATTGCCCTCACTGCGACTGCACCCGAGTCTCATCCCTACAACACCACACAAACTTAGATTACTCCATGTTCTGATGCAAGCAGGGTCGTAGGACCTACAATGAGCGCACTGGTACTCCCTTCAACTTCATTGAAGTTCCTAGTGACATTGTATTTCAGGTTCTGCTACTTCGAGTGAGATACAAACTGAGCTATCGTGAAGTGGCCGAATACTTTCTAATTCGGGGCTTTGTGTCCACTCATGAAGCGGTACGAGATTGGGAGGAGCGTTTACTCCCCCATTTAACTGACCAGATCCGGGAAAAGCGGAAGGGGAAAGTCGGTAAAATCTGGTTTGTGGACGAAACCTACATCAAAGTCCTTGGTTCCTGGTGTTACCTGTATCGTGGGATTGATGAGGATGGAAATCTAGTGGATGTGCTTTTGAGCAAGCACCGAGATATGGAAGGAACGAAAGCTGTCTTCGCTCAAGCCCTTGAACTCCATGATGACATCCCGGAGACTGTTGCTACTGATGGATTGGCATCATACCCTAAGGCAATCAAGGAAGAGTTGGGTGAGGAGGTTAAGCATGAAGTTCGACCTTGCACTGCCAACCCCGTTGAGCAGAGCCACAGACCGGTGAAGCATAGATACTATCCGACCCTTGGATTTGGTGATTTCGAGTCAGCGAATCGGTTCTGCAGAGCCGTCGATGAAGTAGCCAACTTTTTGAGGCCGCGAAGTCAAATGGCAGAATTCGTGTGTCTGTCGGATCGCAGAGCAAAGTTCGTGCAGAAAGTTGAGGAGTTGGAGATGCTATTTCAACCAGCTTGATCCAAGAAAGGAAATAGCTGGGGGATATCGTGCTCATCTATTGAGTTTGGCTACTCAGAGCTGACAAATTCACCTCGCTCACTAGGGTCCAATGATGACCGAAGTACAACCCGTAGTAATTTTGTTGGTGGTGGTGCCTACTTCCGCGATCGTATCCCCTCGTCGACAAGCTGCAAATTTATTGATAAAAACACTGCTACTACCATCAATCACAGCGCCTATCATATCTGGGGGGGCTGGCAATGGGTTTGTCTGCTTAGTGCAGGCATGAAAATCGACTCCAGAGCTTGAACTAACTTCGTCTGCTTCATCGTCCTTTTTTAGGTCGTAAATTGTTTTTTTATCTCTATATTTTTGATTGTCTTTCATATCTTGAAGTGTATCGGCAATAATCTCCAAGAACTGAGTTGCCATGCCCGGAGAGAATCCACGCCAGGCTTTCTTTCCTCCAATAAAAACATCCGAGCTACCGGGGCCAGGCTTTCCCAATTTATCTCCATGTCCTGTCATATCACCGACTCTTGCTGCTGGTCCTTTAGGCATAATATTTTCTCCTAGTTTAAGTTGATTTTACTACCCTTTAGTTTCATTGATGCAACCGATGTAACATCAATATTTCGACCAGCGCTAATATTGATACTTCCCCTTGCATCTATATTTAAATCGCCAGTAGACTTCATCGATAGTTTCTGACTTCCATCTTCCATTTTTAAATAATGTCCATCCTTTGTTTCAATTTCAATTTTGCGATCGCTGTCATTCAAATGTACTTTATGGCCTTCATTTGTCTTAATAAGAATGCCTTTGTCAAAGCCAGATTTACCCTCTTCAACAAATTGAATCATGTGCCCTTCGCGAGTCTTAATCGTGCGGAGGTTAACTTTCCCACTTTGAATGGTATCGTTAACGGTTTCAACGGTTTTATCTTTGCCGTTCCAGACGCCACCCATGATATAGGGGCGATGAATGTCTCCATGCTCAAACGCAACGAGAACTTCATCATCAATTTCAGGAAGACAGTAAAAGCCACGATCATTGCCAGCCCCCAGTCCCACAACTCTGGCCCAGTAGCTATCGTCATCGGTGCTAAGCGTCGGGAATTTCACTTTGACCCGCCCCCATCCCTCTGGATCGTTGTTGTCGGTGACTAAGCCGACCAAATGGGTTTGTCCGGGCTGTAGAGGTTTCTTGGGCGACAGAGTAGACAATAAGGTTCCTTGTCTCAAACCTCGAACATCAAAATTAGTCTTTAAGACACCTTGGCGATAGCAATGACAGGTTTCCGTCACGTAGTATTTCCCACTGTAACGAGTGCCCATATTTTCAAGCTCTACCACCTTGCCAGGGCGAATTTCAGGGTTCCCTTCTGCCTTCGCTTTAGCAGTGACAAACTCGCCACCTAACTCGTTACAGAGAGACTCAGCAATTTTGGCCGCTTCCTTTTGACTCTCAACAGTTTGATCCACCACAATCATCTTCGGTGAAAGAGTTTTGGACGATTTTAATTTGAAGGTTTGCTTGCTGCTTCCTTGCCCATTGCCGGTGTCAGTGACAAGCTGCTCCTTTTTCGCCTCGCCCTTAATTTGCTCTTTCTTGCTGTAGTCCCAACCGAAAACTTCGACAGCGCTCACCTGTTCAGCGGTGGTGGTCCGCACATCAAAGCTGCTGATGTCGGTGAGCCACTCTAAGGTTAGAGAACTATCGCTCTTGGGTTTACGAAAGTAGATCTTGTTGTTCTGCACAAACAGTTCAAAACCGACTCTGGCTGCCCGTTCTCGCAGAAACTCCATATTGGTTTGATTCTCTTGAAAAATGTAATCCCGTACGTAGCCATTACTCTTGTCCACCTGACCGATTGTGATGCCCACCTCTTTTGCAATTTTTTCTACCAGATCGCCTTCAGTCATATTTAAGAAGGAGCGACTAAAGCGTCCCCGATGCAATCGATGAGAGATGTCATATCCTCGAATGATCAGATGAGCTTCAGAGGTATCAGAGAATTTAACTTCAATGCCCGTGATTTCACCCTCAATTAACTGCAGCTCTTCTTCACTTTCTTTAAATTCAGGATCTTCGGTTGTACTGCCCTTGAACCCAATCGTGATGGAATCGCCAAGACTGAAAGACTTTTCATGTCGCCATTGTTCACTATTTTCACTGGCAGGAACATAGGCATTGTGAACCTTAAGAACAAACATGCTAGGTAGATGTAAGCTCTCATCCACCGTCAGTTCTAAAATATCTTTCATCAGATCTACCGAAGCCGCAGAACCGCCTATCTTAAGAATGGGCTCTGATAAATAGAGGGTTTTGTTCGCCATTGGAGATTACTCTTTGCAAGGATTATGGTTCTCTTAGCCCTGGGGATCGGTCCTATCCCAATCGTTTATCTTGTGCGCCTTTTGTCGACACTCTACTTCCCGACATTTTGCTCGGATCAACCTCTTGGAGGCCAATATTGACTAGGGCTTTAACGGGGGTACCCTCTGGCAGAAAGAGGGTGAGCTGATAGGTTAGGCTCGTCATCACACAGTGAAAATAATTTTGTTCACCCCACATCAAGATATAAACAGGCGGGCGAGTAATGGTATCGGCTTTGGCGGTCACCCCCTGCTTGATATTGTCGATATACTTTTTGAGCACACATTCTTTCAGTTCGTAGGTGTCAAACAGCAAGTTCCGTAATGTGCAGGTATAGGGTTCAACTCCTGAGAAATTGACCTTTGGCAATAGGGTGCTACTGCGGGTCCCCCGATCACTGTGCCAAAAGACCTGGCGGGAAAATTCAAGTTCAGATGGATTAAACATGAACTCAATATTTTTGGGGTTACCACTCAGGGCACTATGGACCTCTAGTTTTGCTTTTGTCAGTTGTGCCATTGTGTTTAACTCAAAATTCTGAATGCGTCATGATTCACCAGGGCAAGCAGCCGCAGCGGAATCCCTGCCGCTCTTGCTCAAGTTCTAGCTGTCGATGGAGTCGATGAGCCATCTCTTGAGTCAACAGCGCTAAAGATCCAGGCTTTAGTTGCCAACAGTTTCTCTGGCTAGGGCTTTCGGCTTGCCGCATAAAGCTCAAACTTTTAGAGATGCCGTTTCGCTCTTGCTCGATATCTAGGAGGGGCAAGATGCGATCGCAAATCATCTCAGCCAAAAGGTCCAAATCAGCAATATTCACTTGGCCTCGGTTATCCAACGCCTCTGCACCCATTTCAATTTGGGAAGCTTCCGGCTCAGGTTCGAGTCGCGATTCATCTTCTAACTCAATCAGGTGAATAGAAGGGTCATCGGTCAGCGTCCCTTGATCGGCCAGTAAGTCTTCAATGCTGATCCACTGCATGGTCGTCCTCCAACTTCAGAATCACTGCCAGGCGCTGCTGGCAAAGTATTCTTTTCCATCTCTATGTGACATTTCTATTTTCGCGGCTGCTTTCTTGGCAATTTTTAAGCCTTCAAAGGCCAAAGTTAGCTCTTCAACAGCCACCGTATTGCCATCTGCTTCTAGGCTGGGTAGCGTCCACCCCACGGGAATCGCGCCAATCAGACTCCAGCCTTTCATGATGTCTCCAGCCTGGTTGTAGGTGGTGATCGTCACACTGCGTCGCTTTATTTTGTCCTCGAAAACTTCGCTGAGCCAGGCTGAAAAGACCACATCATCTGTGACACCTCGTTTGAGGGTGACATCTGAAAATTTAGTTTGTCCTAAACTGATTCTTTGCTGATCATTGACGCCCCCCTCGTGGTGAACGTCTTTTACAATCTCAACACTGATGCCTGAACATTCAGAGAATGCCCCCAGCGTGTCTCCATCAACTTCTACATGGAAGCGATTGGTGGTGACGTAATTCTCATGGTGAGACATCTTTAGACTCTTCCTATACTAGGGTTGCTTCTCTCTCGCTGAATTCTGAGATCTGCTTGGAGTCGGTCATAAATGAGCGCGCAGAGCTGATCAGCCAAGGCCGGAGTTGTGAGGCAACGTTCTGCGAGCAGTGTCAACCGTTCATACTCCATTGAGTCTTCCATATCTCCTCCATGCGGCAGAATCTTTCAATACATAAGGCTATGCTAGGGCTGACCCATCGGAACGAGAATAGCCGAAGGTCGCATTGTGATTCAGGGAGGGGTTAAAGCCCTTGCCAATTACACAGAAGCTTTTGGGCCTTGGGATAAGAGGGGCTTAATTCTTGAATTTTCTTGAGGGTTGCGATCGCATCTCGGAACTTGCCATTTCGGGCCAATTCCTTCGCCAGGTCTAGCCGACACCGATCCAGCTCCTGGTGAGAGTACTTGTCCGACTCCGAATTAGATTGAATATTGCATTTAGACTGACGCCCCTGGCCAAACGACGGTGGGCTCATGGCACTGGCGGGCAATTTCGGAAGAGAACGCCCCGGCCTAAAAGACAAAAGCCTGCGCAGAGACGAAAAACATCGCCCACCAAAATTGCGAAATACTGCAGTGACAGATCGCCTGCTCCGCCAAACAGTTCGCACAATGGTTTGACTCTGACCCCGATTTTTACCGTCGGTCGACACCATCTCCGTTGAGGCAACATACGGCCCATTTTGTTGGCAAACTGTTTGATCGACCGGTTGCTCATCTATCAGCATGATGCTCTGTGCCACCGTTTTCTCAGCCGGATTGTGAACGGCTGAATCTAAGTATTGAACAATCGTCTCATCTGCGGCCCCCCTCCTTGCAAGACCATCTGCCGGACGATGAAGCAATACAGGAGCCTCTCCAATCGGTTGGACCATTGTCTGATCACTCGAGAGCGGAGCAATGGGGCTTGAAAGTTTTGCTGCCCCCCTCTGCTCCTGTAAACAATCCTCTGGTTGAACCACTGGCTTTTGAACAGCTACATCTGAATATTGAACAATCGTTTCATCAACTCCGATATCAGGAGCGTTCTCAACCTCATGTTGGACCATTGTCTGATCACTCGAGAGCGGAGCAATGGGGCTTGAAATTTTTGCTGCACCCCTCTGCTCCTGTAAACAATCCTCTGGTTGAACCACTGGCTTTTGAACAGCTGCATCTGAATATTGAACAATCGTTTCATCAACCTCAATATCAGGAGCGTTCCCAACCTCAATAATGTCATGGCTCCAGCTGTGATTTTCCGAACAATTACACTCGGAATTTAGAGCAGACGCCGTCCGATCAATGGGGCCCACAACAGCGGCATCTGAAAATTGAAGCCTCGTTTCAGGCATTCCCTGCTCTTGAGGAACAGTCTCACTATTACTGAGAGTAGTATCCCGCTCTGAATCAGCAACCGGCAACCTAGATGGGGGTAACACTTGATCCACAGGCTGAGAGGCCTCTGGTGCTTGCATCACCGTTGTATCCAGTTCTAAATGTCGCGTTTCTTCTTCCGAATCAACCACAGATCTACGGATAACCAAGGCACGATCCAAACGATCATCACGAGTCTTCAGGTCAGCACTGAAAGCAGCAAAATGCAGAGGATGAAACCGAATGAGATTGCAATGCCCCCCAATCTCCTCAGACCGAGACAGAAAACTCAGGTGATTTGTGTCTTCAGTCTTCTCTGGAGTGAAAGAGCAGCGGAGCTCGTCAGTCCTCTTTGTCGAGCAATCCTGAACGGACATCTCTTGGAGTCGGGTCTCTACATGCTCTTGATGACCAGTCTTGCCTTGGCAATCATCAAGGTCTACTATCGCGCCAGAGGCTTGAGTTTCAGGAACATCTTGAGAACATTCTCGCTCCTGATCTACCACTGTAGAAGATGGCCGTCGCGGCGGGGTAATACGCTGATCGCTTACAGCCTCTAATGCCAGATCATCACTAAGCTGCAGCTGCTCCAGCGCCTGCCAGACAGCATCAACAGAGGGATAGCGATCGCATGGCTTCTTTGCCAAGCATCGATGGACAATATCCGACACAGCAACACTTTCGGCATTCTTTTCCAATAACAACTGGAGCGAACGAGGTTCCCGTAATGCATGGGCATACATCCAAGCCCCCTCTCGGACATGCCGAGAATTTAGACCTAGGCCAAAAGGATCAGTTCCACTGACCATTTCATACAGCAGAATGCCCAACACATAGATATCTGCAAGATGATTATTCTCTTCCCCACCTAGCTGTTCAGGTGCCACATAGTGAAACGTTTGAGATGCAGAAGTCTCAGAATTAATAGCTTGAGTATCACAACAGGAATTACGAATAGTCTTCGTCAACCCGCAGTCCAGCAATTTCACCTGCTCACCGGTCATCAACAAGATCTGTGTTGGCTTTAACTCATGGGGCACAACCAAAAAGGGGGCTTCACTCTCAAACAAACACTCAAATCGACTTTGGTATGACTCTGCAAGGGCCACACAGATTTGGCTCGCAATACAGACAGCCCGACGAATTGAGAACTTTCTATCTCTCTGCAAGCACTGCTTGAGACTTTCTCCTGGCAAATGTTCCATCACATAGAACGGATAGCCCTCAACAGTCGTGCCTGAATCAAGCACCTGTGCAATATGGTCGCCCCTCAGAGCTGCACGCAACTTAACCAGTTGCTTAAATCGGGGCCCTGCATCTGTATCAGTTGCCAGCGGATCTTTAAGGACCTTCAGGACAACCCGCTGCTCCAGTTGAGTATCCATTGACAGAAAAGCTTGCCCAAGCCCCTCAAGATCAAGGACACGCTCAATCTGGTAGTGGTCATCTACACGCAATTGCGGAACCTGGTGTGAGTTCTGGATAGAGGTAGTCATAAGCCTCATGTACTAGACATCGGGAAGGCGTCTGGCATCCAGATCGCCTACCTCTATGCAAAGGGAGTTGATCGAAAAAGAGATCCGACCTCTGTCTAATGCCTGAACCCTGAATCCAGTCACACAATAAGCACAGCTAAAACAAGCGGCAATTCAGAAACCTGAGATCATCTACTAACGGTGCGATAAGTGAGTCATCCATCGATTTGCCAATCAACTTCTTTACGGGGTCGCTCTATTGGTGACCACAATCGATATCGACTTGAAACCCTTCTGGGCCAAGGAGGAATGGGACATGTCTACCAGGCAACAGATACCCGACTGGGAAAAACTGTTGCGATCAAACTCCTCAATACATCACAACAAGGCGAGCCAAGCACAAGCGAGCTCGATTTCAAACGCAGATTTGAGCGAGAATGCGCCATCTGTGCAGCTCTGAACAGCGAAAACATTGTTCAAGTGAGCGACTACGGCATCACACCTGAAGGGCAGCCATTCTATGTGATGGAACATCTTGAAGGACAAACCTTAGAACAGGTTTTAAAGCAAGAAACCCAATTATCGATAGAAAGAACCAAGCAGATCATGAAGCAGATCTGCGCAGGTCTAACGGCAGCCCATAAAGGCGTCCGGTTCAGAACCTCTGAAATGGAAAGCGATGAGTACATTAAAATCATTCATCGCGATCTAAAGCCGGCCAATATTTTCTTAGTTCCCACCGAGCTGGGAGAGCGCGTCAAAATCATCGACTTTGGAATCGCAAAGGTTCAGTCCCTCAATTTAGGGAATATGACTCTGGCAAGTTCTTTCTTAGGAACACACCACTATTCAGCACCAGAGCAGTTTGACAGCCAAGGCCAACTTGATGAACGGGTGGATATTTACTGCTTAGGCATCATATTGTATGAAATGCTCACAGGCGTCGACCCATTTGGACTCAAGGCTCGTGAGCAAAACGTAGCCGGTGAGTCCTGGATCAAAGCTCACTTACTGAAGCCACCACAACCACTCCGTATGCAACCAGGGTGTGAACATTTGCCTGTAGGCTTTGAAAGCATTATTAAGCAATGCTTAAAGAAAGATCCCAGTCAACGATTTCCATCGGTCCAAGCATTAGCAAAAGCCCTCGACTGTGATCACCGTGCTCTATCCAATAGCCTAGTAGAGACATCGAAAAGCAATCTATTTCATGCTTTTCAGACCCTCACGGACCTTCCTAATCAACTGCGGAAGAATAAACAGCTGATCAACATGAGTCAGTGGCTCCAAGGGTATCTCAAAGACAAAACCCACACGACTCAAAATCAGGTGAGATCTACGCCCAATCATGATCTGCAAGACCTGTTAAAGGGTTCGCTTCCATCCACCAATCTATCTCTTATTAATTCACAACTGATTGAGAAATGTCGCACTGAACTGGCTCTCCAGATTGGCCCCATTGCAAGCTTAGTCATTGAACAAGCCCTGCTGAATCGGCAATATCAACAACCTCAAAAATTCATTGAAGTTTTATCGCACCATATTCCTGATGATGAAACTGCCCATCACTTCCGGCAAACGCTTCTATCGCCAAACCCCACTCAAATCGGAAAAGGATAGCAGGCAGCTCAAGTCAGGGACAAGACCGTTAGAGGATTTTTCAAACATCTCAAGATAGGGATAAAGAGCAAATACATATTTGTTTTCAGAAAGAGTAACTCACAAAGAACAATTCATTAGGTAGACCAGGAGGGTATCAATGAGCAATCCCAGACAACCCAGAACAATGACAATTGATCCAGCCTGTTGGCCTAGTTCAAAACCACCGACATACCCAGTGCCTCAACAGGAGAAACCAGCGCTAATAAAGAAAACAGAGACAAAGCAGAACAAGGCAGAGATAAAAGAGTTAACACTAGAAGCTTTACCTAGTTTTCCAAATTCTCTGTTTCACTTCAAAGCATATGATGGTGCCAAAGCGTTAACCGCTATTTTTCTTTTACTGTCTAGCACCTATCTATTAGCAGGGTTTACAGGCTTCATCATCGACCACACAGCCTGGCTACATGACCTGTTCTATCACCAACCCATCCAAAGCGCAGCAAGCCACTCATTTTTATGGAAGGTATGGCGGCCTGTCGGCTCAACTTTTCACCATTTAGCATCCTATGTTGATCTAGCCGTTCGCGGATTTCTATTCGTGTGCACCTATTGCTTGGCTTGGGCAACCTTTGACCCTCGAAATATTGAGGGTTATGTGATGGGCTGTTTTAACTCTTTACTAGGAGTCGTCTATCTGATTGCCCCGATTGATATGATTCCTGATTTTGTACCCGTTGTAGGAGGACTCGATGATACATTCATGGGTTTTGGTGTTCTAATTTTAGGTTTATCTTCTATCTACCGGAATAAATTTAGAGACGTCAAAACAAATACAATTCTAGAACTTATTGACGATGGAAATAATCAGAAAGCATTAACAATGCTTCTCGAGGACAAGGGAATTTCAATTAATAGCAAGGAGTAAATTTTCACAAAAAAAGAAATCAGTCATCCTCTCCTCACATCGACTTAAACCAAGACAATTACTATCTACAAAGCGAGAAAAAAATGACTACTACGAATCTAAAACAAACCAACGCATCTAAAAATCAAAAGATAGTACCAGAGACAGATAGCATCAACATTGCTAATCAGTTCCAAAAACTCAAAGAATTGTTCTTGCTAAAAGACACAGCCAAAACTTTTACTAAAAGTCTGCAGCTACTATTTATAGTTTTCAAAGAGTCTATGATTTTAATATGGCTATCACTCTGCTGGTGTATTGTAGCCCTAAGTTTGCTCGGTGACGGAGTAATTCAGACTACGAAGAGAATCAATAATTGGTGGAGTTCGTTGTCAAGTCCAGATACATCAAAAAAAGAGGTTGCTATCACGACCTTCAAAGGTGCAATTCATAGTCTTATTTCTAAAGCAAAAAAGCAGGTTGGATTGCAAGTCGATTGACTAAAAAATCAATATATTCAATAGTATCAACTCTATTGACTACCGTAAATTCGAAGTTTTACAGAGCACAGAATTTGGCTGTCTTGTAATTTCTCTGACTTAACTTCTCTTTTCCTTAAAACGAGAGAGAGCTCAGTAAAACCCTTCTCTCTGGAGTGAGAGAAGGATTTTACTTTGGATTCTTGCAAAAGAGGATAGGTATCAATAGTTGACTAAAGACTCACTCCCAAAATTCCGCTTTCATGCTTTGTGACGTTACTAAAAGAGCTTACAAGGGTAACGAATAATCTCTTGCCCTCAGCAAGTCAAATCCCATATATAGAAACGAAAAATTTCAGGATTTAATATCGGGACACTTCCTATCAATCAGAGAGTAGGCAAGGTCACAAGAAGCCTTTTCTAAAAGAGATTTCAAATCAGTCTTTCAATATTTTGCTATCTACGACAACTTTGCTGAGCAAGATGTTCAATACCTTTGCTGTTACAGAAAAGTATCAGGCCCAATTTATCATTAGGAATGCATAAAAATTGATTTTCAATTATGCTTCCACTTAAGTCTAATGCAATCAATTACAGGAATATATATTCTTAAGTTGTCAAAGAAAAACAATCATCTTCTTAGTTGCAGGTAAAAACATGAGATTAATCTAC
>CALFCG010000078.1 GCA_937951315.1 uncultured cyanobacterium
CTTTTAAAGACTTTAATATATATAAATAAAGCCTATAAATCATAAATACATGGCGACATCTCAAAGGAATTAGAAAATATCCGGGATCTAATTTTTGAATATCAAGAGATTGAATCTCTCAACTGTTCAAATCAACCGTGAATACTTTGTGATACCGACAATAAACGAGAAAAACTGCACATACTCACCAATATTGATTTAAACTACCATAAATTAATATTAATTGGATCCTGCAGACCTACAAGGTCGTTAGTGTGCAAGAGAAATATTTAAACTAGAGAAGGATCAGTTCAGTGCAAGGTAAGGAACTAATCGCTATGCTTACCTCACTACCCAACAATCAATGAACATTCGTGTTACAGCTCAAGAATTCAATGTTGAAGCAATATCAAGCGCTAAAAATCGATCAAGGGCTAAATAGACCCAATAAATTGATGATGGCGCTTGCTGCAATTTTTGAAAACCCAATGCTGCCGTCATCGCTTCAAAACTCGGGTGAATCATTAAGGTATAAAGATCGCAAAGATTCGGAAAATCTTGCTGCATCTGCAGTAATACGTTCTGAGCGTCTGCAACCAATTCAGGCCGATAGCGCTCAAGATAAGCGGGGTCAATCATCCAGCTGCGAATATAAACAGCCACACAGGTTTTATCGCCTGGAGCCGCCATCAAAAAAGGATCAACGTCACTTAAGGAACTGAGATGCAATCCCCGATGGGCTACTTCAAAGAAATGCACCTCAGATTCGCTCGCAACAGGGTACAGCAAGTAAAATCCCATCGGATTGAGATTATCGGTGCGGCGCAAAACCCGCATTCCCTTACTATATTGGCTAGCCCATAGTCGTAAAAGTTGAGCAATTCGGTGAGGGGTGGACTGGAGATTTTTGTTCATCCAGCTATAGTTGGTGGCCAACAGGTTAGCAATCGGAATGGCATCACACCTGGGATCGAAAGCGTCAAGCTTCAGTTCCACTTCAGGCTGGCGATCAGAGTGCGCCAGAACTTCTGGGATTTCTGGAATTTCAATTTGAGTGGTGTTACCGTCAAAGGATTTCCGCAATAGACCCAGGGCGGCTAATTTATCGAGGATGAGGCCAGCAGCACGATCACTTCCCTGCTCTTTATCGCTGTAGAACAGGGAAGCTGCTTCTCGATGAGTACAAGAAACGGGCCCCACCGGACAGTCAAGTTGAGAGAGCGGCGGCTGAAGTTTCTGGGTCTCTTGGCGCTTTTGTTGGACCAGCAAATACACCCATAGCCGCACAAAATATTCTGCTCGAATCCGCGTTAGACCGACTCGCTTGCGAAGCTTTTTGACAACAGATTGCTGCTGCTGCACTGAAAACCATTGGTCTACAAAGTCGGGTTCTACAAAAGGTTGACGCATGGAGGAAGCTGTCAGGATAGTTCGTCCATTTTAAGAAACTTCTAAATACTTCATGCTGATTCTCAGTACTTCTTGATACTGGCGAGGACTGTGAAAGAGTTGCGATCGCAACCCACAATTCATCGCAGCTTCTTAAGATCCCTTGCCATACTGCAATTCAGTTAACCAAGGAATCACACCATGCCATCTGAGCAACCCCTCACTCTCCACAAATACCGTTACTTAACCAACCGCAGCCGTATCAATCACCTCCTTGATGAATACCTAGCGGTCGACCATCTCAGTCATCATCTCAATGACCTCACCACCCAGTTCTCTAACCCTCACCAGCGCCCCTGGGGACCAATACGTTGGCAAGCAATAGACCCAACTCAAATTGTAAGTATTGAACCCGAAATCTTTTTAGAGTTATTAGCAGGCGCTGCAGAAGTCGAAAGCCCCATTCGTAGCTACTCTAGAGAAAGCTGGGAGTATCTGCAAAACTTTCATCCTCAAATGGCAACCTTTCTGGGTGGCACCTATGGCCCAGAACAATCTATACAAATCGTCGGCATCTGGGAAAAAGAAGAGCGGCAACATACACCGGCATTGAAGAAAATCTACCAGCAGCTAACGGATCAGACACTGACACTGAAACCCAACACCGTCAAAGGCTACCATCCCAGCACCACCCCTCACCAAGATGTCTACCGCCATCTCGTATCGCGTCTCTCCTCAGAATGGAGCGCCATTTCTCTCTATCTCTGGCTGATGGCCCATTCCACCGGAGCCTTACAACAGGCCATTTCCCAAATTCTGCAAGACGAAGTCAATCACCTCGCCAAGTTTTGGGGATTTAGCCGCTGGGCCTTCGGTCGCTCCTTTCAAGCCCAATTTTTAGCCTCAACCCACAACGCCATCCAACTCTTCAAGCACCACGGCCAAGAACGATCTCATGGTACCCAAGCTCTCAACACCCATCACCTGCTACATCAGCTCTCTGAATCCATCGAACTCGTTTTTACTTTTCTGCGGGTCATGGTCAGAATTCGTCGTTGGGATGCTGAACTCTCCCCCAGCTATCTCAGCTATCTCTTTGGCCCCCAACCTTTAGAAACTCTCCAGTGCTAAGACAGTGAGAGCATGAATCTCCCACACAACAGTGCAGATGAAAACAAAAACTAACACTACGCACACCAACACTTGGAGACCCCAAACCTATATTTCTGGTGCTTATGCCATCACGACAACTGAGATTAGTCTCCTATCGTGGCCTATCACTCCTGGGGTAAAGGGTTATCTGGGTATGGACTTAATCTATCTAGAAATGATATTGAGCTTTTCTAACTGGCATTCGCAGTCCAAGTAAATGAGATCGCACCTTGATGGAGCTAAACCGGAGCGGTGGTTGATGAAAGACAATTCATAGATTGCTGCCCAATAGAAACATGGGCTTCTAAACCCAGTAAGTTTTTTATCTACGAATCATTTAAAATAATGCCTCACCCGACTCAATTCACAGCTATGAAATAGGCTTTTTCGTCCCTCACCATGCCATGCCAGTCCAAGACAACTTCGCCTCTGTCTCGATCCCTAACAATTCCACAAATTCCAATTCTTAAAAAGCTTATGATAAGGTCAACAAGCTAGATCTATGATTGTGCAAGATCATCCGATCTTCCGTGAGAGAGTCACTCTTTTTCGTCCCTTACGGCAAAGCTCTCAATTCTTCCTTGCAATTCCTCACATTTGCAAAATCACATTATCGTATTCCTACGAGCAGCTTCGTTCTGCGGGACACGAAGTATTGTTAATACTCCCTCTATGCCTAAGAACACTCCACCCACCTTTAACCTCCTGAGCATCGGTCACCGGGGCGTCGGCAAATCGGTCTTTCTTGCAGGTTGCTACGCTCAGCTACACAGAAGTCGGCTGATGCAGTCGAAGGGAAAATGGTTCGAACCCGCCGATACCAAGTCTCGACTCATCCTCCGAGACATGCTGGATTACATGAAGCGGTCCGGTCGGTATCCATCGGCAACGATGAAGATTACAGATCTTGCCTTTAAGGTGAAGTCGCGCGAGCTTCAAGGAGATTTCACACTTTGTGAGTTCCGTTGGGCCGATATCCCTGGTGAAATTTGTCATTTAGATAATCCAGACTTCCAGGCCCTGATGCGGAACTCCCATGGGTGCTGTGTATTCATAGATGCAGCAGCACTGGCCCGAGATGATAACTACTGGGAGCAAATTGAAGAAACAATAAATCAAATAGAAGTCATTTCTGCTCTGGCTCAACAACATAATGTCAGTTATTTCTTCTCTTTGATATTGACCAAGTGTGATCAAATTAATGCCGATGCAAAGAAACTAGCCGCAATTGAGAAAAAATGGGAATCCCTCAACACCCGTTTAACTTCCTCTCATACGGTTTATCGACGCTTCAGTACCTTCATCATCCTGGTTCCCACAGGGAGCTCCGTCGCAATCAATACTGAAGGCACGGCCGATCCAATTTTGTGGTTGGTCTCTGAGTTAAGCAAAGTCTACAAAACAGATGAACCTCGCAGTGTCGGAAATAGTACCGGAGCCATAGACAAGGAGAATCGGGTCAAAGCATCTTCATTTTTAGGGTCTCTGGAGATAAAGGTGCTAATCGCACTCATCGGCGTGAGTGTGATAGCAACGTTAGGGTTTGGTCTGGGAATCATGCTCTCCGATCCAGAGCCCAACAAGACCCAAGAAACGAAGCAAAGCCAAAGCCTCTCTGGCATAAGCTTGAAAGGATAAGCGGGTCGAGCAACATACCTGTAAGATTCGATTGACCATACGCGTCCTCGTCGCGCTTGGTATGGACCTATATGAAATCCATCAACCCTTTTTCAGACACAGGTATTTTCTCAAATAGGTGGAAAAGGAGCGGGGGCACCTCCAAAGCCATCGCTAACCTCACCTAACTATCACGGAGCCAGAGCCGCGCGACAGATTCTGGAAGTGCGATCGCAACTCCTTTCAGCCGCTCCCAATCAGGTAAACGATCGCGCTGATTGACAAAATAGATGCTCACTAGTGTTAGACATACCCCAGCCACCTGAATAGAACTGAGCACCTCAGACAGGATCAAATTGCCAAAAATTAGAGCAAACACTGGCGTCAAAAAAGTCAGAGAACTTAAGCTTGTCAAGC
>CALFCG010000079.1 GCA_937951315.1 uncultured cyanobacterium
GAATATTGCTTTTTTATCACTGCTAGGGGAAAAATAATGAGTCTAGAGAAATTTCAATGAGCATTGACGTGAGAATTGCAGAGTCCTTCACCTGAGTCGTAAGTTCCACTGGCTGGGTTGTGTGCCTTTGGCGCACCAGAGTTGACACAATTGCAGCAAGTGCCTCGTGGTTCTGAGGGCTATCGTAAACCGTTGGACAATGCGTCACATTGGGCTTCCACCTCAATTTCAACATCAATATATATTGGCGCAGATCCTTTCTCTGTTGGGGACGGCATGCCTATGTTTTGCCGTAGTTTGCTGATGGGGGCATGGTTTGAAAGTGAATCAAAGTAAAAAGCCGATCCTTATGGAGACTGAGAAAATGACGCTCCTGTTATTTATTAACTGATAATTTAAGTCTCTTCGGGAGTGTTAGCACTGAGACTTAATGACTCTCTCCGCTAGGGAGAAACCTGGGATAACTGTGGGAGTAATTGATGGCCCACTCTGCTAGTGGCAAAGATGTGACGACCGCGATCAAATAAGGCTGAGCCAATTTGAGTCTTGGGATGATCGCAATGAATGTCGATATAGTTTGTCGCTCTAAGGTCAATGCGCTCCGTAATCTGTGTATAGATCTTCTTAACCCAGTCTTCTGAACCGGATTCATCGAGGTTGCGCAAATGCTGTAATCCTGCTTCAGCAGTCGGTGAGGCGAAGAGTACTTGCAGATGGGGGCTGGATAGTCCGGCATTGGCGGCGATTGCAGTCAAAATCTCTTGGCGACCATCTGCTAGATGATGGTGGGTATGAAAAATCCCACCCGCAAGCTTGAGCAATTTGCCATGGTATCCCAATAACAGAATGGACTTGAGGCCCTGTTCACCGGCTGCAACGAGCATGGGCCCAAGCCAATTCGCCGTTTTAATCACACAGTGTTCTGGAATGCCCAAGGTGTGGGCAATATCCAGTCCATTTTCGCCCAGGCAGAAAGCTAAGCTATCCGTCTTTTCGGCCTTTTGCTGCAGTTGAGTCTTAAAGGTTGCCAGTTGTCCAGGAGCTGATAAAGGTTGGGAGATTCCAGAGGTCCCCAATAGTGATAGCCCCTCGACGACACCAAAGGCGGCATTGGAGGTTCGTTCGGCGAGGGCGCGTCCTTCAGGCAATACGATGGTGACCTGGATGCGATCGCAACCCCTCAATTCCCGTTCCAAATTCGTCTTAAAGAGCTGTTGAGCATAGCTATAGAAAGCCGCTTGATCCCCCCGGTTTGTGTCAATCCCGATCCCTTCGCCTCCCTTGAGCATTACCGGTTCTTCCTGTGAGGCATCGGCCCATTCCACCAACGCCCAGATCGGAGTATTCCGGGTCAGGTCTAGATTATCTCCGGGATCGCTCCGGGTGATCGCCAGGACTATTCCGGGTTGGATGCTCGCCACTTGCTCAATGGAAATTTCTGCCTGCTCCGGAGGATTAATTAAATCAAGCGTGATCGATGTATAAGTTTTAGGGTTGTAGAGGTAGCGTAGAGATGCGATCGCAGCTCCACAGGCAAAAACGGGCAACGTATATCCAGAGCGGGGATCAGACATGATTGAGAATAGGGAAACCACAGCATCGCATGGGCAAAGTCCAGGAATGTTTTATCCTGATTAAGTTGGGGTCAAGTTGACCTCAAGTGCTGAGATGCATTTGTAACCAACATTTCCTAACGCTAGTTTAAATGAGACCTCCAAGCATATGAAGCGCCTGTTTTCAAACCTACTCAGCCTTATTCTCGTCGCCGCAATCTTTTGCGTAGGCTATATTCCACCTGCACAGGGGTTGGGTCTTCCAGAAGGTGTGAAGCTGCCAGAAGGTGTGAAGCTGCCAGAGGTGAAGCTTCCAAAGGTAGCGCCACCAGTCTTGTCTGGCAACTATAACCAGGACACCTTAAGAGTGGTCGATAGTCTCCGCACAGCGGTTGATTTGCCCGCAGATGATGCAGGTAAAGCCGCGGCTCAAGAAGCTGCTCGAGAAGAAATTAATGAATTTATCTCTCGATACCGACGCGATAACAAGACCTCTGGCTTAGCCTCCTTCATGACAATGACAACGGCCCTCAACGCCCTTGCGGCCCATTACATCGCTTACCCCAATCGTCCAGTGCCTGAAAAATTGAAAACAAGATTGGAGCAAGAGTTCAAACAGGTTGAAATTGCTCTTAAGCGAGAAGCGGCATAATTCCCAACGGATCTAGGAAGGATATCATTTGTCCTTCGCTTCTTTGCCTAGTCATCACCATCGCAAGTTAACGGTGATGACTAGGCATTTCAATTTAATGCTGTGTTAGGGTTTTAGCCATATTCAATCAATTTGTTCTATCGCAAGGAGAAAGGTGGCATGTTTGGCTTGGGATGGTTAGAAGTTGGACTCATTGGCCTTGCCGCTTTAGTACTCTTTGGTCCTAAACGCTTACCAGAGCTAGGCGCCTCCCTTGGCAAGTCACTGCGAGGCTTTAAAGACGAACTTGATCAAACCGATGATCAAGAAGATGAATAAAATTAATATTCCTCTATCTTGATGCATAAATTCACTATTTTTAATAGAGACCTTTAAGCAACTGAAAATTCTTAAAAGCTTCGAGCCAGATCTTTCATTCTATGGTGTTGAAGCTTTTATCTTTTAAAAGACATGAGTGAGAATCCTTTGCTCTGAGGGCTTTTAGGAGCGAGATATCGCTGAAATATCCCCTACAGTTTTTGTGTTAATAGCTTCCGAACTTATTTTTTGCTTATTGATCTAATACCTTAAAAGTAAAAAAATAAAAATATATTTGCTAACGTTTTGAGCCTTGAGGAGACAATATTAGATTTATTTAATTATCTATATTTACTTTTATTCTTTTATATATCTTTTTGGAAGCAATGCATCCCCTGTCGTCTATCAAAAGTAGACAATAATGCTGATAGTCGATGCCACCCTTTGAAGCCAAATTATCAATCTACCCCTTGATGTTTGTTTCACTGGCTGTGCGAACGGCGATTTGGAAGACCCAACGGAGATTTTGAGGATGAAATTAGCCTACTGGATGTATGCAGGGCCTGCCCACATCGGTACATTGCGCGTTGCCAGCTCCTTTAAAAACGTGCACGGCATTATGCACGCACCCCTTGGGGATGATTACTTTAACGTGATGCGTTCCATGTTAGAGCGTGAACGCGACTTTACTCCCGTTACAGCTAGCGTCGTGGACCGCCATGTTTTAGCTCGTGGCTCCCAAGAAAAAGTGGTTGATAATATCACCCGTAAGGATGCAGAAGAGAATCCAGATCTAATTGTTCTGACCCCTACCTGTACCTCTAGTATTTTGCAGGAAGATCTTGAAAACTTCGTTGAGCGAGCCTCTCTCAGTACTGAAGGGGATGTGTTACTAGCAGATGTAAATCACTATCGCGTCAATGAATTGCAGGCTGCAGACCGGACCCTTGATCAGATTGTTCAGTTCTATATTGAGAAGGCGCGTAAGCAGGGAGATCTCCTAGAGGCGAAGACCGAGCAGCCCTCCGTCAATATCATTGGTATGTCCACTCTCGGCTTCCATAATCAGCATGACTGTACAGAACTTAAGCGGTTGATGACTGATTTGGGCATCCAAGTGAATGAGGTTATTCCTGAAGGGGCCTCAGTGCATAACTTGAAGCGTCTGCCTCAGGCTTGGTTTAACCTCGTGCCTTACCGAGAGCTCGGTCACATGGCTGCGAAGTACCTCGAACAAGAGTTTGGCACCCCTTTCGTAGACATTACGCCTATGGGTGTGGTGGAGACAGCACGTTGTATTCGTCGCATTCAGCAAGTTCTGAATGAGCAGGGTGCCGACGTGAATTATGAAGCCTTCATTGAAGAGCAGACCCTTCACGTCTCTCAAGCAGCTTGGTTCTCGCGCTCCATTGATTGCCAGAACCTGACAGGTAAAAAGGCTGTTGTCTATGGTGACAATACTCATGCTGCTGCGATGACCAAGATTCTCTCGCGAGAAATGGGGATTCACGTCGTTTGGGCCGGGACCTATTGTAAGTACGATCAGGACTGGTTCCGCCAAGAGGTGAGTGAATACTGTGATGAAGTCATCATTAATGAAGATCATGGTGCAATTGGGGATGCCATTGCCCGCGTAGAGCCGTCTGCTATTTTTGGCACCCAAATGGAGCGCCATGTCGGTAAACGCCTCAACATTCCCTGTGGTGTTATTGCAGCCCCGATTCACATCCAGGATTTCCCCATTGGCTACAAACCATTCCTCGGTTATGAAGGTACGAATCAGCTAGCAGACCTGGTTTATAACTCCTTCACCTTGGGCATGGAAGATCACCTCTTAGAGATCTTTGGCGGTCACGATACCAAGGAAGTTATTACCAAAGGGATTTCTGCTGACTCTGATCTGGCCTGGGCCAATGATGGTCTCTCTGAGCTGAACAAAATTCCTGGTTTTGTCCGAGGCAAAGTGAAACGAAATACAGAGAAGTTTGCCCGTGAGCGTGGTTTCGTAGAGATTACAGCCGAAATCCTCTACGCTGCGAAGGAATCTGTTGGAGCCTAAGAAACTTTAGGATTTTTCAGATACATATCAAGAGCATCCAGAATGGGTGCTCTTTTTTACCTATATTTGAATGCTTTTAATTCATATGCCTGATAGACAGACTATTGGAGGTGAGGGCATAGTCTAGGTATCGCTAAATATTTAGATTTATAATTAACTTTAGGCAGTAAATTGCGATTTTTAGCTTTATCTTAGGTTGTCCAAATATAGAGACGCCTTGGATATATTCTGAGATCATAAGCTTGGCTTTTTTCTGTCTCAAATCAATATTTTTTGCCTTGGATAAATCTGAAAGACCTAGACAAAACAGACTGTTAGTTAACTGGCTGAGAAATTTCCATTTCTGCCGTAAATAATAAGCTGTCGTGATCTCAATCTGACCTTTTACAAGATGTCTAGCATCTTTTTCTGTATAGCGATTCTTACCATGTACCCTGACGACTCCAAGGGGTTTGTTGAGATAAAATCCCTTGCACAAAGCCATTGAAGAAAGCTTGAGGTAAAGGTCGCTCATGATAATATCTTCTGCTTCAGGCATCGGGAGGATTTCCTGAAGTAAAAAACGAGAAAAGCAGAGGCCCGATGTTGAAGGTGGCGAGAAGTCTATATTTAGGCCTGCTCTCATTGGTTCCCTAACGTCATAGGCTCCGGATTCCTTGTTGGGAGATAGTCTAATTACCTCTTGAGTTGATAACCGCTCCACTTTGAGCTGATGAAAGAACCAGTGAATCGTGGCATCTTCTCGAAAAGCTGCCACGACCTCTGCTACTTTCTCTGGATGGAATACATCATCTGAATCAAGGAGACAAATAATCTCCCCTTGACTCGCCTTAAATCCCGCATTAAAAGTAGAGGCTTGTCCTCCATTTGGTTTGTATATCGGTTTTAGTTGTGAGCCATAGCGACTAATGACGTCGTGGGAATTATCGGTGGAGCCGTCATCGACCACAATGATTTCAATGGGTTGATAGGTTTGGGTTAGAGCGCTATCAATTGCATCACCAATAAACTGACCATAGTTGTAATTATTGATGATGATGCTCACGAGGGGAGTCTGTGAGATCGATCGGGCGGGACACTCTAAGGGATAAGTCACGGACGTTGTACCGTTCTAGAACTTGCTTGGTAAACAAGTTTGGTCTGTTTTGCAATGTCGTTCCAGTCCCACCGCTGTACTTTGTGACGATTGTATTCGCCCATTGACGTGAGGAGATCTTGCTTCATAACTGCTGTTTGTATTGCCTGAGCGAGTCCCCCTGCTTGTTTGGGATCGTATAGAAATGCGCCGGAGGAATCAAGGACATCTTCAATTCCTCCCTGTTGAGGTGCAATGCAGGCACGACCAAAAGACATGGCTAAAATGATCGAGCCAGAGGTTAAAACTCGGCGATAGGGAAAAACCACTACATCTGCTGCATTCATGTAGTCTTGGATTTGGTCTTCTTCGATGTATGTCGGCCAAAAATGAATATTGCGATCGTCCTTGATCAATTCTGAGATTTGTTGACCGATATCTCCTGAAGCCGGTTTACCTGCGATCGCAAGTTGAATGGAGTCTTGTGGCAGGCTTTGAAAGCTGGAAATGAGTTCTGGTAGACCCTTGTAAGGGCGGATCAGACCCAAAAACAAAAAAGTAAGGTGATCTTTTTTAAGTGTCAAACGATGGCGAGCTTCCGCAGGCTGAATGTGATTGGGGTAACAGTCAATGTAGTGACCATGGGGAATCACATAAAGCTTGCGCTCTGTAGAGAGCCGAAAGCGTTGCCTAAATTGTTGTTTAATTCGCTCTGAGTGCAGAATGATCCCGTGGGCGATTCTGGCAAAACAGAAGCAGAAAAACCAATCGACTCTTGGATTTTGATTGTTATGGTTCTGGAGATCATGGACCGTCCAAATCAAGGTTCTACCCCTTAGCCTCAGAGTCAGTAACCAAAAAATTGCTCTCAAAGCGCGAAACCACGCTTGGAAAGATGTGGGAGCAATAAATAAGTAGTATAGAGTATGTAAATGAATGCAGTCAGGTGCTTGTTTTTTGATAGCAGCCCTTAGTGAACGGCTGCCTGCTGGAGCCACCTCTACTTGTACGCCGATTTGTTCCAGGGATTGGGCGAGGAGGGCTTGGTAAGGGTTGTCAGGCCAATGGGGCCACGCAAGAATAGATAAAGGTGTCTCTGTAGTCTTCTGTTGCATGGGGGTTGGGAGACAGGGAAAGAGCTTTTGCCCGTTGGTGAATATTTTGAAGACGTTATGCTTGTTTGCTTCGTATTGTTCTCTTCACCCCTAGTATCTGGCATTTATCATATTCAGAGACTCTTAGAGTGAGGATAAAGTTGCCTCCTTTGGTCTGCAGAAGAACTGCATTTTACAAGTGAAAAAACAATGAGATCACGATGCATCAAAAGTAATTGAGACATATCTCAAAGAAAGATGAGTCGTTAACTTTGAAGTATGCATCAAGAATACGTATGATGCCTATGCTTATGATTCCCAGCTCAGGCCATCTTTGCAACCCTAAGGGTGGAAACTGCATCCCCATGTCTGCTGAACTTGACTGTTGTCTCAGTGCGTTTGCCCACTGGCTCTGTTGCCCTGAACTTTTTACCTTGAGAATCAGCTGGGGACGTTTTTGATTTGATAAGGCTGGCTTTCTGAGTTCTAAAGTTCTGTTGAGACGTGAAATATTCTTGCAGTGGGAAAAGAAGGATTAGTTGGCAGTGAATTTCTCTTTCTGAGCTCTATAAATTTCCTTAAAGAGTTGCTGCTGCCGCTTGTGATCCACTAAAGGTTGAGGGTAGTCATAATGCTTCCGCTCTTCCGCAGAAATATTTCCGGTCACTAGTGCTTTGATGCCTATTCCCCTTAACTCTGGCAACCATCGATGGATATACTCTGCTTCAGGGTCAAACTTCTGTGCCTGACTAGCAGGATTGAATATTCTTAGGGGCTTAGGGTCCATACCGCTCGATGCACTCCATTGCCAGCCGCCATTGTTTGCCGCTAGATCGCCATCTATGAGTGTCTGCATAAAGTACTTTTCACCCCATTGCCAATTGATGACTAAATCCTTGACCAAAAAACTGGCCACGATCATGCGGCAACGATTATGCATCCACCCGGTCTCATTGAGCTGGCGCATGGCTGCATCAATGATGGGGTAGCCTGTCCGACCCCGACACCAAGCGTGAAAATGTTCCTCGTTATTGTGCCAAGGAAAGGTTTGCCAAAGTGGGCGATAGGCTCTTTCTGCAAGTTCTGGGAAATGGTAAAGCGCATGCTGATAGAATTCTCGCCAAGCAAGCTCCTGCCGCCAGATTTGGATTCCTGTTTGGGCTTCGTCACTGCGACAGGCTTCTAAAGCGTCTTTTGTCGCTGCCCACACGGTCCGAATACCAAGGACGCCAAACTTGAGGGGGGCGCTGAGCGAAGAGGTTCCGACTGTTGCCGGAAAGTTCCGCTGTTGTTCATAAGCCTCAATCGTTCTCTGACAGAACTGTTCAAGGCATCTTTGAGCGACGGCTTCTCCTGGTTCTATGAAGAGGGGAGACTCCCAGCCAAAGCCGAGATCTGAAGCTGTCGGTAGAGAGAGGGTTTCTGTTGCTGCGACCTCTCTCTCTGTTAGACCTGAAAGGTGCTGGACTCTCGATTTGGGGTGGGCCTTGTCATGTTGAATCCAGTTGCGCCAGAAGGGGGAATAGACGCGATAGGGGGCACCTGAGCCGGTGAAAATCTCCTCCGGTGGATGGAGAAGCTGGTCCCAAAAGGTCTCTACTTGGATGCCTTGGTTGGTGAGAGTAGCTTGGATGTTGCGATCGCGTTCGATGCCATAGGGTTCTATATCCCGATTCCAGAAAACTGCATGGGCACGCAATGTCTGCGCCAGTCTTGGTAATCCTGCTGCAGGATCCTGGTGCAAAATCAAGAGCTGACTTCCGGCCTTCAGATAGCTCTCTTGCAGAGACTTCAAGCAACCGATCATGTAAGTGACTCGAGCTGGGGCCACATCATCTCTGTCCAGAATTTTGGGATCTAGGCAGAAAAACCCGACCAACTTGGCCGATCGTTCTCGGGCTGCAGCCAGCCCTACGTTATCGGCAAGTCGTAGGTCACGACGATGCCAAAACAAAATTAAATCAGCCATAATTTCCCCATCAATCGCAGTTGCCCATTATGGCTTTCCGTAGCGTTG
>CALFCG010000080.1 GCA_937951315.1 uncultured cyanobacterium
AAAGCGCTCAATCCACAGCCGGTCGGCGGGCCATGCGAGCTCACCGACAAGCCAGAGCCCTTGCATTCGGCACTGAAGGAAAGTTACGTATTTTAGAAGATTTATTAGCACAACATCATCAGCAACAAACGCTGATATTTACAGACGATAACGCCACCGTTTACCGAATTTCACAGGATTTTTTGATCCCAGCCATTACCCATCAAACACCAGTTAAAGAACGTCATACTATTTTGCAGCGGTTTCGTTCAGGCGAATATCCAAGAATCGTCGCGTCCCGAGTTCTCAATGAAGGGGTTGACGTCCCTGCAGCCAGTGTTGCGATTGTTCTCTCAGGGACGGGTTCAGCCCGAGAACATATCCAACGACTGGGGCGCATTCTAAGAAAAGGCAAAGATCCGAGCAAACTCGCCCGACTCTATGAAGTTATTGCTGAAGATACGAGTGAAGAGAATACATCTCGTCGCCGTCAACCAGCGAAAAGAGAAACGCAGCCACACCAAAACATCACCCCTCTTCGCCCACACAAAAGACCAAAGGCTCCACGCGCAGCAGACACACCGGGAAACTCATCCCCATACGGCTCCTCTAGAGACCGATAAATATCCACACAAACTTTCTTACCTACATCCGAAGAAAATATGAAAGGCTCTAGGAATTTTCAGCCTGTAAACTATGTGGGTTAAATCTATATCAGATCTATATTGAAAACTGACCCCAACATTTTGGTTTGCGATTGTCAGTTTTCAATAACTCTTTCAAGGCGCTTTTGAGATAGACTTTACCTTTTAAGAAAAAAAGTAAAGTCCCTTCGGAATTAATGACAGCCGTACTAAAAAGCTTAGGCTCACTAATTTGCGCTTTGCCCTTTCGGGACAAGTTGCCTTTTCGAGGACTTGTCTGAGCTATACGGGGGGATCGATAGCCCACCTGAAGAAATTATAGACTGTTTTTCTCAAAATGGAAAAAATTTTTCTAAAAAAATAAATATGAGATCTTACGGATTGCCTCAGCGCAGTTACAAAGCCGATTACAGACGCTACAGTGATGCATGAAAATTTCATCAAAGCCATCAGGGAAATAGCCCGAAGAACCTCACAGCTTTAGTGCTCTGATCTGGTTTTGATCGCTCATGCATTCCTGAATAAACATCATATTTTGGAGGTACTTTGCTGTAGCCGTTGTATAGCAATGGTTGTAGAGGCAAAATTTAGAACATAGAGATTGAGTGACGATTTTGGAATATACAAGGATTGGAAGCTTCAAGCGATCGACAAAAGACCAATTTCGCCAGTTTTTGTAAGGGTTGGCGAATTTTCTTGCAATTTGAAGCCACACTCTAGAACATCAAAAGCTTGCGATACAGGGGGAATGAGTTTTTTCATGGACGATATGACGACTCTTGATCCAACAGAAATAGAACAAAGAAGTTCATGACCGAAGGCCAATCATTCCCCTCATCCCTGACACCCTTCTAAATCGATTTTTTTGTATCACGGACACAATTCCTTCACCTCTCATATTCATTCGCAAATCTGAAGTGGCATCATATATTTCAGTCAAGCTAAAAGCAACTCACTTAAAATATTGCGATCAAGGCATTGGTTCGGACATAGACAGGAAAGCACTCTCAACCGTATTTCCAAAGACCTCAAACACTTAAATTGTCCTTCTCAAGTGATACTTGAGATTGGCCCAGAACATCTCAATCTTGCTGCGGTCTGGTGAGTAAGGTGGCAAGAAGAACAGGCTTCGATCAACTGGCGGCTCGCCTGAGACCTATGAGAACGAGCATTGTCGAGAAACACGACGTGCCCTAGCTTTAGTTCAGGTACCAAGCAGTGCTCAACCCAAGCTTCCACTAAAGTGTTTTATTGCAATAGCCGCCATAGGTCATCGAAGCAGGTACTGCCGACTCAAACCAACCAGAAGTTATATTGATGCGAGCAGTACAACGCCCCAACGGGAGAGCATGAAAGTGTTTTGAGCACTCACATCAAGCTTAAGGATAATCTTCAGTGTTCTTACAGCGCAGCAGATTATCCTCAGATCGCTTGTTCTAATCAATAGAACTGACAGAGAAATACACCATGGGGAAAGTCATCCAAATGGTTACTTGTGATCAAGGCAGGTGCCTAGAAGCCCATAATATGAGCAATTTTTTCTAAATCAGGTACAATCCCCTGATGAAACTGATCGGTATTTTGTTTTAGAGCAATGTCAGGATCCTTAAGACCATTCCCAGTCAGTACACAAACCACTGTTGCCCCTGCTGGAACCTGGTCTTTATGCTTCATCAAACCCGCGACGGACGCAGCACTAGCCGGTTCACAGAACACGCCTTCTTTCTTCGCGAGGATTCTGTAGGCAGCCAGAATCTCATCATCTGTAACAGGATTAAATTCTCCACCACTCTCTTGCTGGGCTGCTATCGCCAGAGCCTTATTAGCGGGGTTACCAATCCGAATCGCCGTAGCCAGGGTCTGGGGATCCTCGACCCGATGCCCTTTCACAAGGGGAGCAGCACCTGCCGCCTGAAAGCCCATCATTCGAGGCCGACGACTGCAGCGCTGTTCTTGATGATATTCGCAGAAGCCTCTCCAATAAGCTGTAATATTCCCTGCATTCCCGACAGGAATACAGAGCCAGTCAGGAGCATCCCCTAACGCATCTACAACCTCAAAAGCCGCAGTTTTCTGGCCTTCGATTCTATAGGGATTGAGTGAATTGACCAATGTAACGGGGTAGGCGTCAGCCATCCGCCGCACAATCTCTAAGGCTTTGTCAAAGTTACCCTCAATCGCAATAATATCGGCCCCATACACAAGTGCCTGGGCGAGTTTCCCCATTGCCACATACCCATCCGGAATAATCACGAAGGGCCTCAGTCCGCCTCGACTCGCATAGGCAGCCGCAGCCGCAGAAGTATTCCCCGTACTCGCACATATAACTGCTTTTGCTCCCTGCTCTTTCGCCTTGGAGACAGCCATTGTCATCCCTCGATCTTTGAAGCTCCCGGTAGGATTCAGCCCATCGTATTTAACAAAGACTTGGACCTGCTTTCCGATCTCGGCCGCAATAGATGGCACAGGAATGAGAGGCGTATTCCCTTCATTGAGTGTGACCACCGGCGTCTCTGCAGTGACAGGTAGATACTGACGATAGGTTTCAATCAAACCTGGCCAATAGGGAGGAGCCGTTTTAGAAATAGACAAACTTAGGGTCACAGTGCTCGTAAATATAAAGTTGTCAGAGGATTAACAAAGCCGTTTGCGAAGGACATCGTTCACGACCAGATGCTCAAAAGCGAGAGAGTATATATTGTCCAGTCTACCTTGGTTGCGTTGAAGCAGTAGGGTTCAGACCTCTCAATGGCTCTGAATGTTGAAGTCTTTGTGCTCAGGCGTTGACATATTCTCTGTAGATGATACCCTCTTGATGGATTCAACCCCTCGAAGAGACTGAATCTTGAGTTCACGTAACCCCTGTGCCATTTGTGCTGGTTGATTTAAATTGACACACTAAATGCAACATTCCGTTACGTTTCGAGATAGTATTAAGTTACTCAGAAAAGTGAGTGAGTAAAAATGACTAGTCAAACGTTGATTTCAAAACCTTTAAATCAAGTTTCTTCATCTCAGCCCGACTCCAGCAAAGAGTTAGCTGCTGAGGGTAGAGTTTTAAAATCTGTCAAAACCCTTTACTGCTCTAATCATCAAGAAGAGTTCCTTGATATTAGTGCTCAAATTGAGTCTCTGCTTGCAGAGCTACGCACTTTACCCGCTAAGGCGTAGTCATAGACTGGGATCCCCAACTAGGGTCTCTATGACTCCAGAGTTTAATAGTAAGAAGATACTTCAGTTTTTTAAAAACCTCTTGAGGCCGGCCTCGAGAGGTTTTTTATTTATATTGAAAGCATAGGCTTGCATCTTTATCAGGTAAGAGCCATGATTTTAGACCTGTGATGCAATGAGAAGGTGGCCACCTATGTCGAAGTTCCGCTTCCACAAAGATGATGTTGCGGTGCCGAGTATCAAACAAAAGTCTAGACAACCTCAAAAAACATTGCAGTATGAAAGTAGCTATCCCTGCCCAGTTTGTCGTCAAGGGCAAATTCGTTGCTTGTGCATGATGGAGGCTTTCTCCTGTGATCTTTGCGATCGCATCTTTTCTAGCGATCTCTCTCAACAATCCCTGAAACTTGAGACAGGCAGAGGCCCTCGCGCAAAGCAATGGTACTGGCAGGGCGATCGCTGGAACTCTAAACCCCAGATAACAGGGGGTCTAACTGTTGTCCTTCAGTTCTTCAGTCTTGCCACTGTTGCGCTGCCTACGACCTTAATTGGTCTATCCAGTTACATGTTCCCCCCTCTCCCAACACAAGAATCCATCGCCTTTCCGGTTATCTGGACTGGGTTAACATGCATTTCCCACCTTGCAATAGTGCTGTGGTTTTGGCTGAACTATTGTCAAATTTCAATGGGGGCCATTATAAGCATTAGACTGCAGAGATGGCGGTGGGTATAGACTCCCCAAGGAGCAAAACTTCAAGATTCAAGTTTGTCGCGGCTGCAACTAACCCATTAAAGTCAGGCCAGTCCTCTAGGTACGGAACCACCCCTAGAATGGGAACTTGTGCCAGAGATTGCAGCAAATCAATGGGAGCCCAATTGGCAATCTGTTCCGATGACAGCGGTTCCACACAGTTCAAGACGATGCCACGGAGGATAAGACCCGATTGGCGAGCCAAGGCGACAGTCGCAACAGTTTGACCAATGGCTCCTAATCGAATCGGAATGACCAAAACAGTTGGCAATCGCCAATCTCGTGCCAGATCAGCAACGACAAGTTCGTGTGTGAGGGGGGAGCCCAAACCACCCACTCCCTCCACGAAAACTCGCTCATAGGACTGCTGAAGCTGCTCCAAAGTTTGCCAAGCCCGCCCTAAATCGATTGCAACCCCTTCGTGCATCGCGGCAATGGGAGGCGCTAAGGGTTGTTCAAACCGCAGAGGATTGACCGTTTCAGAAGGTTGGTTCAACTCAAAGAAACGTTGATAATGCTCACTATCTCCCTCTCCAGACTGAAGCAGCTTACAGATAGCCCAGCGTTGGTGAGTCAGATATTTCTGTTGATAGGCCATCAGTGCAGACGTGACCACAGTTTTGCCTGCATCAGTATCACTGCCACTAATCAATAAAGTGGACAAAGTTTCGTTCTCCTGCGCGAGATTTGATCTGCATTCAGCCTTAATATTACGCGGACTGATTCCTTCTGCAAACAACATCTAAAACCGCGAGACACTTTTGTAGCGATCAGAAATGTAGAGCCCATCTCATCGCACAAAAGGCCCTCAACAACAGCATCCTCTGAACTCATAAGGTTCACAGTTTATAACGATGGGCTTGATTAGGATGCCTTAGACAGTAATAATTAGGGGGAGTGTGAGTCAGACTGCAAACAAGGCATCTATTCCTCGACGCTGTCTCAGGCAAGACTCACTTGAGACTTGTTCTTTATCAATAGGATTTTCATTATGCTCAGTGATATTCTCCCTACCATTATGGTTCCATTGGTTTGTTTGGTTGGATTTACCGTATCAATGGCAGCTTTCTTCTACTACGTCGAAGGAGATGCAGCGTAGGCTGATAACGAAACAATATTTTCAAAACAATAAAACGCCGTTCGCTAATCACGAACGGCGTTTTATTTATGACGTAAGTTCTTTCTACATTGAGGAGCCAATTCCAGCATAGGCACCGTAAAAGAAGATACCCATAATTGTAATTAAGCCAGTTCCCACAATGGTACCTACTAGCCATAAAGGAAGTTTTCCATCTTCGAACACAGGTTGTGCCTCCTAATCCAGTCGGGCCGATAAAGTTTTGAACAGTGAGTTAAATGAATGCAAATCTCATGATTCAGTCAATGAGATTAATTGAAGAAATAGCTCGACATGAGCAAAGACAGAACGAAAATCAGCAATAAGCCAAGGAAGAGAGACGTTCGGTTTAGCTCTACAGGCTGTCTATTGGGATTTGGTGTCGCCATTATTGATGTAATCCTATCGCTGAATAAACTGCATGGCTGCAATCGCACCCAAGAAAAACGTAGCAGGCACCCCTAATGTATGAACCGCTAACCATCGAACGGTAAAAACAGGGTAAGAAACCGGTTCGTTAAATCTACTTGTCATCGCTTTAATTAAAGTCCCTTTGTAAATTCGTTAATCTGTTGCTTCCCTTCATAGCGGTCTGAGACCAGGGGAATCTCTTGACGAGCTTGAGTAAAGTATTCATCAGGTCTAGGTGTGCCAAACACGTCGTAGGCTAGACCTGTCTGTACGAAAAGCCAACCCGCAATAAACAAAGCGGGGATCGTAACAGTATGAATGATCCAGTAGCGAATACTGGTAACAATATCTCCGAAAGGTCTTTCTCCAGTTGAGCCAGCCAATTCAAGAACCTCCTATCAACACAGGCATGTTACATATCATACGAGACCGCAGAACCTCTCACAAGTAAAAGTTGAAGGAAACCTAACGATCTCAGAAAGTCATGGTCTTGGGTTAGACGCGTCCGCGAGGAACACTTACCAACAGAAACCCTTACATTCTCAATCTAAGCAGCTTGGGAATTTCCACCGATGTATCGCAGCAAAACGCCTGACTGCCCAGTAATAAAACCGCGTTCAGGGGAAACAAAGATCACTTTGAAAAGACTGCTGGGGATATCATCAACCGTGGCGTCCTGCTCCCAAGTCAAGCCATTGTCAGTACTCCTCAGCAAAGTCCCACTGCCACCTGATGCCCAAATTTCATTTGGCGTCCGGTAGGCGAGATCAAGAAGACCAATACCGCCAGAATTAGGCCGAATAGGCTCTCCCCATTCTTCTTCCCCACCAAAGGGTGTGCCTTCACTCAACTGAATCTGACCACCTCTACTGAGCATCCACAGCTGATTATTGGGGTCAAAGCCCATGCGCTGCAACTTTCGAGAATCGTTTCGGTTGTAAGGTTCCCAGGCTCTCATACCCGGTTGCCAAATGGAGTAGTAGTTACCACGCTCGGACACGGCAACATATTGACCGCCAGGAGAACGACGAATGTTACGGGTGATACCCACCGACTCAATGACTTTGGCATCCCAATGCTGAGCGCCATCATTGGACACGTAAATCGCACCTTGATCGGTCGCCATCTCAACAGAGTCAGCCCCCAAGGCCGTGATCACTTTTGGGGTACCAGGAAGCTTGGCACTCAGACCAATTTTTGACCAGGACTTTCCACCATCGGTGGTGTGCAGTAAAAGGGTGGGTTCACCCACAATCCAACCTTCATCACCGGCGAAGCTAATGGATGTCAATCGATACTCAGAGTCTCCTAACTCCAGGGAGCGGGGGTCCCAAGACTTGCCACCGTCAAAGGTCTCCAGCAGCGTGGATTCACTCCCCACTAGCCAACCATGATCCTTGGAAATAAAGTCCACGTCTAAGGGGCTGGCCTCTGTCGGCAGGGTCACGGTTTCCCAACTCAATGTCTCAATGGCGGGAAGGGACTCACAGGAGGCACAAAGTACGACAACGACAAGCAGAAGCGTAATTCGTTGTAAAAATTTCAGTATCGATTGCATGATTTTAAAGGCAGATGGCGGAGCCATTTCAGGAAGACAGAATGAAATATTAGACCTTAAAATGTCAGAGGGCTTTATCCCAGGCTATAGAAGCTTAGCAAGAACAAAGCTAAGAGCCCCAATACTCCAAAGATGAGCAGATTTTTTTTGCCGGGTGTGAGTGAATTAACACCAATCCCGTAACCAAGGTTCTCTTGAAAACCTGAGGGGGCACCCACAGAGCCAATATCAATGAATTGCTTGGTCTCAGCTCTACAGACGGGACAAGTCCAATCCTCGGGAAGGTCTTCAAAGGGGGTTCCCACCGGAATACCGCGTCGGCTGTCTCCTTCTTTGGGCTCATAAACATAGCCACAAGACTTGCACTCATAGCGCTTTAGGGAAGTGTTGATTTCTGTCTCACTAGACATGGCTTGACATTATTTATAGGTTTAGATCTTCAGATTAAATTATGACATGAAACTTAATCTTTGCTCAGAGGGGGGAGAGTCAGTGCACCAGGATGACGGTGACAGAGAGCAATAACATCAGTATTAAGCCGAACTTCCCACCTGGCAGGAGGTGGGGAATGCTGGGAGTTTGATGTCTTTGCTTCCAAGCCATCACAGTGGGAAAGATACCTCCGAGGATCGTGATGCTAAACGTACCGACGTAGTCGAGGGCTATGAAAAAAATGGTGGGATTTAAAACAGCAAGTCCGAGGGTAGGAATCAAGATCAGAGCAGAAAGTAAGAATCGAGGGGCTTCTGGAGACGATAGGTCTTGGAAAAGATCGAGAAGCCCATAGGTGAAACCAATGAAGGAGGTTGCGATCGCAACCTCTGAGAAAACCGCAATCAAATTTCCGAGTCCAGCACCACTGTATTGTCCCTGCAACACCATTAGCGGATCGAAAAAATCACCCTGAAGCCCATCAATCTCAACACAACAAAGGATAACGGCATTCCACAACAGGAACATCGCCAGCGGTATCGCAGAACCCACCACGATAGATTGACGAATCTTGTGAACATCTCCCTCGAGGCGAGTGGTAATCACTGGAATCACGTTGTGATAGAACAGCGCCACCAACATAACTGACACAGCCGAGGGAGCCAAACGCCAGTGCTGCAGCTCTAGCTGACTCGGATCTGCCAGTCGTAAACCGAACAACAGCAGACCGAAAAAAGAAAATAGCACCACCCCCACTAAGAGAGAATTAAAGATCTCAACCCAGCGAGTCTTCCCAAACAATACGAAGCCCCCAAGGGGCAGCGCAAATCCCACCATTCCGGCCCACGTCGGGAAAGAGGCCGAAAAAAGAGGGTGCAGCACCGCGACCAAAATATCGCCACCTTGAGCCACATAGGCCACGAGTAATGCATAGTGCAAAAACAGATAGGCCCCAGCCGCAATCCAAGTCATGACTGAACCCAGGGTACTGCCAATCATGGTGAGTAACCCCAGGCCTGGGCGACCCAAGACGCAGAGCGTTTGGATATTCACCTCCACAATCAAAAGGGCTGCAGCCAAGGCATAGAGCCACACC
>CALFCG010000081.1 GCA_937951315.1 uncultured cyanobacterium
TGCCCTGGTTCGTCAAAATTGAGCGGGGAATTGTCGACAAACAAACCTTTGATCGTCATGTGCCTGCGCACCTTAAATATGTTCAGGCGCTTGTTGACCAAGGACATCAAGCGCAAACAGGGTACTGGCGCAATAGTGCCGGCGGCATGTTGCTCTTTGAAGCAGAGTCCTACCCATCAGCAGAATCTCTTGTAAAGCAAGATCCCTTGGTGATTCATGGTTGTGTTGAGTATGACCTGTATGAGTGGGTGCAGGTCAAATAAACAGAGTGACGATCACCGCAGACCTCCGATTTCTGGTGATGGCGACTCAGATCTCATCGTCTTTCATAGTGCTTCACTATTCATCACGCACCGCATCATGGCGGAGGAGATAGTCCAAAATTCGGTCAAGACGCTCAATGGCAGCTCCCGTTGACGCCTGATTCTCCTGCAGTCTAGGGATCACAGTACTCGCCAGCTGTCCCATGCTGGCCGCTAAGGATTGCTGACTCTCAAGCAATGCTCTCTGGTTCTCAATCAAAGTCCGCTGTGAGTCGGCTAGGGTGCCAACGTGATTGATCACCTGATCCACCTGCCCCACCATGCGGTCCATCTGCCCCGTGATGCCATCCATTCGCTGTGTGAGTGCCTGCAGCGATTGCGCAAATTCAAGCTGAGCCTGGGTGACGACCTCAAGGGTGAGGTCAACACGGTCAAGGCGATTGTCCGGAAGTTCTGTCATGCTGTGATGCTCACATTCAAGAGAGATTGATGATGCAGGCGACGCTTGGAATCGGAATCTGTTAGAGCAGGGATGGCCGCTAAGGTCGCAATATAAGCAGGAGGCAGTTTGTGGGCTGTTGCACCGGCCAGAATCAAGCCCAGATACCAACGATAGGGCTGGAGTCCAGATGCCAATTGAATGGCTCGGTAGGTCAAAATATCTTGCGCACCAGAAGCAAGGTGCACTTTAACCCAATGGTGCTCATACCCCACTCCGAGGCTTTCGGCCTGATCGAGTGCTCCTTGCTGAGCAGGATCCATGCGATAGACAACACCATACACGCGCTGCTCCGGATGCGGCTGAATATTCGCCTTGCCTGACCCATCTTTGCCCACCTTATTCATCACAAGATGATGTTGCTTAATATAGCCGGTTGCAACGGCCTTGGCGGATGGGACACGCTCCTGTAATCGAGCGGTCAGAAGATTTGAGCCATAGGCAAAATAAAGCACGGCTGCCGATCAATCCGATTGGGGCTTGGGTTGTTCCTTACGGTGAACATATTTTCGCCAATCTTGCTGGATATGATCGCGAACGGACCGCGTTTGATCCTTGAGCTGAGATCGTTGTAGCATCAAACTCGCCATGAGGTCGGGACTGGCCTCTTGAATCGCTTGCGTCAGGTTAGCTTCCGGATCAACTAAACGAGACTGACACTCATTCAGAATAGTAATGCGACCCTCGACCCAATCTAGATTCTGAGATAAACGTTCTGTTGTATCTCTTAGGTGAGTTAGAGATTGAGAGAGATCTTGGTTCGTTGCGGTGAGTTGAGTGAGCAGCATCGTAAGTCGATGGGGGCTGCGAGCCGGAGAATCTGACATGAGCTAAGTACATCTATGTAGTTCTGTGGGAAAAGCTGAACACATTCGTGTCGAGTTGGCCGCCTCTACAGTGAATTCACTGTAACTTGGATCGTCTCTATTCTGGCAACAGAATGGGGAATTGTCGATCATCTCAGAGATCATTGATGATGCGTAGGTGCGGCGATCAAGATTTGCAATGGCTAGGATAAAGCTATCGTCAAAATCACTGGAGAGGGCAAAGCGTGGTTATGTCTGCTTTGAAAACAAAAATTTTGGGAGGGCTGGCGATCAGTCTCTTCGCGTTTTTACCCTCTGGGACACAGGCGGTGGAGTTCAGAGATGGTACGGTTCATTTTGCCGCAGTGCCTCGCCTAGTCAAAGCTCGAACGACCCATAAAAATGCGGGCGGCTTTGGTGCGACTTACTACTTCACCATCAGTGTCCCGGATGATGCGGGTGAGCCCTTGCAACGGGTCATGGTTGAGCAACGTGAAGGATTGAGTCGCGTTAGATTTTTGCCTCAGCGTACGCGGGCCTTTGCAGATGCTCGGCGACGACAGGCCGTGATCCCCAGCGATGTCCAGGTTGATGAACAGGGACATATCTCTGTCTTCTTTGATCCACCGATTGCTCCCGGTCAGACTGTCGTGGTGGGTCTCCGACCACACCGCAACCCCTATACGGATGGTGTCTATTTATTTGGGGTCACAGCATTTCCGGCTGGTGAGAAAAGTCAGGGGCAGTTCCTTGGCTTCGGGCGGCTCCATTTCTACGACAGCTTCAGGTTCAACCATTGGTAAGGCATGAGTAAGAGGGGATCTGTTGATTGAAGATTTCTGGACTGACAGTTGAAGAAGTGGCACTTGCGATCGAATTTCCGTTATCCACTCCCTGTAGTTTATTAGATGTGAGGAGTGATTTATAGAGAAGCTCTTGGAGTCGAAACAAGGAAAGACGCCCGAGGGCTTTTTTTTGTCCAAAATTCAAAATTGCAGTACAGACACTCTATTAAGTGTCACCCAGTCTCTCCGCAGAGGCCTTTATGGCCACTACATTGATGACTGTGAGGAGTGAGTGAACAAACAGCTCTTGGAGTCGAAACAAGGAAAGACGCCCAAGAGCTGTTTTGCTTTTAAATTTTAGCTATCAAGCCAACTAACAAGACCACCAAGTTGTTCTGAAGCTGACAGGAACTGTTCTGGTCATCAGAGGTCTTTAAATGCTGGAGCGTTCCCCATCGTGATACTCTCCTAAATTGTTGTTGGTCATAAAAATCATATGCTGCCGGTTCTGTCTGCTCTGTTGATTGCCCAATCAGCTCCTGCGCCCCAGCCGGAGGTCATCGTTCAGCCCCAGGAGGTGCGACCGCTGACCGGTGGTCTTGATAATGTCTTAGTCTTCAACAGCAATAGTCCTGAGGTTGTGCAAACCGAAGGCATTTTACTGTCAACGTTTCCCAGTACGAATAAAGCCGTTCCTGAAGCTCACCTCAACCAGCTTTTGGGAGGACGGTTTGATGTTTTTACCCATCACATTGCTAAAGCGACAGGTCCAGAGGATCTAAAGACCCTCTATATGGGGGTTATGCTGCATAACCCTGGTACCCAGCCGGTCACAATCAACGTGCTGCAAGCTGCGAGCTACTTGAGCCAGCCAGATGCCCCTTTTATTGAACTTCCCGCTGTCTCTGAGAATCCTGATGGCAAGGTTTATGCTGGCCCCGGTGGACGTGCCACCGATGCTGTCTTGCGCGGAAAACGACAGGAGAGCTGGCCCGCCCAGCTCACGATCCCTGCTGGAGAAAGCAAAATGCTCCTCAACATTCCGATTCCGGTGAGTGAACTTGATCCCCCCATCAATGGACGTTCAACTCTGGCACGCCTCAGAAGTTCTGGTAATGTCTATGCGGCTAGCCTGGCAATGTTTGCCCGTACCGATGCTGCAGGTGCTGAACGTGCGCCCACACTAGAAGAATGGGAGAAACTCCTAGAAACGGGGAAACTGTCTGGTCCCAGAGACAAAACCCCCACTCCGACTGGCGCACGCCCCATCGTTTATAGCCGTGTTGCCGGTGTTGCCCGTGGTTCTGTTTGGCGGTCCCAACTTGCAGATGCAGATGGTTTTAAGCTCAATATCCCAGAGCCAGGCAAAGCGTTTTCCTATGTCGTTAGTAGTGTGGATAATGGCACCTTTGGCACCGGCCAGATCCAAAGTGCGCCGATGATTGTGCGCTATCCGGACACCGCCTATGCTGCCCATGGCAATTACGGTATTCAATACAGCCTCAATTTGCCGTTGCATAATCCTACAAGTCAGGAACAAACTGCGACAGTGAAGTTTCAGACGGCTCTCAAAAATGATGATAAAACCGGCAATTTGCAGTTCTTTGACAACCCTACAGAACGTGTCTTTTTCCGGGGAACAGTGCGGGTTCGCTACCAAGATGATCAAGGGAACCCCCGCACACGATATGTACACCTTGTTCAGTTCCGAGGGCAGCAGGGTGATCCCCTGGCCCAGATGAAACTGGCTCCTCAGTCGACTAAATTAGTGCAGGTTGACTTTCTCTATCCTCCCGATGCGACCCCCCCTCAGGTGCTTACTGTTGAAACGACAGATCCATAGCGCTAAGCAGATACAGCTCTTCTTTGTCTCTTAAACGCCGCCCCTAATCGTGAGCTATGCTGACGATTAGGGGCGGCGTTTCATGCAGCTTCCGAGAGGAGGCCACTGCCTATGGAGGGCTCAGGATGCAAAATGCTGATGAATCACTGTCTCCGCTTGAGGATGTGGCGGCAGTAGAAGTCCTCAGTGATGATCACTCACCTTCGCCAGGTGAGTTGTTGCTGCAGCGCGATTACGCCGCTAGAGTTCGAGCGAGTCATGTCCTCAAGCGTTATCAATCTGGTTTTACCCCCAATTTGCTCCCCCATGCGGACTTGATGGCCTTTGACGCGGTGCTTGCAAGTAAAGTGATCGTCAAGCTGCTGTACCTGAGCCTTGCTGAAGATGCCCGTTGTATCGCCGGTGAACAGCGATTGGCCTATCAACGGTTGGGCAATGATGGCATTGCCTCTCACGCGGTTGCCCAATCTAGTGGCAAACTTCTGTATCAACTGGGCGGGGGCTCCTTAATGGAGACCATCATTATTGACTGGATTCCTGAACTCGATCAGAGCAGCTTGCGCGCAGCTTGGCAGATCTATTTAAGCTAGCGGGATTTCAGGCTGAAGGAAGCGTAAAGGGCATCGCTAGAATTTTTATCTCGGGGATCGCATTCCAAGGCTCGCTCTGTTTGATCCCCATTTGCCCTAGAGGGTTCCCTTCCAACGTGGGTTTCCCATCAATTACCTATATTAAATTAGAGAACCTAATATTCCGTAACGATAGGAAATGTTTAGTTACAGGATTCTAAAGAAAGTCTGAATCGGGTTTCAGTGTTGGGGATCGCCAAAGGTCTCTGAGGTGCAACATTGCAGAGGGATGCTCAAGTCCATCTGTTGAGGTTTGAGATCGTTAAGATTAAGACCGAATCATCCTTAGTTTAATTGTTCAAAGTTATTGGGGAGTCATTCAGTAAAGTTTTGCGGTGAGTTAAATCATCGCTTTTGTCCTGGGGATGTGCGTGAATTCTTTTTAATATCATCCTATGAAAAATAAAAATGCATCAGCTTTGGCTTGTCGGCATTGCCAACACTTTCATCATGAAGGTCGACGCGGTGGAGTTTGTCAAAGGCTAGGTGCTCATGTTCGAGGGGACTGGAAACCTTGCCCCTTGATGATCCCCAGTTTTGCAACAACGTGGGATCAGGTTGAAGAAATGCTGCCACTCCAATGGCAGGGATCAGTTGCCTCTGTTCCGGAGACAGTTCCCGAGCTGCCAATTAAATCACCAGAAAAGGTGTTGGCTGAGGCTGGATAAGATGGTTATCGGTGGGGTGTTCGGTTGCGGCTTTAGTCGCTCATTCAATTGATGCCGGACTAGATAGATCAATTTACAGAAGAAAGGCTCAGAAGCAATTGTTCTCTGAGCCTTTCTTCTGTCATGAAGATGGTGAGCGGAGTTGGGTTAAACCAAACTTAGTGCTCAGAATTTGATCCCGAAGTTTCTGGGGCAGCCATCGGCGTAAAACAGTAAACCAACGACTGTGATGACCGAGGACTATCCAGGCGGCTATATTTTTTCTTGATAGCTGGGCGACGAGCTGGCGAGCGTAGTCTTCGGTTGCGGTCGCATTTTTTTGAGAGCTGACTGCACGCTCTCGAATTTTGTGCATAATTGCCTGGTAATGTGAGTTGGCCGTGAGGGTCTGAGTTAAACGGTCCGTTGCTGCATGGCCAATGTTGGACTCAATGGCCCCCGTCTGTACTAAGACGACTTGAATATTAAAGGGAGAGAGTTCTACCCGAAGTGCCTCTGATATTGCATGGAGTGAGGCTTTAGACGCACAATAGGCTCCGGCAAAGGGCGTCACTAGAATTCCTGAGACGCTGCCTATATTGACGATGGTGCCGCTGCCTTGCCTGATCATAATGGGGGCAACCTGTTGAATGAGGTTAAGGGGGGCAAAAACGTTGGTGCTGAATTGGGCCTGAATTTCGCGCTGCGGCATCTCGACTAGGGGGCCGACTGCAGCAAAACCGGCGTTGTTGATGATCATATCGATCCGGCCCACTTGTTCAAGGATTGCCTGGATGACTGTATTGATTTGCGTCTGATTGGTCACGTCTAGCTGGGCGATATTAAGACCGGGTTGCTGCAGAGATGCGATCGCATCTAACTTACGAGCTGTGGCATAGACATAGAAATTCTGCCGATGGAATTCTAGGGCCAGCGCGCGTCCGATCCCTGAGGAGCATCCCGTAATCAGAACGACGGTTGCGTCAATCGTTGACATAGTTGCAATCAGGAGAAAGATGTCTCTAGCGTAGGGTATCTAATTGACCCGCCTGCATTGAATAGGATGGCCTCTGTCTGCGAATAACAAGTGGCACCTTCGAAATTTCTCTGGTGAGATTTATCACAGGCGATGCTCAGTTCCCTTTCTAGGCTGAGGCAAGATAAGTAACTGACATACGTACATGACTATACTCAAGCAATTTGCGATCGCAACTCTTTCCATAGGAATGAGTTTTTTCTCTGTTGCGATCGCAATCGCTCAAGAAACTGATCCAGGCTGGCAGCCTTGGCGACAGGTCGAAGATCTCCCGGTTCAATTCCACTCGGGCTTTTCTAATTTAGAAAATGGCAGATGGCTAGAATTTGAAGCTGCATGTAAGGAGAGGGAAGCAACAAGCACCTGGTATCGTCTCAGTGATCTGACGTTGAAAATTGGGATGGGCCACGTTGAATACCGCTGTAAGAAAGAGGGTCAATTTCTGAAGTACGACGAACGTCAAGATAGTTTTCTAGAAAGTGGCGGAGATGCTGTTCTAGATCAAGTATGGGGAGAAGAGCCACATTGTTTAGTGGTTAAGAGCGATGTGGGTTCAGGTTTAAGGCTCCGGAAAGAAAGGCGAATCAATGCTCCAATTCTGGGCAATTTACCGAATGGAAGTCGTCTTTATTTCAGCACATTCCCTAATAGTCCCTCCACTGATGAAACGGGACGTCAATGGTTGAGCCTTGAGTGGGTGAATCAGGAGCCTGTCGGTTTTGTTTCGGTCTCTGAGAAGGTTGGAACCTATGTCAACCTAGCGATGTGTGATGTGTAACGGTGGTCAAACCGTAAACTTTTAAGAGTGTTGATTCGAGGAGGGAGCAATTTATGGCAATCTTGTTCTCATGAGTATAATTGCTCCATTACTAAATTTCTCCTACGCTCACTGCATTGCGATTTGTGCCTTTCTTGTGCCCTTTTCGTTATTTATGACCTTTGGCAGCATTTATCATGTCGGCGTAGGGCACCAAAAACAACTATATGTGACGGCCGGTTTAGCCAGTCTGGCTGCAGGTTTCATGATCTTCCATGCTTGGAGCTGGTGGATCGTGGGTGTGGTGATGTTACCCAGTTATATTTTGCCGATTGTGGCAGTGGTTTGCTTA
>CALFCG010000082.1 GCA_937951315.1 uncultured cyanobacterium
TCTCTTTAAAGTGTTAGTTGCGGAGTCGATAGTAACCGCTTAAATTAGGTCTTGCACGTTGTTCTCTTGGTGAGGGTTGTGAGGAGTTCTGTTTGGCCCACACGACGAGATCTGCACTTGCGATCGCAAGACTTCCGCCCAGCAATTTAAGCTTCAGCTTTCCCTGATCACAGTCAATGCCTCTCAAAGAGCGCCAATTTTCATTGTTACGGCTAGAGGCACCGCCCCAAACGAGCAAATCTAGGGGAATGCCAGAATGTGAGCGAAATCCGCGACCCCAGCAAACTCGCCATAGCTCTTTTGCCGTGGTGCAATGCAGAACATAGCCTTCAGGCGGTAGGCAGTATTGATAAATATACTGCTGACTCTTCCCGGTACGGGCAAGGGGAAAAAAGTTCTCGGTGAGTAGCGCCTGTTTCAGTACGTTACTGTAGGGGGATTCGTGATGAACTACGACACGGATCGGGGGGTCTTGAAGATAAGCCGTTGCAATCACATCGTGGCCCGTGATCAATTGCATGCTCTTAAAAAGAGGTTCTGTTCTCAGATTGGGATTCGAGAGTAAAACAGGATTGCCTTGGATAAATCCGTCAACGAAGCGCTGGATTAATCCTTCATCAGTGAGGCTGGATGAATGTTGTTGAGAGGTGGGGTTTTGAGAAGCTACCATCATTAAGCACAACCTGGAGCAAATCTAATAGAGTAGACAGTTTTAGAATGGTTATGACAACCATTACTATTCAATACCCCCCGGCTGAGGTTCCAATATAGCACTCGATTTTGAGAACGGCACCTTACCGCTCTGGTGGGTAGTTCTGTGGGATTTTACACAATGAGTCACGAGGGATATAGGTTATGATTCCCAATTTCCACTTACAATATCCAGGCTTGGTCGTGATAAAGACATGTCATGTGTTTTCTTGCTATTGGCCAGAGTAGCCATGACCTCTGGCTAGTCCTTATTGTATGCAAGTCTCTCAAGATTTATCCATCGCCACGAAGGCCTCTATCAATTGCGGAGAAACTATAGGGAATGAGTGACAAAGTCCGAATCTATGAGCTGAGTCGAGAATTGAGCCTGCAGTCAAAGGAGCTCGTAGAACTATGCCAACAGGTAAAGATTCCGGCCCGTACCGCCTGCAGTTCTGTCACTGAATCTGAAGCCAATCAGATCAGAGCAAGGGTTGCAAATGAGAGTCCGGCTTCTGAAACGGCTGTTGTGCAACCTCCACTCAATGGCACTGTTAGCAAGAGTGTTGTCCAGAACATCGCCGAACCTGAGTTTTACTTTAATCGTGAAATTAGTTGGTTGAAGTTCAATCAACGGGTGCTGCATGAAGCCTTTGATCCGCGCACCTTACTGCTAGAAAAACTGAAGTTTCTCGCCATCTATAGCTCCAACCTAGATGAATACTTTATGGTGCGAGTCTCGGGTTTAAAGCGGCTCGTCGAAGCGGGGATTACGCAGCGATCTCATGATGGACTCACCCCTCAAAATCAGCTGGATGCTATCCGTGCGCAACTTGAACCCGAAGTGGTGCGGCAGCATCAATACTTTAACCAAGAGCTGATTCCTCAACTCGCTGAGATTGGCATTTGTGTCGTGGATTATTCTGATCTGAGTGAACGACAGGCGACCTATCTCGAGCAATATTTTCTAGAGCAAATTTTCCCGGTGCTGACGCCCCTTGCGGTTGATCCTGGGCATCCTTTTCCTTATATCTCTAACCTCAGTCTTAGTTTGGCAGTCATTGTTCGAGATGAGCATATGGGAGAGTCGCATTTTGCACGGGTGAAGGTTCCCAATATGCTGCCCCGATTTATTTCTTTACCTGGGCTCATTGAAAACGGCTGTGCATGGGTGGGCGTGCCCATTGAGCAGGTGATTGCTCATAACCTGCAATCTCTGTTCTCGGGTATGGTGATTGAGGCCTGCTACCCCTTCCGCATTACCCGCAACGCTGACTTAGATCTGGAAGAAGAAGAGGCTGATGATCTCCTGGAGGCGATTGAACAAGAGCTGCGGAAGCGACGATTTGGATCGGTGGTCCGGGTGGAGATTCAAAACGGTACGCCGAACTTCATGCGTCAAAAATTGATGCAGGAATTAGGACTCCAAGATAGTGATGTTTACGCCGTTGAAGGCCCCTTAGGCCTCCACAATTTGATGGGATTAGCTAGCCTGCCTTTCCCACAATTGAAGCAGAAACCCTGGGTGCCTACCGTTCCGAAGCCCTTGCAGCAGCTAGATAAATTCGATAAGCCGATTGATGACGATCAGGTTGATATTTTCTCGGTGGTGCAGGAAAGAGATCTACTGGTACATCATCCCTATGAATCTTTCTCTGCAACGGTTCTCCGCTTCATTACGCAAGCGGCGCATGATCCCGATGTCTTGACGATTAAGATGACGTTGTATCGAACCGATGGCGACGCGGCGATGGTGGGTTCACCGATTGTTAGTAGCTTGATTGCTGCGGCTGAAAATGGAAAGCAAGTGGTTGTTTTGGTGGAACTCAAGGCACGTTTTGATGAAGAGAATAATATTCAGTGGGCACGCAAGTTAGAGCAAGTTGGGGTGCATGTGGTCTATGGGATTGTGGGACTGAAAATCCATACGAAAATTGCATTGGTGGTCCGGCGAGAGCAACAAAGAATACGTCGCTATGTTCATATCGGAACCGGCAACTACAATCCTAAAACGGCACGCTTATATACAGATTTAGGCCTCTTGAGCTGCCGAGAAGAATTGGGGGCTGATTTAACGGACTTATTTAACTATCTGACGGGTTTTGCCCGACAGCATCAATATCGAAAGCTATTGGTGGCACCGGTCACCTTGCGGGATTCGACGGCAACTCTCATTGAACGGGAAATTGCTCATCAAAAAGCGGGGCAATCAGGGCGAATTATTGCCAAAATGAATGCCCTGATTGATAAAAAGATCATCATGGCACTCTATCGTGCATCTCAAGCCGGAGTCCAAATTGACCTTGTTATTCGCGGCATTTGTAGCTTACGGCCTGGGGTGCCTGGCGTCAGTGATAACATTCGCGTGATCAGCATTATTGGCCAATTTTTAGAGCATGATCGTATCTTCTATTTTGACAATCAGGGTGACCCGACTGTTTTAATTGGTAGTGCGGATTGGCGGGCTAGAAACCTCGATCGGAGGGTCGAGGCTGTGGTTCCCATTGAAGATCCGGCTTTGGTGGCTCGTTTGCATGACCTACTCAAGCAAATGCTGGCTGACACCCGCCAGGCTTGGGAACTGCAGTCAGATGGCGAATATATTCAGCGGCAGTCGCAAGAGGATGATCCAGGTATTCATGCTCGATTGATGGAACAGGCTGTGAAGGCTTCCCCCAATAACTAGCGGGGCAATTTCTAACGATTTCGTGCCCGAATGAGTGTCATGCAAGTCTAGTCTGGTGGTGCCCTTTCGGCCTGATGTTTCCTGACAGAACGGGGGACAAATTTTGTCAAACTGTATTGATCGGATATTGCCCTGAGTTCGACAGATGCAAACCGCCTTCTGCTCTTGTCGCCTGAAAGCTCTATCCCTTCGTCAACTGGCCTAAGTTCAAAGGGGTTTGTTGAACTCAGGTGATATTGAGTCCCACGTGATTCAAGTCGTGGATTAATTGATGTTTGTGCTATCTTCTGTTGCTTGGGCTGGGGTTAAGCTCTGTTGCTCGTCGCTGTCCTTGAACCATCGAACTGCCATTCCTGCGAGGGGGATGGAAAGAAATAGCCCCAACAGACCGGCGATCTGTTCGCCAATGAATAAAGATAAAAACATCAAAACCGGGTTGATGTCTAAGGAGTCTTTCATCACTTTGGGATGAATCAGATTATCTTGAATCTGTTGCAAAAGGATGGAGGCAACAATGACTTTGATGGCGAGTGTTAAGCCCTGGGAGGCAAAAACGAGCGTGGTGACGATTAATACACCCAGCGTTGCTCCGATGCCGGGAATGGCGTCTAGCACTCCGGCAACGATGGCCAGGACCAAGGCAAATTTGACCCCGAGGATGGTGTAGACCACTAGACTAAGGCTGGTTAGAAATAGAACCAGAAAAATTTGAGCTCGAAAGAAGCCGATGAAGCTGCACTGAACGGTCTTGTCCACACGAGCGCGCATCTCTGCCGGAACAATCTTTAAACAGGTTTGCCAGATGGTGCTGCCGTTAATCAGCATATAGACCGAAATCACCACCACAAAAATAAAGGTGAAGGTATTAGAAAAAAGGCCACCAGCAATGCCCAACCCTGTGCCGAGGCTGGAGGTGAGAACGCCAATTAGATTCTCAAAATTCAGTTTGTCGAGCAGATTCTCGAACGGAAGGTCGCTGGTCTTGAGCGTTTCGGTAATGGTGCTCACGAGGCCTGTGCCCTGATTAATGACTTCTAGGCCCAAAAATGTGATGAAGGTGACGACAATGGCAATTGCGGATAGAACTGTGGTTGCGATCGCAACCCATCGCGGTAAAAAACGCGCCAACTGACTCACCGGATAATTGAGCAGCACCGCTAAAATGGCGGCGCTGGCAAACATCGCAATGACCCCATAGAAAAACTGGATAAACTGCACCAGCACCCAGCCGCAGGCTGCCAGTAATAAAAATCGAAGTAAATCAGAATTACTCAGGGCATCCCATCGGTTGGGTTTGCTAGAGTCACTCATCAGACTGTGCCCACTCAAATGTCTCTAGCAGCATGACATTGACTGAGGGACAGGGCAATCCTGTGTGGGGACCTGTGTGGTTAAGAGCCAGAGATCTGAGATAGGGTCTGCTCGATCCACTGCGGTAACTTCTCGAGTTGGGGTGAAGCGGTCAGATTGTATTGCAGGGGGGTGATACTGATTAAATTTTTGCGATTGGCCTGTACATCCGTCATCAGCGGAGAATCTGCTGCTGCCGGATCTTCCATTTCTTCTATGACTTCTCCTGCGAGCCAGTAGTAGGTTTTACCCCGTGGATCGATGCGTTTTTCAAATAAATCTTGATAGCGGCGGATGCCCTGCCGTGTGAGGGTCACTCCAGCAATTTCGGTGGCAGGAACTGCGGGAATATTGGCATTTAATAAAATTGGCTCATCTAAGGGTTGTTGCTGAAGGTGATCGACCAGGGCACAGGCAAACTCGGCTGCCGGCTGAAAATCTTTGATTTTGAAGCTCGTTAAGCTCAGAGCCACACTCATAATTCCTTCAATCGCGCCCTCCATGGCAGCAGAGACTGTGCCTGAATAGAGAACATCGGTGCCGAGGTTTGCCCCTTGATTAATGCCAGAGAGTACCAAGTCGGGTGGGCTGTCTAATAATGCGCCTAGGGCTAGTTTAATGCAGTCAGACGGTGTGCCTGAGCAGGCCCAGGCTTTGACTTGGGGTAAGAAGACCGAGTCTATGATCTCAGCGCGGATCGGCTGGTGAATCGTGAGGCCGTGACCCGTGGCTGAACGCTCTCGATCGGGACAGACGACAATGACCTCGTGATTTGCGATCGCAAGGGCATTGACTAACGCCTTAATACCTGGGGCAAAAATACCATCATCGTTGCCAACTAAGAGTTTCATGGGGACAGTCCCTGCAGTTGCGATGTCTCATCATAAAGCTTTGGCCACAATTTTCCACGCCCTGAAACTGATGCAGGCACTTCTACGTTATAAAACTCGTCATGCTTAGCATCGGTTAAAAATCACACCCAGGAGCTAACCCCTTGGTTCCCACGCTTCCACCTCGCACCCTTAAAATTGAGTCCCCCTTCCCGTGGCGACCTGCCATTCTTGCGCTCGCCCTTCTGGGCCTCAGCACCATCATTTGGCCTCGCCCCAACGCGCAATGGGTTGTGCCTACAAGCAACCGCCCTGGAGAAATTGCGCCCCTAGCGATGTCGGGAGGAGATCCCCACATAAGAGCGCTGATGCGGACGATTTCGGCCAGTGAAGCGAACGACTCCAGCCCCTACACGTTGCTATATGGTGGCACCCATGTTGAAGATCTCAGCGGACATCCCGATCGTTGTTTACCGATTGTGGCAGGGCCTAACGTAGGGAACTGTACCACTGCTGCAGGTCGGTATCAGTTCATCAATACGACTTGGGCAGAGAAAGCAAAGGCTTATCATCCCAAGCCTCAGACCATGCTGATGTGGCGAAACTATAGTTTTGAACCAATATACCAAGACCAAGTGGTCTATACCTGGTTGCAGGATTCGCAAGCGTGGGGACTGGATATTCCTCAAGCACTGGAAAATGGTCAACTACAGCCGGTTCTCAAACGACTTTCAGGAACCTGGACGAGTCTTGGGTATGGAATTGAAGATAATGTGGTGACGCCCCAACTCGCTAACATTTACCAGCGTCTTTTAGCAGAGGAATTGGCGGCTTCCTCTTGATGCCTTGGTTTGACTGTACCCCAGCGATCTTTTCGTGATTGTCTACTCTTTGCTCTGTGATCGACTTTCCCATGCAGCAGCTTTCTGGTCGATGTGGCGGATGAACTCATTTTTACCATCCATGTATCCCTCAATGTCATTGAGATATTGTTGTGCAAGTTGTTGCTTCAGCGAACTGTATTGTTGGGTGTCTTCAGTATGAACTCTCAAATAGTCTCGGAAGGCTAAATGGCGTCGGACTTGATCTGATTCCATCCTAAATACATGGATGTGGTGTGTTCTCGTTCCAACGTCACTATGCTTACGGAAATAGCGACGCCCCGAAATTCCAAATTCGCCCATGCTTTCATAGCCCAATGCTTTCATCGCGTTATTCCGCGCATCAACCTGGTCGATCTTTCGAACCTCAATCAAGATATCGATGATTGGTTTTGCATGAATCGTTGGAATCGCGGTGCAGCCAATGTGGTAAATGGCTTTTACGTTCTTGCCGAGTGTCATTGCAACTCGCTTTGATTCGTCTAAGTATGCACAGTGCCAGTTTGGGTTATGCGGAACCACCTCTACTTTCATCATTGATCACACATTCCTTTTGGAAATTTATGGAGCAACTAGAGTTGTTTTCATCGCAGGTCCTGTGCTCACTATCGCTATTTTCATGGCTGGATCTCAGTTCAAAATTGGACCGGAAATGTCGCAAAAACCGAACCCTGTGGGTTTTCTCATTTTGTTACGGTGGGGCTAGGGATTCTATGGATTCCTGTAGATGTGCAGGCTGGTCTTTCTGGTATTCTTCAAGTCCATCATTTCCTTAACGGATGGTTCTGAAAGCTTGACCGCCTTGTAAATGTAGTGCAGCGCCGCCGATTGAATGTTAGGAGACTAGAGAATGCCCGCCACTGATTTCAAAGATTATTACCAGATTCTGGGCGTTAGTAAATCCGCTGATGAGTCTGAAATTAAGCGGACCTTTCGGAGGCTGGCACGCAAGTATCACCCAGACATGAACCCTGGTGACAAGGCCGCAGAAGCGAAGTTCAAAGAAATCAGCGAGGCTTACGAGGTCTTATCTGATGCTAACAAGCGCCAGAAATATGATCAGTATGGTCAATATTGGAACCAGTCAGGTGGGGCATCTGGCGCAGATCCCTTTGGTGGACAATACGGCAGCTTTGACGAGTTTATTAATGAGTTATTAGGGCGCTTTGGTGGTTTTGGTGGTGCTGCGGGGGGGCCGAGTTATCGAACCACAACTGCATCGCCAGGATTTGGTTTTAACGATCCGGGCTTTGGCTTTAATGAGGGCGGTTTTGGCAATGTGTCTAGCATGTCAGCTGATTCAACTGCTGAAATCACCCTGACCTTTGATGAGGCTCTGCAAGGAGTACAGAAGCGGTTAATTATTGGCGGTAGTGAGACGATCTCGGTACGGATTCCCGCTGGGGCAAAACCGGGTACCAAAATCCGAGTACGGGGCAAGGGCCAGCTCAACCCGATGACTCAGACGCGCGGTGATTTGTATCTAACGGTAAAAGTTCAGGCCCATTCGTTTTTCAAATTTGATGGAGAACAGTTGATCTGTGAACTGCCGATTACCCCTGATGAGGCGGCTTTAGGGGCAAGTATTGAAGTGCCTACGCCCGGGGGCAAAGTCAAAATGACTGTCCCTGCGGGTATTAAATCGGGGCAATCTATGAGGCTGAGGGGCAAAGGGTGGCCCCTGGCAAAGGGTGGACATACCGACCAAATTGTCAAAGTTCAGATCGTAATGCCGAAGGAGCTTTCGGCGTCTGAGCGAGAGTGCTATGAAAAGTTGGCACAGCTCCGTAGTTTCGATCCGCGCGCCCATCTATAAAAAACGCAAGACATCATTGATGCATGAACTTATGAGTCAGCTCATTCAATATTTTAGTGGTGCATCTCCGCAAAAATTGCATTCGATATGCTCAGTCCAATTTCGTTTGAGCAGACTTTGGATAATAGCTTATTGACTATTCTTAAGGCCAAGATATTGATAACAATGGATGCCAGCTTGGATTCCTGTGAATTTATTGCATGGGCAGGTGCTTCAGTGGCATTCAGAAATTCAAAGGATGCCGCACAAAAAAGTCATCAATGGAGTCCAGCAAATTGATTAGAAAATTTTGAGGTCGATGAGTCTCATCCAATGTACAAATGGTTTTGATTTTGGAGCTAGTGACCATTTGTAATTTGAAAAATTGCAAATATGCTGTTGAAGATTATTCCCCTTGCGGACATTCTGGCTCGGGTGGAAATCACCTGCACTGCTAAGTGCACCACTCTTCTCCTAAAATATGGTGTCTGTGTCGTGTGGGATCTTTAAGATCACAGATAGATTCAGAGCCCATCCACATTTAAGTCTATACGGCGGCTAGATTATCAGGGCATGACCCGTTTCGCAGGTGAAACTACTTGCCTGGGGCATTATTTAGCCTGGCGACATCGAAAATGCAGTTTCCTTGAGCATTAGTGCCGATATTCATATATCTTATTGCCCTGTTGATCTGTTGTCGAAAAATGAGTATGTGTTGATATTGACGTGAGCTATTCTCTGATAAAGCAACGCGGCAAAAAGGCTCTGAAGCTCTCGCTCGATATTTACAGCCTAGTGTCATTCATTGTCACGATAAACCCTGCTTTTTAGCTGTGTAGAAAAATTAATATCCTGGAATAGAAATCTTTTTTCAAGTGCTTGATAGCCTTAATTGAAAAGGGGTGAAGTCTTTTGGGGTAGTTTGAGACTCTGTGCTTTCCTGTTACGTACTCAGAATATTTGCGTAATGGCTTCTGGTGGTACAGATATATAATTAAAGGGTTAGTGTATCTAATTCCACTAACGCTCATAAAGGTGTTGTTTCGCAGTTGACCCTACTCATTCTCTAGCGGGCGGCGTGTCGTGAATTCTAAACTAGTTCTCTTGTTTCTCGCTTTGATGGGCCTGTTCAAGACCGTTCTTTTGGCTCAAGTCGCTTTTGCTCAGGTGCCTCAGCTTGTGAGTCTTAAATTTCCTCCTGCTGATGAGTCTAGGGGGGGAACTTCCCGTTCTGAAGGGGGGGGGCATCGGGGGCCGACCTGCGTCAAGGTGGGAGAAACTCCCCTCATGTCGTTGCTGCCGAAACAAGCCAGTCAGGCACAGACTGTAGATTCCACTCCGACACTGTATTGGTATATCCCCTCAACCCCAGCATCCAGCGCTGAATTTGCACTCACAGACGAGGCTGGCGAGGTCCTGTATCTGGCAATGATTGTTTTACCGGAGCAGTCAGGGGTGGTCAAGCTCAGGTTGCCTGGGGAGGCTGCTTTAGAAGTCGGGGCTAGCTATCGATGGACCTTTAGTCTGCTTTGTGATCAGTCTGCACCCAGTCGGAACGTTTATGTTTCGGGTCGTATTAAGCGAACTAGCCTCAGTTCCCCCGCGCTGACTCGCCTTCAGGGAGCTGATCCGTTAGAGCAGGCAAAAATCTTTGCTCAGTCAAATATTTGGCATGACACGCTTGATCGTGTGGCGCAAGTCCGCCGTGACCGCCAGGATGAATGGGAAGAACTACTGATTTCTGCTGGGCTAAGCGCGATTGCTCAAGAACCGTTTCAGGATTGTTGTACTGCCAAATAGATGCAGACTCTAAAGCGTCTCTGTTGGCAAGCCCGAGGAATCTGGATTACTGCCCCCAGTATTGCTTTGATCGTGATTGTGTTGCGCTTAATGGGGGTTTGGCAGGGTTGGGAATGGTTTGCCTTCGATCAGTATATGCGTTGGCGACCGCAGCCTCTCCCAGAAAAACGCATTGCGATTGTGGGCATCAATGAGCTGGATATTCAGCGTTTGCAGCAGCCGGTTATTTCTGATCAAGTCTATGCCCGATTATTGCGAAAACTATCTGCGATGCAGCCCAGGGCCATTGGTCTAGATATTTATCGGGATTTACCCGTGGAGCCGGGACATTCTGATCTGCTTCAAGTCTTTAACTCGACCCCAAATTTAGTCGGGATTCAGAAGGTTTTGGGGCAGAAAGATATTGAAACGGTTGCCCCGCCGCCAGTCCTGAAAAAACTAGGGCAGGTGGGAGCAAATGATTTTATCCTTGATGCTGATAAACGGGTTCGGCGTGGATTTATATACATGGTTGATCCGGCGGCAACTGGTAAAAGTAAAACGGTGTTCAGCTTTGGCTTGCATCTAGCACTCCACTATCTTGAAGCTGATGAGATTAGGCCTCAGCCGCTTAAGGGGACGCAGGTACGCTGGCGCTTGGGGAAGAGTCTATTTAGACCTTTTGAGGCGAATGATGGGGGGTATATCGGTGCGGATGCTGGAGGGTTTCAAATACTGTTGGACTATCGTGGATCTCGACAGTCCTTTGAGACCGTCTCCTTAACAGAGGTGTTGGAAGATCGGATGCATCCAGATTGGGGACAAGATCGCATCATCTTAATCGGTAAAATTGGTGAAAGCTTCAAAGATACCTACTTTACCCCCCACAGCAGTGGTCTCCGCGAACTGCCGGAACCGATGCCAGGGGTTGAGATTCATGCCCACATTACCAGTCAAATTATCAGTGCTGCCCTGGGTGAGCGTCCCCTCTTTCGGAGTTGGTCTGAGCCATTAGATTGGCTATGGATCCTGTTGTGGTCAATCGTGGGAGCGACCCTTGCGTGGCAACTGCGCTACCGCAAGGGTGTGCAAACACTGTCGTTTTATCAGTCTGTAAGTCTTTTCCTGGCGGGGGGGTTGCTGTTTGGCACGACCTATTTTGCTTTCCTCTTTGGCTGGTGGGTGCCCATGGTGCCGCCGTTCACTGCCCTGATTGGTTCTGCCATCGCGATTACGGCCTACATTGCCCGAACTGCAAGTCTAATTCGACAAACCTTTGGTCGCTATCTGAGCGATGAGGTGGTGGCCCATGTCCTCGAAAATCCACGGGGGTTACAGTTGGGTGGGCAGCGTCGTCAAATCACAATGCTAGCCTCAGATTTGCGTGGTTTTACAGCTCTGGCCGAGCGGATCTCCCCTGAAGATGTTGTGAAGGTGTTGAACCTTTACCTTAAGCACATGGCCGATGTGATTTTGCAGTATCGCGGCACCATTGATGATTACCTCGGGGATGGAATTGCTGTTTTGTTTGGTGCGCCTGAGAGTTACGAAGATGATGCTAGCAGGGCCGTTTCCTGTGCTATTGCCATGCAGTTAGCCATGGCCGAAGTGAATGCCAAAATCACAACTTGGGGATTCTCCGAGCTAGAAATGGGGATTGGCATTAATACCGGCGAGGTTGTGCTCGGTAATATTGGCTCGGAGCGGCGGACGAAATACAGCGCCATTGGTAGTGCGATGAATCTTGCCTTTCGCATTGAATCCTATACGGTTGGCGGCCAGATTTATATCTCGGAATCCACGCTAGCGGCAGTGGGGGAACATGTGCTTGAGGTTACAGATCGGCAGGTTGTCCATCCGAAGGGGATTCAGAAGCCAGTCACTTTGTATCAAGTGGGTGGCATTAAGGGAGCACGCCCCTTAATGCTCTACCCAGAAGAGTTATGCTTTCTGCCGTTGCCCGAGTCTATACTGCTGCGATATACCGTTCTGGACGGCAAGCAGGTTCAAGGTGCGATATTTAGGGGACAGTTGGTTGAGCTATCGGCGAGAGGGGCCAAGATTCAGTGCGATGTCCGCGATTGTCCATCCCATTTAACTAATGTGAGGCTGAATTTTTGTACGGTGCCAGATTCTGTATGGAGGCAGGAGGGCGATGACACTGGTATTTATGCCAAGGTGATGCGGAGCTGTGATGAGGGCTTTGACGTTGTTTTCACCACGATCCCACCTTTGATCGATGTACAACTGCGAACGCTCTATACCTTAATGCTGACAATTAACCGGGAGAAGAATCGTACTGCTTCGGCCACTTTATAGAGTGATAGCTGTTGTCTGCTGTTTCTGATTCCAAAGATGCTCAATGGTGACAAATCGATAGCCCCAATTCAAAAGTTGAGGCAAGAGTTGACGGGTTGTTCGGGCAACGTCTTGACCCCCGCATAGACCGTCATGCAGGACAACAATCGAGCCGTTTCGGGTTTGCTTCATAATGCGCTGGGTGACAAGTTCAATACCGGGACATACCCAGTCCACAGGGACAACACTCCACATCACAGGACGATAGCCTCCTGCTTTGAGTTGTGAAAGGGTCGTAGGGGTGAAAATACCGTTTGGAGGGCGGACATCTCGTAGAGTCTCTGGATCGAGGCTGCAGGAGGTTGCGATCGCATCCCTCGTATTTTCTAAGCTTTCTAACAGCTGTTTACCATTCATTCTGGGGAAAGATTGATGGGTATAGCCATGCAGCCCCAGCC
>CALFCG010000083.1 GCA_937951315.1 uncultured cyanobacterium
AGACTTCTCATTGATTCCAGCTGCAGATAGTTTGGGAATTTGCGATCGCATCCAAGCCTACTTCTCTGGCAACTACGAAAGTTTAACCTCAATCTCTGTCAATCCAGGAGGGACCCCCTTTCAGCAAAAGGTCTGGTCGCGTCTCCGAGAGATCCCTGTGGGTAAAACCCTCACCTACGGAGAGCTGGCAACGCAGTTGGGTAATCCTAACGCCAGCCGCGCTGTGGGTATGGCAAACTCTCGCAATCCGGTGGCAATTGTGATTCCCTGCCATCGTGTCATTGGAGCCAACGCAAAGCTGACTGGATATGCTGGGGGACTGGCACGTAAGCAATGGTTGCTCAAGCACGAAGGTGTGGCCTTAGCAGATACCTCTGGGCAGCTACCCTTGCCATTAGGTTTCTAAAAGACGATTGGGCTATACCAGTGCTGTCGTTGGAGCCAGTGCTCGGGAAATGTCATCCTGCTGTAGGTCTTGGCCAATAAAGACTAGCTTGGTCTGACGTGTTTCTGAGGGGTGCCAAGGGCGATCAAAAAAAGTATCAAATCGATCTCCCACCCCCTGAAGGACCAGACGCATGGGCTTGTCTTGAAGATTGACAAAGCCTTTGATGCGATAGATCTCATGCTTTATCACCAGTGCCTTAAGCTTTTCTAGCAACTGCTCTGGATCCGCTGTGTGATCGCACAGAACCTGGACAGAGTTGATATGGTCATCATGCTCATGTTCTTCTTCATGATCATGGTGGCTATGACGCTGATCTAAGTTGTCTTCCACTGCGGCATTGAAGCCTAATAAAATTCCAGGATTAATCTGACCCTGGTGGCAAGGAATCATTTTGGTCCCCTGGGGGAGCTCTCCCTGCAGCCAAGTTTGTACTTGACTGAGTTCGGTCTCATTCAGTTGATCGACTTTAGTCAACAGCACCAGATCGGCACAGGCAAGCTGATCTTCAAAGAGCTCTTCGATGGGGGTTTCATGGTCTAGGCTATCATCGGCCTGACGTTGGGCCTCTAAGGCATCTAAGTTTCCCACAAGCTGACCGCTGGAGAGGGCTTCACAGTCTACAACCGTAATCACGCCATCAACTGTGGCGCTCGTGCGGATTTCTGGCCAACGAAAGGCCTGGACTAGGGGTTTTGGTAAAGCGAGGCCAGATGTTTCAACGAGAATGCAGTCAATCTGATCGCGACGCTGAAGGAGGGCCTGCATTGTGGGCAAGAATTCTTCTTGAACTGTACAGCAGAGACATCCATTGGTGAGTTCGACAATGTTGCCATTGGTCTCGTCTTCATCACAGATCTGGCAGGAGCGGAGTAGCTCTGCATCAATGCCAATTTCGCCGAATTCATTGACCAAGACGGCAATGCGACGGCCCTGGTTGTTCTGTAGGAGATGCCGCACCAGGGTCGTTTTACCAGCCCCTAGAAATCCAGTGACAACCGTAACGGGAATTTTATGCATAGTTATTGAATTGAGCCAGGAATGATTGCGATCAGAGGGGGCAAGATTAACCGGCAATGATGCCGTTCAGTAGGGCTATGCCCACGCCGCAAATTAAAAAGCCTGCAAACCTTAGCGGCAATCTTGGAGTTGCTGCGGTTTGGATGACGCGTTGTCCTAGAACACAGGCCGAGAGGGAAATGACGAGCTGTATCAGTGAAAAACCAACGAGGTACGCCAGTAAAGGGGTGATCTCCGCGCCTACAATGGCTTCACCATAGGCATAGCCGTGGAAAAGACCTGCGATCGCAACCGTTCCAACCACGAGTAAATCATTTAGGCGACTCTTCTGTGCCAGCAGTACACCAGACAGAAAGACTGAAGCTGTAATGACAATTTCAGGAATGGGTAAGTCAAACCCCATCAGGTGCAAACCTGTACCGGCTAAGGAGGTCATTACAAACGCGACTGGAACCGATAAACCTCTCGGCTGGAGGGCTGCCAGTAGACCCACCGCAATTACAAAGACTAAATGATCAAAGCCAATGACGGGATGGCCAATACCAGACAGAAACCCCGCAAGTAATGTGTTGGGCGTCTCTCCCCCAAAGGGATGGTGGGCGAGAGCTGGACTTGCAGAGAAAAGACCGCCTACTAGGAGCAACAACCCTGCCACAGACAGGCTTCGTTTTTGGGTTAGCCAAGATTGAGTAGTTATGGCGTTAAAAATAATCACGACCTGTACCTCGCAGATGCGCTAGAAAACAGACATAATATCGGCGGGCATTCTGGCTTACAGGATTAGAGTTTGAAAGTAAAGACTCGTTTCTTTGAAGACTCGTCTCAACTTGATATTGCTCTAAACCGGTTTACAGCTGCGGGACAGCGTCGGACTTACACCGTTCTTTCCCCGTTATCTCTGGTGGCTGTTCCCCACCAAAACCGAATCAATGCTGAATGTCACATTAACACAGTCCCTGAACATTAATTTGAGCCTTCTTCTCTTCCCGCGAGACAGATTTATTCCCAGCTCAAGCCTTTGTCAGGGCAATAATCGGAGATCTAATTTTGGACCTTGGTCCCAATTCCGTTCAAGCCAAATCCCTATATATATAGGGGGTGATATCGCTCAACCCCGAAATTTTTAGGGTAGAACCCACCAACTTTTTTCCTGGAAATACAAAAGGGCCATGTCAGCAGCACACCCATCAACGAAGTGGGAGTTGGAAAGTGACTAAAAGCGGTATGACAAAATCTCTGCACCTCAGTCCCAAGCTTGTGATGACTGGGGCTAAGCTTGAGATTGGCTTTGGGCTGGCGTTCATGATACTGGTGCTAGGCTATGCAGCGCTGACTCACCCCCAGGGTGAAACCGTTCCGGCAACTTCGATGCATCGCAGCCGATCCTGAGGAAGATTGCATTGCAACGTAGGTCTTTTATGTACAACATTCGTCAGCCGAAGCGGGCCTCGTAGATAGTACTGAGATGCTAGAAGGTTAATGATGTATATAGCCCGTTTTCAAGGTGTTCAATCTTGGTTTATACATATTTGTTCTTAGCATTGGTTGAGGTGCGTTAGTCCCAGTTGATATCGATGCTACTCCTCTTGGATGCTATCGCTCTTGCTGCTAACCTCGTCTTGGCTTGAGTGCTTTGCATCTGAAGCTGATTCAAAATACTGATCTTCGAGTAAGAAGGCGCCCTTCTCGAATCGGATTCCCCAATAGTCTCCTGGCTCTCGACTCAAGATGGTCCCTTCTTCGCCGATGGCAATCACAGAAGGGGGGCGCAACATCGGCATTGGTTCTGCCGTTTTGACATAGCTGGGAAGAGCGGTGACGCAGATGCGATCGCCCACTGCAAATTCTGTACTATTTTCGGACATAGGATCTTGCGATGTGCCTAAGTGTTTTCTACCGTGCCACCGTGATTATTCTACGCTGTGCTTCATGGGAACGTCGTCTTACCGATACAATCAAGAGGTTTTCTGCTGCCTCTAAACACTGATGCCACCTTCTTCTCATCTTCTAGATGGTAAAGCACTGTCTCAGAAGATCCAGCTTGAATTGAAAGCTCAAGTCGATGCGCTACAGCCTCAGATGGGTCGTCCTCCTGGTTTAGCTGTGCTGATGGTGGGAGATAACCCCGCCAGTGCGGCCTATGTTCGCAACAAAGAGCGCGCCTGTGCCCGGGTCGGGATTAACTCCTACGGTCAACACTTTCCTGCAGAGACGAGTCAAGTTGAATTAACAGCGGTGATTCATCGGCTGAATCAAGATCCCAATGTAGACGGAATCTTGGTGCAGTTGCCGCTGCCGCCCCATCTCGACGCCGAGGCCCTTCTCTACGAAATTGCACCTGATAAAGATGCTGATGGTCTCCATCCCCTCAACCTGGGGCGTCTGGTTCGTGGAGAAACGGGGTTGCGAAGTTGTACCCCTGCAGGCGTGATGCGTCTTTTAGAAACCTATGATGTCAGCCTTGTTGGGAAGCGGGCTGTGGTGTTGGGCCGCAGTATTTTGGTTGGCAAGCCCATGGCGCTCATGTTGTTAGAAGCAAACGCTACGGTTACTATCGCCCACTCGAAAACTGAAGAGATTGCTAAACTCACCCAGTCGGCGGATATCCTTGTCGCAGCAATCGGTCGCCCAGGCTACGTTACCGCTGATATGGTAAAGCCGGGTGCTGTCGTGGTAGATGTCGGCATTAATCGAGTCGAAGATTCAGCCGGCAAAGCACGACTTGTCGGTGATGTTGACTTTGCTAAGGTCGAGTCTAAAGCCAGTCTGATTACACCTGTACCCGGTGGAATTGGTCCTATGACTGTTGCTATGCTTTTATACAATACGGTGTGGAGTTACAGCCAAGGCAGCAAAGCATCATACAATAGTTGAACCTCAAGCAAAATCGAGGTTCCCTCTCTATTGAATTAAGTGCTTTAAGTAGTTCCTGGTTCAAGCTAAGCGAGAGGAAGATTTCTTCATCGTCGCGATCAGGAAGGATTAAAGGATGATTTCTGCTGAGAATCCTCGTACCCCCTCACTTGTCAAAGATGTGCCGGATACAAATCGCTTCTCACTACCCGAGTATCTGAGCGAACGTCAGAAAGTTGTGGCGGAGGCTCTCGATGCTTCTATCTCAGTGGTCTATCCTGAGAAAATTTATGAAGCGATGCGTTATTCCCTGATGGCTGGGGGCAAGCGTCTACGCCCCATCCTTTGTCTCGCAACCTGTGAATTAGCCGGTGGTGCGCTTGAGATTGCTCTACCGACCGCCTGTGCGCTTGAAATGGTACACACGATGTCGCTGATTCATGACGACCTACCGGCTATGGATAATGACGACTTTCGGCGCGGCAAGCCCACAAACCACAAGGTTTATGGAGACGATATCGCAATCTTGGCTGGCGATGGACTTCTTGCCTATGCTTTTGAGTTTCTGGCGACACAGACACAGGGGGTTTCGGCGGATCGCTTGCTGAAGGTGGTGGCTCGCCTGGGCCATGCTGTCGCTGCGACAGGACTGGTGGGAGGACAGGTTGTTGATCTAGAGTCTGAAGGGGCGGATGACATCACCCTATCGACGCTGGATTTTATCCACCTCCATAAAACGGGCGCACTCTTAGAAGCTTCTGTTTTATCCGGGGCGGAGTTAGCGAATGCTCCGGAAAAGATGCTAGAGCATTTATCACAGTACGCACGCAATATTGGTTTGGCGTTTCAAATTGTTGATGATGTTTTAGATGTCACGGCGACGCGGGAACAGCTCGGTAAAACCGCAGGCAAAGATCTACAGTCTCAAAAGGCGACTTATCCTAGCTTATGGGGGATTGAAGAATCTCGGCAGCAGGCCCAGCGTCTT
>CALFCG010000084.1 GCA_937951315.1 uncultured cyanobacterium
TTGATGCCAGAGCGGTTCAAAGGCTTGACAGAAGTCATCGACGTGGCAAAAGAGTTCTTCTAAGCTAGACACGGGAGGAGCATGCTGATGGTTTTGAGATTCTCAGCCTACCTCCTTCTGCTTATCCCGTACTGACGTTAAGCAAAGAAACACAGACGAAATTAGTAATACACAAAAGCCCCCCACAACATAAAAGCTGTGGGGGGCTTTAATGCGGATGGCGAGAATCGAACTCGCAAGGCTTACGCCACACGCCCCTCAAGCGTGCGTGTCTACCAATTCCACCACATCCGCTCACAATCTATCTGGCGGTTGAGTTTCAGAACTCTTGGTCAGTGTAGAAGCTAAATTAGTATACCAACATATTTCCAGTCCTGACCGTCATTTTGAGGAATGCCATAGCCACAACTGCGAAATATACGGAGGTGGAGGACTTGAGGGTGAGTTACAACGGCAGAAAGTTCAGTGTTTTCCCCTTAGGCAATCTGTTTCAGAGTGGCGATAGTGGTGTGAACAGGTTCGCGTTCTACCTCTGAGCACGATCCTCCTTGAAAATCTCCCTCCCCTCCCCAGGCCGCAAATGTCAGTCTCTTTACAGCAGAAATTCATCGATTACCTCCAAACGGACCTAGGTATACCCGCCGACTCTATTGCCCTTGTGATGCGACACGCTAGCAACCATCCAGGACAACTCCATATGCTCCTATGGCACTATGGGTTGATTACACTACAACAGCTCAATCGAATTTTTGATTGGTTAGAGACCGCTTCTATATCAGCTATCCCTACAGAAGTTTAGGAATTGGGACAATCCAACGAGGAATCATTCAAGGCTAAAGCTATCCCCCCACAGTCCGCTCTTAGCCCATATCAACAATGTGTGGTGTTGATACTAGCTCCTTTTACATCTTTGAGACTGACCACTCCCCAGATTTCCCACCCTCTTTGTGCAGCAAATGAATATTCTCAATTCGGATGGCTTTTTCTAGGGCTTTTGCCATGTCATAAAGGGTTAAGGCAGCAATCGAAACGGCTGTAAGTGCTTCCATTTCAACACCCGTCTCTGATTTCGTTTTCACGGTCGAACGAATGATGTACCCCGACAACTGGGCATCAGGAATAATCTCAACCTTAATTTTCTGGAGAGGCAAGGGGTGACAGAGGGGAATAAGCTGAGCAGTTTGTTTGGCTGCCATAATTCCCGCGAGGCGGGCAGTTCCCAGAACATCACCCTTGGGGGCATTACCTGCTTCTATCGTTGCGAAGGTTGCAGCAGACATCTGGACTTGGCCCTGTGCGATCGCAACTCTAACCGACACCGCTTTTTCTGAGACATCAACCATATGCGCCTGCCCCTGAGCATCCAAGTGGGTGAGGGCAGAAGAGGAGTCATGGGAGGTCTGCAGATCACGCCCAGAGCCTCCCTGGATAAATTCTGTTGTCATGGGTACAGCTATGGTAAGATAAAGTTCCTCTGAGGGCTTGTAGCTCAGTGGACTAGAGCACGTGGCTACGGACCACGGTGTCGGGGGTTCGAATCCCTCCTAGCCCGTTTAATTTGTCAGTATACGCTTTTCCCTATTAATGGGTAAGTGAATTGAATAGCACCTGTACGGAATTGATCCAGCACAGGTGCTATTGCTTTGGGAATGGCTCATTGACATGTGGTCGATCGCAAGACTCAGGAATTCATCATCAAAACTTATATCCAGACTCAGGCCAGTTTCAGGCTCGAGCCACAGGATGTAAAGCATAGGTTCTTTGAGAGAAAGAAACCGATCACTCCTTCATCAATGCTAAGTAGCAGGTCAAACCCATGAAAAACGCAGTGGCGACCCTATTCGTTGGATTAAGTCTTTTGACAGCAGTTCCAGCCAATGCAGAAGAGGCGCTTTGGCAGCGGCACAGTCACAATAGTGCTGCGACTCAAACAGTCGATTCTGCCTATCAAGAAGTTGGATTCAGGCGCAGTGGTTTCAGACGCAGCGGATTCAGACGTGGAGGGTTTGGCGGTGGATTCAGGCGTGGAGGGTTTGGCAGAGGATTCCGAAGCAAGGGATTTAGACGCAGAGGATTTGGCAAGAGTAGCTTTGGTAGAGGCTTCAGGCGCGGAGGGTTCCGACGGAGCAGCTTTGGCAGAGGATTCCGCAGAGGAGGATTTGGCCATAGTGGCTTTGGATTCATCAGCCCAGGCCATCAGTTCGATCAGTTCAACCGATTTGATCGGCATCACAATGATTCCCAAGTGTTTGATGGCCAGGTGAAAGCGCCCCTTCCTAATGATGTTCAGGCTTTTGAGGCTGATGGCTCTTTATTCCATATGCCGGAAACACAGCTCCAAACCATTAACCCCAATGAAGGGTTAACACCACAAGCCGTTGAGGATTCAGCTTCCTCCCAAAGCTTACAGCAACAGTCTTCCACAGCCCAGTAGGACTAATTCAATCCTGCGAGTTCCGACTTTATCTGAATAGAGTCCTCACAACTATGAGGAGAGATCTCGGATAAAGTCGAGGAGCTTGTGGGACATTGATAATTTGCTGCAGTTTGAGATCTCAAGCTGATGGCCATGTTTATCTATTAAAACAGCCTGATTCTGGTTGCTGCCAAAACCACTATTCGGTAAATCTACAGGATTAGTTGCGATCGCATCTAATCCCTTCCGCTTAAGCTTGTCTTTTGCTGGGGTCACAATATCTCCAGTCTGAGCGGCAAAACCGATCAGCCTTTGGTGAGGTTGTTTCAGAGGACTGAGCTCAGAAAGAATATCAGGGACCTTTTCTAAAGCCAGCGATTCCGGCAAGTCTATCTTCGGCAGCTTCGCTGGGGAATATTGTGTAGGTTGAACATCTCCCACGGCTGCCGCCATGATCGTCCAATCTACAGTGGGAAATAACCTCAGAAGTTGCGTTCTCATCTCGTCAGCCCCCGTCACCGCCACCGCATCAATATCAGGAATCCGGGACAACGGTTCCGCCAATGGAGCATGCACGAGATGAACCTTCGCACCTCGATGCCAAGCAGCCAGCGCCAACGCCACCCCCATCTTCCCTGAGGACGGATTACCAATAAATCGAACCGGATCTAAATGTTCACGTGTACCGCCAGCACTAATAAGTAGCGACTTCCCTGCCAGATCTCGCCCCCCCTGCGAATGGGCCAGTGAGGACAAATAACTCAGGATATCTGCGGGTTCAGCCATGCGTCCCAACCCCACCGTGTCACAAGCCAGCAATCCCGCCCCAGGACCAATAGAGTGAAAGCGCTTATCTAGCTGAAGTTGCTGCCAGTTTCGCTGGACCGAGGGCTGCTGCCACATTGTCGTATTCATAGCTGGTGCCACCAAAATTGGGCAATCAGACGCCAACAAGGTATTCGTCAATAAGTTATCGGCAAGCCCACAAACAAGCTTAGCTAGCGTATTCGCCGTGAGCGGAGCCAATAAAATAAGATCCGCCCAGTCGGCAAGCTCAATATGCAGCGGTCTCGAATGCGTCGGCTGCCAGAGACTCCTATCGTCATAGACCGGATGGCGACACAGTGTCGTCACAGTGAGCGACGTAACAAAGGCTTGGGCAGCATCCGTCAAAATCGCACGAACTTCCACCCCAGACTTCACCAGAGTAGAAATGATTTCACAAACCTTATAGGCCGCAATACCACCACCAATGCCGATTAGAATGCGTTGAGCCACAGCTTACCGAAGAGACAATCCCCTCTCAATCAAAATTTCCTAGAGCATCGGGAAATAGGCAGTAAGGCAGCAATATTGAATACTTCCCCTGACAAAATGCAACGCAACTAAGACTCGTCAAAAGCTTCTAAATCCAACAGATGCATGTAGGGCTCTGCCAACTCTGGACGTTGGAACGCAACAGCTCGAAGTAAATGCCAGTCCTCTAGAGCTGCAAACGGAGTCTCATAGTCGTCAGCATCAAGGCGCCTCGCTAGCTGCTCTACATCTGCTGTTGTGTAGTCAGTTAGCTTTGCGGGTTGGGTGTCAGGAACGCTCATAGACTTTTGCTTCGCTCAGTATCATTATTTTAAGATCAATATCCTCAACTGGGGTCAAACTGTTACATCCAGCATCATCGTCCGTCAGCCCTAGGAAGCAGCCCCTTATTTCCCATAAATGAACAGCAGTCATGATAATCTGACACCAGCAAACAGGGTCGGGCCCCTTTGCAGACAATCACAAGGACCACATTTGCATCAGAATCATTGGCTAAGGATCAAAGTTTTATGGCAGTTATAGACACGCAAGGCCGGTTGTTTGGAAAAGTTAGCATCCTCGATGTCGGGGCCGCCCTTGTGATTCTGTTTGTTGTTTTAGGGATTGTTCTCCCCGGTAGTGGTGGTGATAGCTTGATTGCAGGCGGATCTCAATCTGTTGAGGTCGACACCATCGTTCTAGGCCTGAGTGCCAGCAATCCAAAGGAACTGATTAAGGCTGGTGATAAGACCAACTTCATCATTCGCAACGCCCCAGCAGGCCAAGTCGATATCAAGAATGTTGAATTTCTTCCCAGGAATCTAGCCATTACCCAACCTGACGGCTCAGTTAAACCTCTACCAGATCCGAGGGTAGAAGCTCAATATGTCTCAAATATATTGATCACCTTAGAGGGTAAAGCAGAAGTTAAAGGCGACAACATTAAGCTAGGCGGCACAGATATCAAAATTGGAGTTCCTGTTGAGTTAGGTGGCCAGCAATACAACTTCAAAGCCAGCGTCATTGATATCCGAACGGATAAATAACCGATCGATACTTCAATATCCCTGAGCCGCCAAATCTATTTGCTCATTAATCCGAACACGCTGCACTTCGCTCTCAAAGGTGCCATCAGGATAAAGCTGTAACAATCGGAATCCCGGCTGTGATTGATCAAGGGAGAATGTTTTCTGATTGGGTGCAAACTGCACACAGGTTGAGGGTGTACTCAAGTAAGCAATCCCCTGTCGCTGCTGCTCGACCTGTTGGTGAATATGCCCAAAGATAGTCAGTTTTACGTGGGGATAACGCTCAACAACAGCAAAGAAATCGTCAGAGTTGTGTAAGCCCAAATTATCTAACCAGTCTGAGTCGATCGCCACAGGCGGATGATGTAAAGCAATCAAAGTGGGTTGAGTCGTCGACTGCAGATATTGGTCTAACTCGGCTAAATATTTTGCGGAGAATGCTCCATGCACCTGCTGAGAGACCGTAGAATCAAGCAGTAAGAACTGCCACCCTCCCATGCTGAAAGCCTTATCAGAATAAATAGGAGCTTGATTTAAAATGGACGCCATACTTGGCAAATGATCATGATTTCCCGGTAACCAATAGGTGGGAATGTTAAGTGGCCTCAGCTGCTGCACAATTTGCTCATAGGCAGCGGGTGACTCATCTTGGGCTAAATCGCCTGTCAATAGAATGACATCAGGCTGTTGGGGCAGCTGAACCAGTGCCTCTACAATCGCCGAGAAGGAAGCCATAGTTTGTAGACCCAGCAACGTCTGTTCTGGTGTAGAGAACAAATGCAGGTCAGAGAGTTGAGCAACAAGAAGTGGCAAGGATGGGGACATGAGTAAACAGAGCGGCTGTAGTTGCCTATAACAGAGCAGTAGGCTGGGTGTTTCATCAAAGCGAGTGCCGCGAACCGTCACTCTCCTCGAACACTGTCATCCCCCTGTTCAAGTTAACCGTGATTGTAGACAGCAAAACACCAAAATAGGGTGATATATATCACACCGTTGGCTGTACCTGCTGTGTAATCAAGCGGCAACAGTCTTGCACTGGCATGCGTTTTTCCATCGCCGTAACCAATGCCTCATAAGCTTCCCAATGGTTTTGAAGCAAATTCTGTGCTCGTCGTCCGGCAAGCCGTTCCTTTAAGATGGCATCTTGGACCTCTAGCTGACGAAGAACAGTTCGCAACGTCTTCAGATCATCCGCGCCCCCTTCTACATTCTGATAGACCAAGGACTCCGCAACCCCTCCGGCCATCCAGATCGTACAGTAACGCTCTAACTCTGAAGCCGTGATGGTCTCCCCAAAATCTGGGGTCTCAACGCGCACGCCGCCTTGACCGAGGTGACCTTGTCGAAAAGCTTCCCAAGCCGTCAGGGTATACCCTGCCACCGTCACATCAAGTAGCTGAGCGGCCAGAAAATGGCCTGCCTCATGATGAATCACCCTTTGACGGTGGGCTGGAGAAAGTTGTGCGAAGGCATCTAAAAAAAGCCGGTTTCCTAGACCTTTAAAACCGAAAATATCAACCGCGGCTAGCCCCAAAACACCCAGCGTGATTGCAGCTGGAACAGAAGCAGGCAGGTGGAAATAGGGACCCAACAGAACGGAAAAGGAAAGGAGAGCAACAGCAAGTGCAATCGCATTGAGTGACGCCTGCTCATTCATGGAGATGTTCCTTCAGTCGCTTTATTTGTCTTGAGCTTACGCGCACTGTAAAACGTCTTGAGACTTTTCTGATCTCCCACATATCGCCAGTGCCAGGGTTCATAGCTAACGCCCTGCGGATTTCCTTTGGGAAAAGACAGTTCAAAACTGAAGCGAGCGGCATTGGCCTCCAGCCACTTAAATGCTGGCGTTTGATCAAAGGATTGACTCAAATTCGTGGCAGGCCGCGTAGCGTCCCCCACATCAATGGCATACCCTGTATGGTGTTCGCTATGACCTGGAGGCGCGCTCACATTAGCACGCTGAGCGGTTGCTTGGGCCCGCTGCTCCTTCACCTTAAAAAAGAGATAATTCTGCTCTTCGACGGTACGGAAAGCCGAGATAGGTTGCACACTCACACCTGCAGCCCTAGCAGCGGCGGCCATCCGTTGATAGGCCTGGGCTGCTGAATTCTGAAGCTTCAAGCGCCCGTCAGCCGAAATTGGCTTTAGTTCCTGCGCCGCTACCTCTTTATAGGAGAGGTGCCCCAACAAATCATCTGTTGTCTCAGCTGCGACAGAAGGCGAAGGAGTGGGCGAAGCAGCAGGAACAACCTCAGGGGCACTGTCTGATGAGACCGGATTTAAAGCACTCAGCGCCAACCATCCTCCCAAGGCGACAACAGCCAATCCCAAAGCACTGCCACCCCAAATCAGTAGAGTTGCTCGTTGTGAAGAGGCTTCAGGAACAGATTGCCGAAAAGCTTCAGGGATATCGTCGTGCATAAATTCAGCACCTGCAAGCTGAGTATGTCATGAATTGTAACGGTTATTGGGTGCTCAAGGATAGAGCGATGCTGTGCCAAATAGCACTTCTGAAGCTCCTACCAGTTAAAAATCCTAGCTCAAGTCAAGAGGCGATCGCTACCTCAGAGGGACGAGCACCATAGCCACCCCACATAAAATAGGGCAAAATTAGCAATGTTCATCTCAATGCGCTAAACCATGACTTTTTTATTACGACAACGCGCTTGGCACCTGTTAAAGAGAGTCTGTTGGGCAACTGTTTCGGTCACGGGGCTGTGTGTCCTCTTACTTTGCCTCGGAATTTTCAGCACTGCTCCCGCAACAGCAGGTATGAACGATGATCATTTTGATGGCAACATCTTTGTCCTTTACGCCAGCAATGGTTCGTTGGTGCCCCCTCGGAATAGCCTCGTTGAGGCACAACAACAAGAACGTCCTTCTGTGCTGATGTTCTACACCGACGATAGTCCAGAGTGTAAGGATAATTCCTTGGTGGTTTCACAGCTACAGGCTTTCTACCGTCAAAACGTTAACTTTATGCCCATTAGCGTTGATACGCTGCCATCGGACAAAACCTACACATCTGACCAAGCCCCCTACTACTACAACGGCTCTCTAGTCCCACAGTTTGTCGTTATTAACCCCGCAGGAGATGTTGCACTTGATCGGATCGGACAAACGCCCTATGAAGTGATCGATGATTCCCTTCGCGACATCAAGAATCTTCCGCCTCGGCCCGAATCTTTTGCCATTGCGCGCCCAGCCTTTTCCCCCTCCCCCAGTGCTGACACAACCTTCTGGACTGCTCCTGTTAGAGGGGTCGAGGGCATTGACACCTCTGACCTACCAGCCCCTGCCACCCGCAACTAAGGCTGGAAAAATTGGCGACCTATTTCCTTGTAGAATAAGGTTCTAAATTCTAAGTCACGACTTTTATCGGTCCGATGAAAGCGCGTAGCAGGCTTTGTACAAGGAACCACTCAACTTCACTCTGATTAAGGAGACTGCTTTGCTGACTGACACTTTAAACACAACGAAGTCAGAAGACATTTTTGCCGCCGCTCAAAAGTTGATGCCTGGTGGGGTTAGCTCTCCAGTGCGAGCTTTCAAATCAGTGGGTGGTCAACCCATTGTGTTTGATCGGGTGAACGGCTCACAGGTTTGGGATGTCGATGGCAATCAGTACATTGACTATGTCGGCACCTGGGGACCAGCCATTTGCGGTCATGCACATCCTGAAGTGCTATCAGCCCTTACCGAAGCCCTGGCGAAAGGTACAAGCTTTGGTGCTCCCTGCGCTTTGGAAAATGTCTTAGCTGAGATGGTGATCGATGCAGTACCGAGTGTCGAGATGGTGCGCTTCGTCAACTCCGGCACAGAAGCCTGTATGGCGGTCTTAAGACTCATGCGGGCTTTCACAGGCCGAGAGAAAGTGATTAAATTTGAGGGCTGTTACCACGGCCATGCTGACATGTTCCTGGTAAAGGCAGGGTCAGGGGTTGCCACACTGGGCCTACCGGATTCCCCTGGCGTCCCCAAAGCCGTCACCAGCAGTACTCTGACAGCGCCCTACAACGACTTACAGGCCGTTCAAGAATTATTTGCAGCGAACCCAGGCGAAATTGCCGGAGTCATTTTAGAGCCAGTGGTCGGTAACTCTGGCTTTATTGCCCCTGATGCTGGCTTTTTAGCAGGTCTGCGAGAAATCACGAAGGACGAAGGCGCTCTCTTAGTCTTTGATGAAGTGATGACGGGCTTCCGCATTGCCTATGGCGGTGCCCAAGAGAAATTTGGCATCACGCCCGATCTAACAACGCTGGGCAAGGTGATTGGAGGTGGTCTCCCTGTGGGTGCCTACGGCGGACGGCGCGACATCATGGGTATGGTGGCTCCCGCTGGACCGATGTATCAGGCTGGCACATTATCAGGAAATCCCTTGGCCATGACGGCAGGTATTAAAACCCTAGAGCTTTTAGGACGTCCTGGCTCCTATGAACAGCTCGACAAGATGACCGGGAAGTTAATTACGGGTCTTTTGCAGATTGCCAAGGACAATGGTCATGCGGCCTGTGGTGGACATATTAGCGGCATGTTCGGTTTATTCTTTACCGATGGCCCTGTGCATAACTACGAGGATGCAAAAGCCGCAGATGGCCAAAAATTTGCCAAGTACCATCGTGGAATGCTGGAACAGGGTATTTATCTCGCACCATCAGCCTTTGAGGCTGGCTTTACATCGTTGGCGCATACCGAAGAAGATATCGACCGAACTTTAAAAGCGGCTCAGGTCGTACTCTCATCAATCTAGCGTCAAGCTCCACTCATACAAATATCCATTAAAAAAGGAGGGTGTCATTGAGCATCCTCCTTTTTTAATGGATATTGTCAGCCTATTGGCGAATGGGTCCGTTGTAGTTAATGGTCAACTGATTATCCTGAGCAACGGTAACTTCTGACTCTAGTGTTTGTGCCTCAGCACCGGGGGTTCCACCTCGAAAGGTAAACGTAATGCTGCCATTGGAATTCTTGACGTACGGCGCTTGGGATGCGGGACCAAACATGCGAGCATCCGGGCGGTATTGCCCTAAGCCACCGTTGGTCTGGATTGCAGCTTGCCGGGCAAGATTTTTCGCACGTGCCACGAATAGATCGGTACTCAATGCCGTATCAAGTCTAGAGGTATCTGCTTTTTTAGAAATACTGGCTTTTTTAGGGGTATCTGCTTTATAGGCTGAAGGAGCCGTTACTGTCTGGGGCTGTTTTTGGGTCGGTTTGCCGACAACAGGTGTCGGATTTTCTGCTGGGGTAGGTAATGCTTGCCCTAAGGGTTGAATCGTTACCGGTTGCGGACGGGAAGACTGAGGACTGAGTTTAGGTAAATCCTGCGGTGTCGAGGAAGAAGGGGAGGGCTCAGCCTGGGGCTGTTTTATCGCAGGGCCGTCAATAGGCTTTGACGGTGTTGTGGGGGTGGGTAATGTCTGCTCTAGGGGCCGAATGGTCGCAGGTTGCTGACGGGAGGACTGAGGCGTGAGCTTCGGTAAATCCTGCGGTGTTGAGGGAGAAGAGGAGGGCGCTGGAGCAACAGGAAGTGACGGCAATGTCTGTTGCTGCGGCTGTGGCACTGGAATTGGGATGGGTTGCGCGGGAGACGGCTGCGCAGAAGGGGCGGGAGCTGGGGTCAAGCCAGAACTAGGAGCCGAAGTCGAAGCGGGAGCTGGGGACGAGGCCTTTGCATCAGAACCACGAATAGGACCGTTATAGTCCAAGTTGACCGCGCCACTCGAAACAACGGTTGCGACGGTTTCAATCGTTTCTTCACCTCCAGGAGGACCGCCTTTGAAGGTAAAGGTTAAGCTACCGTCCGCATTTTCTACGTATGGGGCGGTGAGGGCAGGACCTGACATTGCAGTTTCTGCTCGGTACTGACTCAGACCACCGTTGGCACGTTCCGCAGCTTGCCGAGCAAGGTTCTTTGCTCGACTCCGAAAGTAGGGAGACTGCGCCGCGTTGGATGAAGGGTTACTTGCTGGCGGTGGTGAGCTTTCGGGTGATGGCGAGCTTTCAGATGATGGTGAACTTTCGGGTGATGAGGGGTTAGGGAATGGTTCAAATCCCTGCGCCCAAGCCGGAAGTGATACTAGAGGGACTGCTAAAACAGTCAAAAGTGATAGATTACTGAGCTTAAACATAGGACGTCCAAAACCATAATTCACAACCCCAGAATGGAGCGCTAGGGAACTAGACGCTATAGACCATTGGGTGTTCCTAACTGTTGATCAAGAGCCAGGAATATAAAGCCCATTTTAACCTAGGCCTCAGATTTAACGACGAAGCGAGGGAAGGTTGGCCCCATCGACTTAACCATTGGCTGTGGTAGGAGAATCGTAAAGGTTGTGCCTTGGTTAATGTGACTGACAACCTGGATATGCCCCTGATGATTTTCGGTGATGGTCTGAACAATAGCTAAGCCAAGACCTGTACCTGCGTTTGTGGACAGGGCAGACTTGGCACGTGCTGGATCAACTCGATAAAAGCGATTAAATAAATAAGGGATGGCTGCATCAGGAATACCGATGCCAGTATCACTCACCTCAACTTTCAAATACGGTAGCCCTTGACGCTGGAATTGCTGGAGATGAATCTTGACGCTGCCACCTTCAGTTGTGTACTGCAGGCTATTACTCACAAGATTGGTAAACAGACGAGCAAGTTGATCATAATCACCCCAGAGCGTATAGGGTTCCTCTCCAGGGAGGGAGGCAAAATCGCCCAAATCTAAGGATAATTCAATTTTCTGGGCAGTTGCGATCGCATCTTGTTCTTCGACGACCTGCATCAAGAGCGCATCGAGGGGGCAAGCCTGCATCTGGGTCTGTCCCATCCCACCCTCCTGGCGGGCTAGGAACAAGAGGTCATCCACTAAGTACCCTAAACGCTGTGTCAACCGCTCAACCACCATTAACTGCTGGCGCTGATCTTGTGGGCCAGATTCCGTTTCAGTGAGCGCCACCTGCACATTGGTTTGAATCAAAGCAATGGGATTTCGCAGCTCGTGGGAGGCGTCAGCGGTAAACTGCTTCAGTTGCTGGTAGGACTCTTGAATCGGCTCAATGGCCAAACGAGAGAGGAACCAGCCCACTGCAGCGACCAATGCAATCAGTAAACTCGTGCCGAAACTCAGGTCAATAATCAGTTGCCTTGCAGGTTTTGTGACTTCAAACCAAGGATGGCTAACCCGCAAAAATCCGATCACGTCTTTGCCATCCGTCAGCTTGCGGGTCATTTGCCGCAACCAGTAATCCGGCGAAATCTCCACCGTGACGCCCCCAGGACTCAGGCGAATCGGAACGTCAATGGGATCCTTGAAGGTAGACCACAGAAGAATTCCAGTAGGACCGTACCATTCAAGATCAATGCGATCATCTTCCACGGCCTCTGGGGGACTCCCAAAGCTTGCCTCTAAGTTAATTCGGTCCGCCGCCATTGGTGCATTCGCGTCCACCACCAAAGAGCGCTGCACCACCTCGACAACATGACTGAGGGTGTCGTCCACACGCTCAATGAGCGTGCCACGGACATAGATATAGAAACCGCTCGCAAACAACAGCAGCAACACTGCGGTCACAACGGTGTACCACAAGGCAAGGCGACGACGGGTCGTTTGAAACATTGCGATCGCAACTCTAAAAACTATTCAGATGCGGCTTCCATTGCCAGCTTCTCTTTATCGCGCTTGCGCTTTTTGGCATAGAGCTGAATCGTTACCACCATCGCCAGCACCATACCAAAGACAACCCATACCGTTGCATCTGTCGGCAGGCTGTTCTTAAAGACAGCCAACAAGACAATCACCAGCAACAAAATAGTGGGTGCCTCATTCAAGGCCCGCAACTGCTGACCAGTCCACCCGCAAGTCCCTGCAGCCAGCTGCTTCATTAATTTACTGCAATAGAGGTGATAGACCACCAGGCCCGCCACAAAAACCAACTTGACTTGCAACCACCCCTGCTTCAATACCTCAGGCTCAGTGGTGAGCAAGCCAATCGCCATCACCACCGTGACCGCCATTCCAGGCGTCGTGATAATGGAGTACAGCCGCTTCTCCATCAGCTCATACTGCTTTTTGAGAATGGACTGAGCGGGTTCCGGCTCTTCATTGGCTTCCGTATGGTAAATAAATAACCGCACCAGATAAAAAAGGCCCGCGAACCAAACCACAACGCCGATAATGTGAAACGCTTTGAACCAAAAATAAGGCATGACTGTCAGCTCCTTTGCGACCCTTAGAATTCATCCTAAACCAGTGCTGCTCCAATCCTGTGGCTCACAGCTCAAGCATGAACTTCCATGAAGTGTTCCTTTCGATCGATCCACCCCCCATCATTGAATTTACATCTATCAGGATTGCCCACAAAACAAGCACAATCGAGAGTTTCAAGACATCATTAAATAGGCTGTGCCCCCGCCCTACCAGCTTCCACCCCATAGCTGGCAAGGGTGCGCAGACCTCCATCGGGTGTCTCAACGGTATCAACTACCTGGAGCTGACTCACCCATTGATGTGGCTCAATCGTGCACTCAACATAACCTCGCAGGCGACTTTCGAAATACTTGATGTGAGGATTGTCGGGTAGAAAGAGAGAAAAAACATCATAGTTGGGTCCCCCCGAACTAATCGAGGTGCCAACAAACTCTGTAGCCAGCGCTGGAGCCTTATCGTCTTGATAATCGGCTTTGAGATCGGTCACCCAAAAAGAATGAAGATCCCCTCCCAGAACAACAGGGTTCGAAAGCTGATGTTGTTCAATGGACTTGAGCAAGCGCTGACGGGTGGGGGCATAGCCATCCCAGCCATCCGACCAAAAGCCAGGGACCTCCCCCAGCTTCTGTGCCAGTGGCGCCATGAGCTGTTGCTGAGCGAGGACATTCCACTTTGCCTGGGATTTCATCCAGCCATCCAATAACCAGTTTTCCTGAGCTGTTCCCAACATTGAGCGTTGCGGATCAAGGCGCTCTTGACACCCAAACACCATTTGACCTCCGCCTTTCCCATTGTGATCACAAGCTTGATCATCTCGATACTGACGGGTATCGAGCACATGAAACTCAGCTAAATGACCAAACTGGAACCGGCGATAAAGCTTTAGATCAGGACCATTCGGTCGAGCACTCGGCCGGAGCGGCATATGTTCGTAGTAAGCCTGATAGGCAGCAGCACGCTGCCGAAGGAACTCAACTCCTTTAGCAAATTTTTGAGATTCATCATTCGCATAGTCGTTTTCGACCTCATGATCATCCCAAGTAACAATGAAAGGAACAACAGCATGGGCTGCCTGTAAATCAGGGTCCGTGCGATAGAGAGCATGACGCAATCGGTAAGTCTCTAGATCAACAGGATTGGGGCCAACATGTTGACGGATGCGCCCTGGCCGGGACTTGCCTTCATAGATATAGTCACCCAGATGAAAGACCACATCCAAATTGGCTTGCGCGAGATGTTTATAGGCCGTGAAATACCCTTTTTCATAATGCTGACAAGAGACCATTGCCAGCCTCAGCAATTGATCATTATCGCCAGGAGCTGGAGCCGTTCGAGTTCGACCTATAGGGCTAATCTCACGCCCCGATTTGAACTGGTACCAGTACCAATGCCCCGGCCTCAACCCTTCAACCACAACCCGCACCGAGTGGGCCAGCTCGGGTGTCGCCATGACAGTGCCTTTTGCCACCACCTGACGCATCGTTTCATCAGTGGCCACCTGCCATTGAATCGGAATATTGGTTGGAGGCAGCGAAGCCTCCTTTAAAGGATTGGGAGCCAGTCGTGTCCACAGGACAACGCTTGTCGGCCACGGGTCACCGGATGCGACCCCTAAACTAAAGGGATAGGCTGAGAACGTCGACGGAGAGGTGATCGTGTTGCTATTAACAACCTGGGTCTCACCTTTGACGAGCGTCACGCTCAGGGCACTCGTCGCCAGCAAAAAGTGTCGCCGTTTCATGGAGGAAGAAAGTCTGACATGGCTTCCTACAGGCTACCTTGTCCTAGGTCGGCTTGTTGGCTAGAGCCAGTTTTTCTAATGCTGAATCGAGAGAATGTTCAACGCCGTTCAGTTCGACTCGAGATTCAGACAACTGTCGCCGATAGAAAGCCTTCAGTTGAGTCTCAACTTCAGCTCTGAGCTTTTCTAAGGCTCGACCTTTGGCAATCGTTTCTAGCCTAAAGCGAACGACATAAGCACCATCTCTTTCTTCAACAGACTGCATCAGAATGGCACAGTCTGGATGTTTTTGACGAACCCCCTGCAAAGCGAGCAACAAAACCAGCCAATCAATCCCCTTGGTGAAAGTGATCTCCGTCGTATCTAAAGCGACGGTCCGTACTTTCATCCATTGCTCAAACTCACCAGGGGTAAAAACATTGCTGGGCGCTAAAGGCAGGCGTTCAACATACGTCCCTTGGTCAGGATCGATGGCTCGAAAGATATAGTTACATTGCAGATCTTGAAGCTGGGTCGAAGGCCCAAATTGCCACCCGGCAATACAGACCCCCGTGAGGGTGGCACCTGTGAAATCAGCCCCAATCACCTGCGTCAGACTCAGATCAACATTGGTTAAATTCGCCCCTTTGAAATTGACGTCGCGCAGATTGGCTCTGCTTAGATTGGCACCGGTAAGGTTTGCCCCACTGAGGTCTTGACCACTTAAATCACGTCCGCTGAGGTTAACGCCACTGAGATTAACACCGCTGAGATCAGCACCTTGCAAATCAGAGTCGCTGAGATCAGCATTCTGGAGAATTGCGGAGCCGAGGTCGGCAAAGCCAAGATTCGCCGAGCCAAGATCAGAAAAGCTCAGATTGGTCGAATTGAGGTTCGCCCTGAAAAATGTCACAGAGTTGAGGTTCGCCCTCATGAGATTGGTGCCGCTAAGGTTGGTGCCACTGAGGTCAGCAAAGTTGAGGTTCGCTTCACTCAGCACTGTCTCGCTCAGATTGGCACCGCTGAGATTCGTCTTGATCAGGACGGCTTTACTCAAGTAAGCCTTTGTTAAATTGGCTCGAATGAGATTAGCCCGACTGAGGTCAGCCACACTGAGATTAGCCTCGCAGAGGTTGGCCGAACTCAAGTTCACTTTAATCAAAACGGCACCACTCAAATCAGCATTTTGAAAGTTTGTGTCACTCAGAATGGCATAACTAAGATCTGCGTTGTGGAGCAGGGTAGAACTTAAGTTGGCTCGAATAAGATTTGCCTTAACGAGGGTTGCCATACTAAAGTCAGCTTTGCTGAGATCGGCACGGTTCAAAGTGGCCCCGCTCAAATTAGCTCTGTGCAAGTTTGTTTGATGCAGAGTCGCCCCACTCAGATCAGCATCGTTGAGCTTCGCACGGTTCAGGATCGCTTTATTCAAATTGGCTCTGATTAAGTTCGCTTTCCTGAGATCGGCGTTATGTAAGACCGCTCCGCTCAGATCGGCTTTGATCAAGTCAGCGTTACTGAGGTTCGCACCACTCAGGTCCGTTTTATGGAGGTTCGCACCGCTGAGATTGGCACGGCTCAGATCCCGCCCTCCGGCCCCCTGATTCACAATCTCCCAGACTAAACGCCACTTATGCGTAAACTGCGTGCCAGAACTCGTATCGGTGTCACGCAGTATAGCTGAACTCAGGTCAGCCCTCAGCAGGTTGGCTTCCCTCAAATTAGCCCCACAAAGGTTAGCCTGGCTAACGTCAGTACTACTGAGATCGGCACCGCTCAAGTTGGCACCACTGAGGTCGGCGGTGTGAAGAATGGCACCATTGAGCTTTGCACCACTGAGATCAACCCCTCGGAGATCTGCACCACTCAGATCCGCCTCACGGAGATCTGCATTGCTGAGATCTGACTTGTGGAGATTCGCCCGAGTGAGAACAGCTCTGCAAAAATTGACCTCTTGAAGGTTCGCCTCTTCAAGAACAGCGCAACTAAGGTCTGCCTCGCTCAAGTTGGCCTGACTCAGGTTTGTCTGGCTTAAGTCCCTGCCAACAGCCCCTTGATTCGCAATTTCCCAAACAAGATGCCACTTGTGGGGCAGCAGTGTACCTTCATTGATTTGTACGTCACGGAGAACAGCCCAACAAAGACTCGCTCGGCTGAGGTTCGCGTCATCAAGATTAACGCCGCGAAGATTCGCGTGACGAAGGTTCGCACCTTTGAGGTTGGTCTCACTGAGATCGGCGTCATTCAGATCAGCATCTTGAAGATTGGCAAAACTCAGGTTCGCGCCACAAAGAGTATTGGAGCAGAGGTTGGCAGAGCTCAGATCAGCAGAACTCAGGTTGGCAAAACTCAGGTTGGCAAAACTCAGGTTCGCAGAACTCAGGTTCGCTCTGAATAGATTTGCTTGAATAAAATTGGTGGCATGGAGATCAAGGCCAGTGAGATCAGCATTTCGAAGATCGGCTCCCTCTAGAACCAGCCCATCAGGTTGTTGGTGCCGCCAGTCATTCCAGAGGTCTGGACTCTGAAGTAATATCTCTTGTTGTTGATTCAAGTTATCTGAATCAAGGCTGCTGTCACTACCTAGCGCCATTCTTGATACCTACTTACCGATCACAAACATCACCCTCTCAAGACTTTTCAGTCCGCAGATTAATCTGATGCAAGATTATTTTACGCTAGCGATCACAAATAGCTTTGCCTCCAACCCTGAAGAATAGGCAACACATAAGGTTTGACAAATGAATTGCCAGCAAATTTCTAAACGTCTAGAAGGGGAGCTGCTATCGTTCACTTGAGTCATTCTGCGGTGAAGGTGGATACATCGCAGGCTAACAGGCTATCCCCCCTAAACTCCGCTTAGCACCTCCAGCGAAGCTTATCTCAACGTGAGACGGTTGTGACTGATGGCTCTAACAATTCGAAATAAAATCGCGTCTTTGGGTTGAATAACGCTGAACCGATAACAAGGGCAGAAGGCCCAAACAACAAGCCAACAACAACCCTAACTCTATTATAAACCCGCGACCGTTTGATTGCCCTCAATAATGGTGCCAATCACCCCTGCCCAGACGTCGTGTTGCCGGAACCAGGCAAGGAGATCAGAGGCTTGATCCGGCGGCACAACCAACACGTAACCAATGCCCATATTAAAGGTTTCAAACATAGCTTCTGAAGTTACGTTGCCCACCTCTGCTAACCAAGAAAAGATCGAGGGAACCGTCCATGTTGTGGTGTCCAGTTGGGCAGATTGGTCGGCATGGAGACAGCGGGGCAAATTCTCTGGCAAGCCGCCTCCGGTAATGTGAGCCATGCTGTGGATGGTGAATCCAGATCTTAGGGCTGACATGACTGGCTGCACATAGATTTGAGTGGGCGTTAACAATGTTTCACCAAGGGTTTTGCCTTCTAGCAAAGCAGGACTGTCATTCCAGTCAAAACCGCCATCAGCAACAATCTTGCGCACCAGACTAAAGCCATTACTATGGACGCCTTGGCTGGCTAAACCAATCACAACATCGCCCACCTGGACCTGGGAGCCATCTAGGATCTTGGCTTTCTCGACCAGACCCACGCAAAATCCTGCCAGGTCATATTCCTGGGGCTGATAAAAACCTGGCATCTCGGCAGTTTCTCCCCCCAACAAGGCGCAACCGGCCTGCTGACAGCCAGCGGAGATACCGGCAACCACCTGAGTGAGCTGATCGGGCTCCAGGTGGCTGGTGGCAGCATAGTCCAGAAAGAAAAGGGGCTCGGCTCCACAGGTCAAAACATCGTTGACACACATGGCAACGAGGTCAATGCCCACGGTGTCATGCTGATTCAATGCCTGGGCAAGTTTCAGTTTTGTCCCCACACCGTCAGTGCCGGAAACGAGAACGGGTTCGTGGTAGCCCGAAGGCAGTTGAAACAGACCATTAAATCCGCCTAGCCCCCCTAAAACCTCGGGCCGGGTGGTTTGGGCGACTAAGTCTTTGATGTTATTGACGAAGGTCCGTCCGGCTTGGACATCGACACCAGCTTCGCGATAATCCATTAGGCTGCGGTCAGGGAGGCGAGAGCATCGGGGATGGCCTCTGAGGGACTTTGAAATTCACCAACGGCAACGTATTCGAGGCGAAGCTTCAGCCAGGTAATAAATTGAGGACTGGTGGAGACAATAGCGGCACAGGGCTGGGGGCACTTGGCTTTGACAGCCTGCAGTTCCGGTGCATCCAGGAAAGCAGGCTGCTTGACCAGCCAAAAGTCGACTTCTTTGTTGTTCTCTTCGTAATTGCGATATCGCTCTTTGAAGACTTCGTCGAGGGGTTCTTCTTCTAGCAGAAATTTTTGGCTGGCTAGGGCGTAGTGATAGGTTGGCATGGGTTGCGATCGCAAATAGTCTACAGAGCCATCAACGGACAGCTGGTCCTTTATTATCCCAGCCGACCTGCGCTTTTGGAGCCACAATCTTCAGATAGACGGCTCAAACCTCCACAATATCGTCATGCGTTGAATCAGGAACCTTCATCCATTTCTTTTCCAACTCTTGAACCGTCCTACTCAGGCGGAATTTCGAGGATTCAGCTTCACTCGATTAAGCTCTAAATTTTCAAGTAATTATCTCTGTTCGATCTCAGATAAAATGCGACGGAACTGAAGAACGGCCTGCATATCAACGGAAAGGGCTGTGATGCCCCATTCCACTATTTTCTCCAACACATCAGTATGCTGCGTTGGCAGCTGTCCACACAGCGAGCAAGGGATATCCAGCGTATTAGCCGTTTTAATCAGTTGCGACATTGCGGCCATCACAGCCGGATGGCTCAAGTTTAAAGATGGATCCAAGAGAGGCTGTTCACGATCAACCCCCAAAATAAGCTGAGTCAGATCATTAGAGCCAATCGCAATTCCCTGAACCCCGGCCTTTACATAGTCCTCTAGTAAAAACAACACGGACGGGACTTCGGCCATGATCCACACTTCAAAGCTGGGAGACTGAAAGAGTCCGGCTGTGGAGATGCGATCGCAACACCACACAAATTCCTCCACCGACCGCACAAAGGGCAACAGCAGCCGTACATTCTCCCATCCCCTTTGCTGCAGCTCAGCCAAGGCCGCCAACTCGCAATCAAACAGTTGCGGATCCGCTTGGTAGCGGGCCACGCCCCGCAGTCCTAATGCTGGATTAACCTCAGAGGGTTCAACGCCTCCGCCCTTCAAACCCTCTAGCTCACGGGTCGTTCCATCCAAAGTCCGGTAGAAAACGGGGCGAGGTGCAAAGGTTTCAAAAATAGGCTGAAGTTGATTCACCAAATTTTCAGCGAGGAGCTGATGCTTTCCCTGTTGGATCCACTCTTGAGGATGTTGCCGTTGGAGCAAATCTAAAAACAGCCACTCTGACCGCAAAAGTCCCACCCCCTCCACAGGCAATTGGCTGGCTGCATCAGCATTTTGAAGTTGACTCAGCGTCACCCACACTTGCGTCTTCAAAGATATATTTTTTTCACTCAGCCCCTTGGACTCAGAGCGACTTGCTTGCTGAGCAGAAGGTGCGTGAGACACCATTCCCCGATCTCCATCAAGTCTTAGCTGTTGACCCGCTTGGATGAGGGTGGTCGCATCTGAGAAACCCAAAACTGCGGGTAGCCCCACCTCCCGTGCCAGAATTGCACAGTGGGATGTCAGCCCTCCTTGCTCACAAATTAAGCCCGCAGCCTGCTGCAACCAAGGAAGATCGCTCGGCTGACAACTGGGAATCACCAAAATGGTGTTAGCAACGGTCTCTGGAGCATGGGATTGCAGATTTTGGGTGACGAGGGTGGTTGAGATCGCAACACCAGGCGTCGCAGATAGCCCTTGAACTAACACCTCTCCCGCCCCAGGCATAGACTCAATACTTAAATCAAACACAGGCCAGGGCAACACTGTCATCACCTCATGGACCTGAATCTGGGGATCTGACTCCGAACCCAGAGACCATCGAAAACTTGAAGTTGGCGTTGTCATATGAGGCTCTAGCCGATGAGCTAGCCCCTTCAAGGCCTCCAGCTCCCGATCACTCAGACTCGTCGCTGTCGCCGAAGTCTCTAGGGCGATCTTGGACGACCCAGCTTGCTTGACCAAACCATAGGCAGGAGAAGACGGCCCCAGAAGGGAATAGGCTGCCTCTGTCCCACGTTTCACCTGGAACCAACTCGATTTCACATCGCCCAGAAGCAAACCCACCGGAAGACCTGAAATCGCCTGAATCAAAAGGTCATCCGGCGCAACATGAAACCACCCAGACAACGTCGATGTCGACACAGGCTGCAGCACAATCGCCAGCCTCAACTGTTCGAACGACAGACCAGACTGCTCCCACAGGTAAAGGATTTGAGCCTGAAAAAGTTGCTTCCAAAGCTGCTTAACACTGTGGGCAAGATCTTCTAGGGTTAGAGAACAATACTGTGGCGTGATCAGGTCTGCTAGCCCCACCAAGTCGGTATCGCATTCCGCAGGCAGCCATAGAGAAGGCGTCAGGCAGAGGCAGAGAGTCCGAGGTCCAGCCGTCAATCTCTGCTGTGCTTGCGATCCAGAAGCATCCGCACCCGATAGAGGCGCATCTTGGTTCTGCCATCCCTGGAGACGATTGACCCAATCTTTACTCCATACCGTTGGCAAGGGCGTATCTTCAAGACTCGTCTGCAAGGTCTGGGCAATGGCTTGCAGCTGATCAGACTGCTCCAAATTCAGATGCAGCCTCAAATGGGGAAAATCTTGTAGCAGCGGTGACTGCCACTCTAGTTGTTCTAAGAAAAGCTCCAGGGCATCAGCTGGAATAACGGCACTATCGGCCACTGTTTCTCGAGGCAACTGACTCAACCAGAGCGCTTGCATACCAACCGAAGACGGCTGAGCAGACTGAATCTGTTCCAACTGAAATAAGGAGTACAGTCCCTCTCGGGTAGATTCACTGGCCCTGATCACATTTTGATATCCAGCTATGACGGTTCCTTAGGACTAAAGTGGTGAGCCTCCAACCCCTTGAATAAGTGGCAACTTCAAGACTTCTGGTCTCCCCTCATCTTTAGCAAACATAAGAAAGAAACTCAAAAAACGCGAGGAAAGCGTTAACAACTCAAGTCACAACAAACCATTATCCAAGCTTCGAACATTGGCTTCGCTAAATATGCTGAGGGTCGGAATCAACTAAACTTTGGTCCGGTCAGTCAAAATTTCGTAGCCAGTCTTGGTCACCAAAACCGTATGCTCGAACTGTGCTGACAAAGCATTGTCTACAGTAACGGCCGTCCAGCGATCCCGCAAAATACGAGTCCGCTTTGATCCAGCATTCACAATGGGTTCAATGGCAATTGTCATCCCGGCCCGGAGCTTTACATTGCGCATCTCACGGGTGCGGAAGTTAAACACAGAGGGCTCTTCGTGCAGGTTACGACCGACGCCGTGCCCCGTAAACTCTTCCACAATCGTAAAGCCATTTTCTTCTACATGATCTTGGATGGCTCCAGCCAGATCCATCAGGTAACTCCCCTCCTTGACCTGTTCGATCCCTTTGTAGAGAGCTTCCTCAGCCACCTTAATCAACTTGGCCGCATCAGGGGTGACCTCACCCACAGCAATCGTAATACAGGAATCGCCGTGAAAGCCCTCAAAGTATGCGCCCGTGTCCACCTTGAGGACATCGCCTTCGCAAATCACCTTCTTCTTATTGGGGATACCATGGACCACTTCATTATTGATACTTGAGCAGATAGAAGCCGGGAAGCCTTGGTAGCCCTTAAAACTGGGCTGGGCCCCCATCTCTCGAATCCGCTTTTCAGCATGGGAATCTAAATCCGCAGTTGTCATTCCGGGTTCAGTGAGTTCGCCAATCTCTTTCAGAACAGTCGCCACAATCTTTGACGCCTGCCGCATAATCTCGATTTCCCGCTGGGACTTGAGTTCAATCCCGCGACTCCGCTGTCGAGGAACAGCAGTGGGGGTCGGTTGAGTGAGCAAATCCGAGAGAATATTCATGCGAAGTAACGGTTGTAGAACAAAAAGAGAGGCTAAGGGACTTCATTCAAAACCAAAGAGCCACTGAACACTCTCTCTTAGAATAACGTCAATGGCTAACAGACAACAGGAAGACGCAACAGTCGCAAAGAAGACTATCCTGTATTCCGCATTCCGGCGGCAATACCATTGATGGTCAGCAATGCCCCGCGCAACAGTTCACCTTTGCTGTACTTTGATCGCACCCCAGTACCCGCAGCATTGAGACTTTGATGGGTCCGGAGTCGATTGAGCAACGAGACCTGCAAAAAGCCAAGGGGCACAATCGTACCATTACGCAATTGCACAGAGCGCTTCAGATTCGGGTCAGCATCTAAAAGCTGCTTACGCCCCGTGATCATCAGAATCAGTTTCCGAGTCAGGTAATACTCATCTGAGATTTGCTGAAAGACATGTTCAAAGCGCTCACGATCCTCTGGCTTCGCCAGCTCATGGACATAGTGATGCGCGATCTGCAAATCCACCTTTGAGAGTGTCATCTCCACTTTGGAGACCACCATCTTAAAGAAGGGCCACTTGGCGTAGAAAAACTGCAATAGACTCAGATGCTCAGCAGAATTATCCGTCAAAAACTCTTCTAGAGCAGTCCCCACCCCATACCAGGCCGGAACAAGGAAACGGCTTTGGGTCCAGCTAAACACCCAAGGAATAGCTCGCAGACTATCCAGGGTATTTCCCTTACGGCGACGGCTGGGGCGAGAGCTAATCTGTAATTGGCTGATTTCTTGAATGGGGGTGACTTGATAGAAGAAATCGACGAAATCATCCTGCTCGTAGATCAAAGAGCGATATTTTTTGCGAGATCGTGCGGACAGATCCTCCATAATCTCGTGCCAGGGCTCGATATCATCAATGGTCGAACGCAACAGGCTAGCCTGGATCACTGCTGTTGTGATGGTTTCCAAGTTGTACAAGGCAAGCTCTGGCAGAGAATATTTAGAGGCGACCACTTCACCCTGCTCCGTAATTTTGATGCGGCCATCAATACTGCGTCCAGGCTGGGCCAAAATAGCTTCATAGGCAGGCCCGCCTCCACGCCCAACAGAGCCACCCCGACCGTGAAAGATACGCAGGGAAATGCCATAGGGGGCAGCCGTCCTCTGCAAAGCCTGTTGAGCTTTGTAAATTTCCCAGTTGCTGCTTAGGAATCCAGAATCTTTATTACTATCTGAGTAGCCCAGCATCACTTCCTGCAAGGCAAGAGGCGCAGCGCCTTTTAACGCTTCGTGATGCTCAGCAGTCTCAATGGGCGATTCTGCATTGAGGTAAGTGCGGTAAAACGGTAATTCAAACAGCGCCGTCATCACTTCGGGGGCGCGCTTGAGATCATCGACGGTCTCAAAAAGCGGAACCACATGGAGGGAACCAGTGTGGGTCGCAGGATCATAGAGACCGGCTTCCTTGGCAAACAGCAGCACCTCTAACAGATCGCTAACGTCATGGCTCATGCTAATGACATAGGTTCGGCAAATATCTTGACCAAACTCTTCCTGCAATCGCCGCGCCACTTTAAACGTGTCAATGGTTTCTTTGGTTCTCTCTGAAAATGGCAGCTCCGTTGGGATCAAAGGCCGTCGGGTTTGGAGTTCCTGAATCAGCCATTGTGTGCGCTCAGCCTCAGAAAGCTCGCTATAGGGCTGGGGCAAAATTTGCAGGTAATCAGCAATTTCAGTAATGGCATCAGAATGGTAGGAGCTGTCCTGACGAATGTCGAGCTGGGTCAGATTGAATCCATAGATTTCAACCTGACAAATTAAGTCCTCTAGTTCACGGCAGTGGAGCCCCGTCCCCTGTAAGTTCTCATTAATCACCATCAGCTCTGCCAAAAAAGCATCTACGGTGGTGTAGTACTGAGGCTCCTGGACGGTCGCAGCAAGGGCCGTGGCAAACAGATCGCCACCTTGTTGGTGTTGTTGAGAGTTGCGATCGCGAGTATTCTTCAGGCGCTGCAGAATATAAGACAGCTTCAATCGGTAAGGCTCTTGGCGAAAACGAATGGCAAGCTGATCGTAGATTTCAGGCATCAGCAATTGATCCTGCTCTAGAGAATCAAGCAGATCAGGGCGTACATCACACCAGTGCATGGATAAGCTCAGCAGATCAATGAGCTTCGTCACCGCATTAATGTACTTTTTCAGGACAAGATCACGCTGATAACAGGCGGTCTGCCAAGTAATCTCCGGCGTAACAGAAGGATTGCCATCCCGATCGGACCCCACCCAAGAGCCAAATTTACAAAAGTCGTATTTGGGGGGACTTAGCTGCGGGAAAGCCTCCTGCAAGTTTTGTGATAGTCGTCGATAGAGCTGCGGAATCGCATCAAACAGCACTTCATTAAAATAGTGCAGCCCATACTCCACCTCATCCAGTACTTCGGGCTTAAACTGATGCAGCTCATCCGTCCGCCACCAGAACCGAATCTCTTCCGTCAACAATGAGCGAGCAGCCTCTAACTCCCAGTCCGCACGGGTACGGGCCGCCAGTCCTGCCTCCACAGCATCTAGATCACTCAACAAACTGACAATCCGTCGCTGCTTATTGCGAATGGTAGAACGCACAATTTCAGTGGGGTGAGCCGTAAACACCAATTTCACATCCAGAACATCAATCAACTGTTGGATATGACGCGTTGGCACATTGAGTTGCTTCAGCTGTGGAAAAAGCCACGAGAACGTCCCTAAGTTATGGTCTGGGGGCGTCATCTCATAGAGACTGTTCTCGACATGCTCCGCTGAGCCACCCCTAGCATCCGTGTAATGAATCTGGGGCGCAGGACTATCCGCAGAGGGAGCCTGGGCACCCGGCTTATGTTTCCCCGGCCCGTGGGTCCGGTAAATACTAGCCTCTTGTTCGTAGTGCTGTTCTGCAATATTGATGAGCTGAAAATAGATGGCAAAAGCACGGGCCGCACGAATCGCCTCCCCGAGCTCCAGCTTCTCAACAACCTTGAGAACTTCAGCCTCAGGAACGCGTGGTGCTTGCCCCTCAGGAGAACACATAGATCGCAACTGCTGCAGCAAATCAACAAGATCTTGCCCGCACTCATCCTGCAGCACTTCTTCTAACAGCGCTTCAATCATCGTTAGACGATGCTGGAGCAGTAGCTCTGTTCTCGGTGGCATCATCAAATCTGAATTAGATCCGTCATTAATAGAACCCATGGACTTTGAACTCAGCACAGTAAACCTACGCTCAATAATAATGTGAGGGCTAAAAAGGATTGGAGGTGCATTAAATCCCTGGACAGATCACCTGTCAATAATTCTAGGCTGTAATCTCCGTTTGTCCAGAATAAGGCGTCTAGGCCATTTCGCTCGCCTCAGGTGAATCAGCCTTCGGGAAAGGAAGGCTAGGAAGACGACGCCCCTGAAACAGACTTTCACTCAACTGTCCTAAATCTTCAAACCACCGACCGCATCCTTTCTGCGCCAGCACTCCCAACAACAAAGGTGGGACAGAAACACTCACCAGCCCTTGAATGACAGGCTCAAGCTGAGTATCTAGCTGGCTTTTAATATCGGTTGACGTTGATGGCATAAATCTCGACACTGAGGTCCGTGAAACCGCTTGCATCCATTCTACCCGTGAACCTGGGTAGCCCACTGCTTCGCCCAGCTTAAGATTTCATTGACTCGATCCAAATTGGCGGCCTCACAGTACAGCCTTAATACAGGTTCAGTCCCGCTAAAGCGCACCAGGAGCCAGCTTTGGTCAGCAAGACGAAACTTGCTACCATCCCCGGTGCCAATATCAAGAACAGCCTGTCCCAGAATCTCTTTGAAGGGCGCATCGCTTAATTCTGCCTGCAAGGCCGCTTTGACGCTATCGCTGGCAAGGGGAACGTCAATGCGATCATAGGCGCAATGATAATCCGTTCGCACTTGGAGTTCCTGATATAACGCACTCAGGTCTTTACCCGTTTGGGCCAAGGCCTCCAACAGATACAACGCCGACAACAGACCATCTCGCTCCGGTATATGGTTGCCATAGCCGATTCCACCAGACTCCTCACCACCAATGAGAACAGAGTCTTGAGTCTCTAGCATCCGGTCTGCAATGTACTTGTAACCAATGGACGTTTCATGAACGGGAAGATTGTGGAGTGCCGCGACCCGAGGAAACAAATCTGAACCACTAATGGTTTTGATCACTTCTCCCGTCATGCCGCGATGGGTTGCCAAATGATCAATCAAAATAGGAATCAGGAACTGAGAGCTCAAAAATTCGCCCTGCCCATCAACCGCCGCGATCCGATCACCGTCACCATCGAAAACAAGCCCTAATGCAACACCAGCATCTTGACGTGTTTTCAGAGTTTGAATCAGGTCCGGTAAGTATTTAGGTAAAGGCTCAGGGGCTCCCCCTCCAAACAAAGGATCGCGATCACTATTTAGCTCTTGGATCGGTGCTTCAAGCAGTTGACCTAGACCGCCAGCAGTAGCCCCATGCATTGGGTCGACAAAAACAGACAGTTTGCCTTGAGAGATAGCCGTATTGATAACCGTTAGATCAACCTTTGACTTGAGAACCTGACAATACTCAGGCCAGGGATTAAACATATTGACCGAGGCAGCAGAAGAAGAAGGCACTGGAGGATGCTCTAACTGCGTTTGAATCTTTTGAGTCACCGGCAACGGCACCGACCCACCAAAGGCTCCTTTGACCTTCAGGCCAGAATATTGGCCAGGGTTATGACTTGCCGTGATCACAAGTGCTCCTAGCGCTTGCCGCTGATAAGCGGCCCAACTGAAGGCTGGGGTTGGCGCATAACTATCAGACAGAAGGACTTCAAAGCCTGCCTGTGCCACGGCATCAGCCGTGACTTGGGCAAATTCCTCCGAGAGAAATCGACGATCGTACCCCACAATAATCAATCGACTTCCCGTTGAACTGCCATAGGTCTCAAAAAGGACTTGAGCCGCAACAGGCGCAACTTTCTTTAATCGCTCAAAGGTGAAATCCGCGGCAATCACCCCTCGCCAGCCATCCGTACCAAATTTGATTGGCTTTCGGGTCAGGTGATTCGAGGAGAGGACAGGCATAGTCAAACCGTTATGTGGCTACGTTTACATCCTACACGTTGATCTATTTTTATTATGTTGACGAGCACTGAATTATAAGGAGACCTTGTTCGGATTTTTCTGAGCGTTCAATTCATCATCACGCAAATTAAACATTGAGATAACAAACACAAATCATTTGCAAGCGAAAACAGAACAAAGTCCAGCATTTAGTAAGTATTTTTACCTGCTCCAGCCCAAAAAGTAGTCTATGATAAGGGGGTTTAACATCCCCCTTATTTGCAATTTGCCATTGATTGTGAATGTCAAGATCCTTGACTTTCAAACTAAATCACGCATCTTGCCAATCGCAATCCTTAACTAGGAAGGGGAAACAACGCAGTTGGAGAAGTGTATTTTGATGCATCAAGACGCAATTGAAGCCCATGGTGGCGAACTTATTAATCGAATTGCCTCTGAAACTCAGCGACAAGAGTTTTTAAGCCAAGCAGAGCAGTTACCCAGCGTTCAACTGGACGCCAGAGCAACTTCTGATCTAGAACTGATTGCCATTGGTGGTTTTAGCCCTTTGAAAGGCTTCATGGAGCAACAGGACTATGAGCAGGTGGTTCATAAAATGCACCTGGCCAATGGTTTGCCCTGGTCTGTACCTGTAACGCTCTCTGTAACCGAAGATGTCGCCAATCCTTTGGATATTGGCAGTCTTATTCGCCTCAATGATCCTGATGGGCGATTTGTGGGGGTCTTAGAACTAACGCAGAAATACGCCTACGACAAGAAACAGGAAGCGATCCAGGTTTACCGCACGGATGAAGATAAGCATCCCGGGGTGAAAGTGGTCTATGAACAGGGAGGCATTAATCTTGCAGGTCCCGTTTGGCTACTCGAACGCCATCCTCACCCTCTTTTTCCCTCCTATCAGATTGATCCCGCACAGTCTCGTGCACTCTTTCGAGAAAAGGGCTGGCGCACAGTCGTGGGCTTTCAAACCCGTAATCCCATCCACCGTGCCCATGAGTATATTCAGAAATGTGCGTTAGAGACGGTTGATGGTCTCTTCCTACACCCCCTGGTTGGTGCAACAAAGAGTGATGATATTCCGGCCCATATCCGGATGCGATGCTACGAGATCATGATGGAACATTATTTCCCTCAGGATCGTGTCACTCTGGCCATTAATCCAGCAGCGATGCGCTATGCCGGTCCCCGAGAAGCGATCTTCCATGCTCTCGTGCGTAAGAACTATGGCTGTACTCACTTTATTGTGGGCCGAGATCATGCTGGTGTTGGGGACTACTACGGTACCTACGATGCGCAGCAAATCTTTGATGAGCTGGATGCAGATGCAATGGGAATCGTGCCCATGAAGTTTGAGCATGCTTTCTATTGTAAAAAGACTGAGTCCATGGCCACGACCAAGACAAGCCCGAGTGGTCCCGAAGATCGGATTCACCTCTCTGGCACAAAAGTACGTGAGATGCTGCGCCGGGGCGAACTTCCCCCACCTCAGTTCTCTCGTCCGGAGGTTGCAACGGTGCTAGCTGAAGCCATGCAGTCAGCCACAACAGCATAAGGTTGCTCACGCTCTAAGCAAATTAAACAAAACCGGAATGAAAGCTTTCATTCCGGTTTTGTTTAGAAACGGGGATATAGTAAAGGGGCTAACTGTAAACGTCAGTCTATCCATCCGCGCCGTAAAACGCTCAATCATGCCCCTGACCCGCCGCGCCTTTTTGCAACATACCGGTCTAACGCTTGCTGGGCTGGGTCTAAGTGATACAGCTCTGTTGACAAGAGCCCGGAAATATCAAGAGGCTTTGGCAGACCCAACCTCCCGGAAATTAGCATTGCTGGTGGGCATAAATCAGTACTCTTCTGATGCCAAACTGTCCAATCTGAAGGGATGTCTGACAGACATAGACTTACATCGTGAGCTGTTAATCCATCGATTTGGTTTTCAGCCGGGTGATATTGTCGAGCTTCGGGACAAAGATGCCACCGCTAGCAACCTACAGACAGCCCTGGTTGAGCATCTTATTAAGCAGGCTCGCCCCCATGATGTCGTCGTTTTTCAGTTCAGCGGCTATGGCCGCAAAATTGATGTGAGTCCATCGCTAATAGATCGAGTCGATGTACTGCCTGATACCCCCCTCAATGCTCTTGTTCCTTTTGATGCCCTCAATCCTAAGGATGAAAAGCAGAGCGTTAATGCATTTCTGCTACGAGATTTGAGTCGATTGTTGCGTTCGATGTCCACCGAACAAATTGTCAGTGTCCTAGACATGGGGTTAGCCCACCCGAATACAGGCAAATTGGGGCATCTCCGCGTCCGTTCTTTACCCGCTACGTCTCTAACGGTGAACGCAGTCCGACAGATTGCCATTCAGGATGAAGTTTGGGCACAGCTTGCACCTGGAGAACAGTTGAAACAACGGCTTCAGCGCTCTCAGCGATTGCCAGGATTATCATTTGCAGCGGCTGATCGCGCACAGACGGCAGTGGAGGTACAGTGGCACCATTATGCTGCCGGTCTCTTCACCGCGGCCTTAACCCACGAACTATGGCAGGTGATGCCTGCAACGACCTTAACGTTTGCGATGAACCGCACGGCCACGGATGTGGCACAGCCCATGGGGGAGATTCAAGTCCCGCAGCTTACGACGTCTCGCAAGAAACAGTCACTCATCTATGGCGCTCCCCAAGAACCGACCGCCGATGGGGTGGTTATGGACCCGGAGAATACGGTTTGGCTAGGGGGCATCAGTCCCCATGTGCTTGAGCAATATGAACCCCAAACCTGTTTTCGCGTATTACCCCGTTCTCCAAAGGCAGAAGCAACATCAGCTCCAGAATGGCAGCTCCCGAAACAACGGCGAATATATCTCACATCTAGATCCGGTTTTATAGGAACTGCGGAGCTGGCGGGAGAGACAAACGCCGCTCCATTGCAACCCGGACAGCTCATTCAAGAAGCGATTCGCGTCTTACCAGCCACGATTGATCTCAATGTCGCTTTAGGCACAGCACTCGATCGAGTCGAGCGGGTTGATGCCACAAGTGCCTTTTCTGATGTGGATCATATGAATCCCGTGACGACGAGCGCTCAACCCGCTGATTATTTATTCACGAAAACAACAGAGCTGTCTAGCATCGTTGAGGATAATGCGGAAACAACGGAGAAGAAGATTCCAAGCTACGGCCTATGTTTACTAGGAGGCACACCACTTCCGGGCAGCTCAGGTGAGCCGGGTGAAGCCATTAAAACAGCAGTTCGTCGTTTACGCCCCTTGTTAAATACAGTGCTCGCGTCAAAGTTGCTCGAACTAACGGTGAATGCAGCGGCGTCGAGGGTCGGTGCGATCGCAACTCTAGAAATAGTAGAAGAGACCAAGCCCAAATCCCTGGTTTCTCAATACACCCCTCGCGCACCCTGGAGCGCTTCTGGGCTGGCGAACACAGCCCCGCCAGAGCCGGTTGTTTCCCTCGCAGCGGGCAGTCAAATCCGCTATCAAATCAAGAACTATAGTGATCGGCCTTTGTACTGGCTCCTGTTGGGGGTAAACGGAACACAGCCCATTACCTGCTACTCCCAAGCCGATCAAGCCGAGGTCATTGCCGACCGTATTGCCCCTGGAACGAGTCTCGTGGTTCCACCAGAGGATAGCAAATGGAAACTGCATGGCCCTGCGGGCTTCTGTACAACCTATATCATCGTCAGTCGCCAACCGTTAACCGAAACGCTGACACATCTTCAAGAACAGGTTGGACAGGATGCGGCCGGTGAAGTCGTGACTTTCTCTGAATTATTAGGGGTCACACATCAGCTGCTCCAAGACTTGAGTGCCATGAGTGCTGAGACCGCTGCAGCAGCTGAAATTGAAGCCGATGCGGGGTGGGCTTTAGATATCGATCAATGGACAACCTTCAAATTTTTCCATCAGGTTGTCTGAATCCGGCCTCGGTACAGACCGCCTTGAGGGGCTGGTCCCAATGCTCAAGGGGCAATGCCTGGAAATCCATCTCACGGAAGACGATACCAATGGTCTTGACACAAGACCTCTGACTTAACAGGCGGTCATAGTAACCACCACCATACCCCAGCCGAAATCCCTGGGCATCACAGGCCAAAGCTGGAACCAGAATCAAGTCAGCGGCAGTCAGCGAAAGAATCGGTAGAGTAGCCTTGGGCTCTGTGATGCCATATTTTCCCTGCTGAAGTTGTTCAGGTTCTAGGGGTTGCCAGTGATGCCAAACAAGGTCTGAACCGACACAGCGCGGTAGGCCCCATCGATGGTCTTGATCAAACAAAGATTGTAGCGATGGTTCTTGCCGAAAGCTCTGATAGGCAAAGATGGTGTGGGCCTGTTGAAACCACTTTGTTTGACGCAGATGCTCAACAATATGTTGACTCTTCTGGTGCCAGTCCGGTGGGGAGAGTGACTGCCTCTGCTGCAAAAACTGCCGTCGAAGATGCTGTTTCGAAGGCTGCACCATTAAAACTGTGTTGCGACGAGCAGAAATAAGCTATCCACCATCAACGTTCCCAACACGGCTCCAGAAAAAACCCAGCGATACAAGCGATTATCCATCTTGCTATCCCCTGGCAGCAATGGGACCACTCCAATCACACACAGCGCAACAATCAACGCTGTTGCCCAACTTGTTCCCCACGGTGTCTGGACCTTGAACAGCGCTTCTTGAAGAATCGCAAAGGCTTGGGACTGATCGACGAGGAGGAGGCTACGCCAAAAAGGGATGAGATCAACAAGATAGAAATATAAATCGGTAATCGCAGTCCCCAAAAGAGACCCGAGGTAGAAAGCCATACCGACTCTGCACCAAGCGGCTCTCCAGGCCCAAATTGCGAAGGGCAGGGCAATCGCTTCTAAAGGAATATGCAAAAGGGGTTCCCACCGAAACCAGCCCCAGTAGATTGATCCGGCGAACCAAGCCAGGGTAAAGCCAATGAGTAAATCGCCCCAGACTTGAAAGCGGGGCTGAATTCGGAGATAGCCACCGATCCCCACCCATCCACAAGAAAGCAGCAGACTAAAGGTCGGCCATTGCCGTACCAAGGGGGCTTGAACAAAGACAGGTAGCGTTACTAACAATACAGAGGCACCAAAAAGCCACCAGTGTAGGCGGCTGATTGAAAGATCATTTAAAGGTTGGTCTAACGTTGACTGTAAAAGCGGTTCGGTCGGTTTAACACCTTGCATAGATAGCGATTCAAACAGCGGGGCAATCACAGGCAAAACCGATGATGTGTCGTTATATTAACGTATCATGCTCGATGCTGCCCCCAGAGCATTGTTGAAGACTCTCTTAAGTCTTTTCTAGCCTGGGTTATGCATTAAGTGGGGACTAGAGCAGAAGGGCCATCAGCATTGACAGGATGCGTCAAACCCACCCACCGGCAAGCAACAAACTCAATAGAAGAATGGAAGCAACCGCCACGTTTTCTGTACGTAAATTCTGTAATGCTCTCCAAACCGACTTTCGAGCATCCTTTCTTCAACGCGAATGCGATAGAGCCTTGAGATCAAACCTGTAAAGGAGATCACAACGAGGAGAATCCAGTTATTTACCGCTAAGCCAGCGCCAATCTCCATCACAGATAGCCCTAAATAACCCGGATGACGAATGACGCGGTAAAGCCCCTGCTCGACAATTTGATGTCCCTCAAAAACTTGCAATGTTCGGGTATAAAACTCACCCAGGGTATGAGCGGCTTCATAGCGCAGCACCAGTCCAATCAGCATCATGAGAACACCGAGCCAAGCCCCAAAAGAGTGATGCATGTACCCGATGCCAAAGAAATTGCCCATAGGTGCAAGGACGAGAAGGAACAGCGTTAACAAACCCACACCCAAGAGGAGGTATGAGCTGCCTTGATCTCGACGCTCGGGTTGAAAGCTGAGGGCCCTCTCTCCTTTTCTGAGCGCACGCTCCACAACAAAGTAGGCAAGCACAATAAGGTAAGCAAACACGGTTGTGATGGTTATTGACAGTCCCATTTCTTTCACTATTTGCCAAGTTGAGAGCGTTCCAATTCAAACACGCAAATACACCTCTCCATGAGCTTAGCAAGGGTCTGAACAGAGCGATGAAGCAACAGTAAAGTTAAGATGCAAGGGCCAAGGATATTGACGATTTCCCCATGAGCGACTGTTCAGTTCAACCTGCCTTGATTACCCGTGTCTTGCCCGATTCTATTGCTGCTGAGCTGGGGTTTGAAGCAGGCGATCGCATCCTCGCCATCAACGACCAACGCCCCCGCGATCTGATCGACTATCGGTTTCTCTGTGCAGATGAGTTCCTGACCTTAGATGTATTGGATGCCCAGAACAAGCCCCATCAGGTCGAATTGGAGAAAGACTTTGATGCAGATTTAGGTCTAGAGTTCGAGACCGCCCTCTTCGACGGCTTGATTCAATGTAATAATCACTGCCCTTTTTGCTTTATTGATCAGCAACCCCCTGGCCGTCGCCAGAGCCTCTATTTCAAAGATGACGACTATCGTCTTAGCTTTCTCTACGGCAGCTATCTGACGCTTACCAATCTTTCCGCCCGCGAATGGAATCGGATTGAAGCAATGCGTCTCTCTCCACTCTATGTCTCAGTACATGCAACGGAAGCGGAGGTGCGCCAGCAGCTGCTCAAGAATGAACGGGCTGGGCAGATTTTGGATCAACTGCGCTGGTTTCAGGACCGACGATTACAGGTCCATGCTCAGGTAGTCCTTTGTCCCGGCATCAATGATGGCCCTCATCTTGAACGGACGTTAAGGGATCTCGCACAGTTCCATAGTGGAGAGGTGCCCACCGTCGCATCGGTCGCTGTGGTGCCAGTGGGACTCACACGATTTCGCCCTAATCTAGAAGAGTTAACACCTGTGGGGGATGAGATCGCAACCCAGGTCATTGATCAAGTTCAAGCTCTACAGACCCAATTTCAGCAGGAGCTAGGCTCGACTTTTGCTTGGTTAGCCGACGAATGGTTCTTAATTGCAGGGCAATCTATTCCCCCAGCCTCACATTACGAAAACTATGCCCAAATTGATAATGGCGTCGGCTCCATCAGGCTCTTTCTTGAACAATTTCAAAAAGCAGCCGTGGCCTTGCCTTCCCATGTCCAGGCCCCTCGACGCTATATATGGGTGGTCGGCAACACTGTCGCCCAGGCTTTTCAACCCATTGTCGAACGTCTCAACCAAGTCCAAGGGCTAGACATCACAATGGCAGCCCTCGCCAGCCAGTACTGGGGACAGACCATAACCGTCACCGGACTCCTCACCGGGGAAGACATTCTCAATGCTCTGCAGGGGAAAGACTTAGGGGACGGTCTACTGCTGCCACAGCTGATGCTCAGATACGGCACCCAGGAATTTTTAGATGACACCACCGTTGAACAACTGGCTCACACTCTCAATTGCAATATCTATCCAGTGGGCGGTGGCGCAGACGACCTGATCAACGCCTGTATTCGCTAACTTTTTCGAGAAATCTGCAGATTCCTTCAGAAAAAGTGGGAAACGACTCGAAGGGAGCCCAAAAGGGCGCTATCAAACAGACAGGTTTGACGACAATGCGTTAATATTCGATTGCGGTCAAGATCGAAACGACCGTCATTGTAAGCACTGATGGTCCTCCACCTTTTCGATGGTTTCCTAGCTAAATTTTTTAGATATTAACCATGGCTTCTGCACGACGTCTGATTTTTCAGGGAGTAGTTACAGTCGGCTTAGCGCTCTTAATAGGAGCGTCTCCGACCTCCGGCCAGACCCTCCAGCGTAAGGTGCATTTCGCAAATACAGATATTAGTCGGTTTTGGGCTAGAACCTTTCGGGGCATAGGCCGTCCTTGGCGGAGGCCTGTGGCCTATGAATATCAAACGATTGCGGAAACGCCCTGTGGTCTGGCGAACAAGTTTAATGCCATCTACTGCCTCCGCAACCACAGTATTTATGTCAACATTCCGTTGCTACAGCAGGCCAATGTTCAAGCTGGGGACTTTGCCGCCATCACAATTTTGGCGCACGAATATGGTCATGCGGTCCAAAATCAACTGGGCTTAAGCCGCCTCCATCGGTACCTTGTCCAAGAAGAACTCCAGGCAGACTGCTTCGCCGGAGTTTACACACAGGATGCCCAGCGACGCAGAATATTGGATCCCAATGATGTACAAGAAGGCTACTCTCAGTCCTACTTGAGTGGCCAGAATAAATTCCACCCGAATTCCCACGGAACCCGGCAACAGCGAGCACGGGCATTTTACCGGGGCGTCACCAAAGGCTTTCGCAGTTGTCTCGCCTATACTCTACTTCGCTAAAGCGAGATCTCCTGCTACGGTGGACTCACTTGCAACACGAAAGCAGCTTGGCCGGCTCCAACGCCTCGAAATTTAGTTCATGCAACAATAGAGGGAGACTTGATGGCCGCTAGGCGCAATTCTCAAATCCCTTGTATCCTTGACACTAGGTCAAAGACTGAGTGAGTTGCACGTTAAATACTAGGCAGCAGTCCCTTGATAAAGTTCTTCAGCCCAATCAAAGCCGTCATTGTGGGGTGGTGGTCAGAATCTAATATCCAAACCCGCCTCATGGCCGCCGCAACGCTGGTGGTTTCCTGCCTCATGAGTGCGCTGATTTTCTGGGCTGTCAATAGCATTCAAATCGATGCCCGCTTGCAAGATACAAGATACGGTCAAGATTTAGGGGTTCTCCTCGCGGCAAACGTCACCCCCCTCGTCGCGGACGAGAACTATTCCGAACTGGCCCAGTTTTCTCGCAAATTTTACAGCCGCACGTCCAGCATTCGCTACATGCTTTATGCAGATGCTGACGGGCGGATCTATTACGGCATTCCTTTTTCTGAAGCCCAAGCAGACAATTCCCTCACCCTCAGACAGCGCATTCAGCTCCCCGAAAACTTTGCCCCTGGCTCGAACACCATTATGGTGCGCCAGCACTTAACCCCCAATGGCGAAGTGGCCGATGTTTTTGTCCCCCTCTCTCAGGGAGACGTTGATCTCGGGGTGTTGGCCATCGGCATCAATCCCAACCCTGCTGTCATTACCTCCTCCCGCCTCACCCGTGATGTCACCATCGCCGTCTTCATTGCAATTTGGGTGATGGTCATTTTAGGTGCCGTTTCCAATGCGCTCATTATTACGCAGCCGATTAAAGAACTCGCGGTAGGGGTCAAAAACATTGCCTCCGGAAACTTCAAACAGCGAGTCGATCTTCCCTTCGGTGGCGAGCTGGGCGAACTCATTTCCAGCTTTAATGAAATGGCGGAACGCCTTGCGAAATACGATGAGCAAAACATCGAAGAACTGACGGCTCAAAAGGCAAAGCTTGAGACCCTGATGTCGACCATTGCCGATGGTGCCGTCCTCTTAGATACGGATATGGAGGTGATTCTCGCGAACCCGACCTCACGGCGGCTCTTTGGCTGGGCCGATCAACAAGTTCTGGGCCAAAATATTCTGCATCACTTGCCGGAACCCGTCCAAATGGAGCTGACCCGCCCCCTGTATCAAAGTGCGCAGGGCGACTGTGAGAGTGGAGAATTCAGGATTGCTCTCTATGAACCGGCGGAAAAGACAGTTCGGATTCTACTCACCACCGTGCTCGACCAGACCCGTGAGAAGGTCAAGGGCATTGCCATGACGGTTCAGGATATTACGCGAGAAGTCGAGCTGAATGAGGCGAAGAGCCAATTTATCAGCAATATTTCCCACGAACTCAGGACGCCCCTCTTTAACATCAAATCCTTTATTGAGACCCTCTATGAATATGGGGAAGATCTGAGCGACACGGATAAGCGAGAGTTTCTAGAAACCGCCAACCACGAAACCGATCGCCTCACTCGTCTGGTCAATGATGTTCTTGACCTATCCCGTCTTGAGTCAGGGAAACAATATCGTTTCGAGGGCGTAGATATTACTCAACCCATTGAGCAGACGCTGAGAACGTGCCAACTGAATGCCCGAGATCAGGGTATTGAGATGGTCCAAGAAATCGAGGCCGATTTACCACCCGTCTGGGGAAATTACGACCTGATGCTGCAAGTCCTCACGAATTTGTTAGGGAATGCGCTGAAATTCTCTCCCAATGGTGGAAAAGTTGCGGTACGCGCCTATCAACTGGAGGACTGTGAGTTGGATGCAACTCCAACTCAAGTCCGGATTGAAGTCTCAGACACGGGGATTGGGATTGCACCCGAGGACCAACCAGCCATTTTTGATCGGTTTTATCGGGTCGAGAATCGGGTCCACACCCTAGAGGGAACGGGGCTCGGTCTCTCCATTGTGAACAATATTATTGATAAGCATCACTCTAAGATGCACCTAATTAGCGAAGTAGGTGTAGGAACAACCTTCTGGTTCGATTTGATTGTCTACCAAGAAGAGGCGATTGCTTTGGATGATGATAGTGTGCTCATTGATGCGGCTGAACTTGAGCCTCAGACTTTTTCTGCTCCTAAATCATGATGTTCGGCTCAACGCCTAGCCTTTAAAGAGCCAGCAGAACAGCCACACCAAAAATGCAGAGAAGACCTAACCACCAGAGTTGCGATCGCAAATCAGCAGACATCCCTCTCGAAACTTGTCTCTGAGACGACTGCTTAGGCGCTCGAACATCTCTATACAGGGTGCAGGTCTCCGCATAGGGCCGCTGAGGGAAAGTACAAGTGTCATCTAATTCATAGGCACAGGTTGGACAGAGAAAAGAATCCTCCGTCGCCCGATGAAGTGGAATACCGGGATGCCCATAGGCGGTCAAAGCCGATCGACATTGTGGACAAACCGTCTGGGTCTGCTCGATCCGGCAATTACAACGGGGGCAACTAGGCATCAATCCACTTCCCCAGGGGTACAACAAGAATCATATGATCCAACGGCAAGCGGAGCTGATAACGTTGCATTCGACAATCTGCAGAAGCTGCTAGGCTATGCATAGTCACTGTTGGAGGTCTGAGATGTCGGATGATACCAGGGGCAATAAGGCGAAAGAGACGGGGCAACGTCGGCTCACGGATCCTAAAGAGTTTGAAAACAATCAGAGACTAGCAAAAAATATTATTAACATTGATCCAGCCACTGTCGTGGCGATTATTGGGATTTTGCTGCTGCTACCACTGCTACTCACCGGCTTTTTCTCAACCTAAAAAGCTGACGCAGTACGGTCATCCATTCAAGTCTCGACGGTACCAGAGGTTAGCTCTGTATTGTCTTTGGCAGACTCAGCCCCTTCCAGCGCAGGAAGCGGTTGACTAACAAATGCATAATCCTGCACCACCTGGTTGCCCAGCAGATGCTCTTGGATGATGCGTTCGATCACCGTCGGCATCACAGAGTGATACCAAACACCGTCAGGATAAACCACCATAATGGGGCCGCGCTGACAGACGCGCAGACAATTCGCCTTCGTCCGAAAAATACAGTTCGAACGCTCAGCACTGGGTCGATCGAGTCCTAGCTCTTTCAAGCGTTTTTTCAGATAGTCCCAGGCTTCTAAACTGGCCTGTTGATCACAACACTTGGGTTTTGTGGGATCGGCACACAAAAAGATATGGCGCTCTATCACCCGCAGTCCGAGCGCCTGAACACAGGGTTCTAGAGAAGGAATTCCGGGCAAGCGAGCCGCTTCATCCACAGCAGCCATTAGAGATCGGGAGACGAATGGGCAGAACCATTGCCATGGTAGTCATCAGAGTCATAAAAGCCGTTCTTGGTCCCAAAGAACAAACAAAGGGTAATGAAGAAAGGCGTTAGGCCAAGCAGAACAGTTTTGAAATCCATAGGAAAAAGCGTTTGAGGGGTTGATTGAAATGGGTGGGTATTGCTGATATTACAGAGAATAAGAACCCTAGGGCTAAAACGTAATCCTCTTAACAGGTTGCCCTCAACTCTTCTGTTGTATCGCAAAATAAACATGACGCACATTGCAGAGGTCATTGAGGCTGCATGGCTATCTCGCCCAGCTCCAGAGGTGGCGCCGGACCTCGTGGGGTGTCACCTGGTCCGTGCCTTACCCAATGGCGATCGGGTGCGAGGACTAATCGTGGAAACAGAAGCCTATGCCCCTGGAGATCCGGCTTGCCATGCCTATCGACGCCGAACGCCCCGGAATGCCGTCATGTTTGGTCCGGCAGGAATAACCTATGTCTATCTGATCTATGGGATGTATCACTGCTTCAATGTGGTCACCGATCAAGATCAAGTTCCCAGTGCCGTTTTGATCAGGGCCCTACAGTTCGAGGACTGGCCCCAGGGCCTCGAAGCACAAACCAAGCAACCCCTCCATCGCATTGCGGCGGGTCCCGGGAAGCTCTGCCGAGTCCTTGAAATTAATCGTGATCTTTCAGGGATAACCCTCAAGCCAGGACAGCCGCTGTGGCTTGAACATCGGTCACCTGCTTTTAAAGATGCGATGGCGAACAAAACCACTTCCCCCAAGGCCACTACAAGATCACAAGAAGGGACCCAAAAGGCCTTGGGAAAGCCCCTAGCCCATGATTTCCTGGTACAAACAACACGTATTGGACTATCGCAAGGGGTCGAAATTCCTTGGCGCTGGTATTTGAAAGACTGCCGCGCAATTTCTAAGATCTAGGGCAGAAATTCTTGAGCGGGAATCGCCGAAGAGAGTTAAAATACCTAACCAATATGGGTACTACTAGAAAGATACCTGCTAAATAATTATGCCTGTTTATCAGACCCACTACGAAGAGCTACTGGCAACTTATAGCAACCATCAAAATGCGGTCGGACTGCTGCGACAATACCGCCCTTATTTTGAGAAAGTCCCCAGTATTCGTCGCTCTAAAGATAGTGTTGTCACCATCCCTCTCCCGGTGGTTCAGGTGCGGCAGCAGATCGGCACAAATCTTGCCAACTCCCCCTATGAACTGATTCAACTTCCCTGCGATCTAGCCTTGCTGATGTGCGATCCGGAATGGAAAATCAAAACTGGGGTAGAGATTATTGTATTTATCTATCGACCGGGGGAAGACTTTTCCGATTTGCTGAATCGCTGGCGTCAAACCCAAGTGCTACTTAGCCGTGGCTACAACTGGGAAATGCCGCTCCGGTTCCAACATATTTTCAATGAGGGGGCTGAAAAAAGATATCCCCTGTTTATTCTCTTCTCTGAAACCCCTGACCGGATCCGGCGAGGGCTTAAGGGAGCCAGTCTTCCGTTCGTAGTCCAAAGCACGCCAGAGGAAGAAGAAGCGGTGACGCCCCTGGAGGAAGCGATTCTCCAATCCGGCACTATTGAGGGAGAAGACTTCGCTGCTGGCTCTGAGTAATTTGCGTTTGAAGCTGGGTGGCGTCCTCTGCCGGTTCTTGACAGGATAAGCCCTGACACACAAGTCCCACAGCGTTGGGGGGCAAATCAGCAATAGTCTGTAAAACGGCGGTCGGGGAATGGGCTGCAAGGGTCTTGAACTGCTCAGACGTGGTGCGAATCAACGTATGGTTCGCATATTGATCCAGAGCCGAGATAAGGCTGGGGCAGGCTGTGGGAGATTGTTGCATAATTTGACCAAAGGTCATGAGGGCTTGCTCTGCACGCTCTAAATAGGTGAGATCTTCGGTAAGTAGGGCGAGATGGATCAGGTTTGCGATCGCAACACCATTGGCCGCAGGGGTGGCATTATCCAACCAACTCCGTTCCCGAACCAGCAAATCATCGGCAGCTTCAGCACTGTAGTACCCCCCGCCTTCTAAGGCCCATAGACGCTCATCAAATTCAATTTGAAGCTGATGCGCTGCCGTTAGCCAAGGTTCTGCCTCCACGGCAAGCACCAAGCTCGCCTGATGGAGATCGAGCAACGCCTTGATCAAAAATGCATAATCCTCAGACTGCGCCGCCACCGTAGCGGTCCCACCATAGTTGAGACGCTGCAATCCGTCTGGGGTGCGCTGGTGCTGCAGGATAAAGTTGGCGGCAGTGGTGGCCATAGCCAGATATTCAGCCTGCCCAAAGACCGCCGCAGCCCTTGCCAACCCAGAAATCATGAGGCTATTCCAGGCCACAATCATCTTGGTATCGGTCACCGGGGGAATGCGGCCTGGCCAGTCCTGGGTCTTGGCCTCTTCGTTATTTTGAGCCGGTGGGAATCGATCGACAGTGGGGCTGCCATAGCGAACTGCAAACAGACGCGTCAGGATACCTTCGATTTCATCAGAAAACGGTCCCGGCGACTGACGTTTGAGCACAATTTGCCCCTCAAAATTTCCGGCGGGCTGAATCTCAAAGGTGGCCCCCAATCGTTCAAGTTCGTCAGCGGAGAGTTGGTCTTCTAGCGCGGTATAGCGCCACACATAGAAATCCCCTTCCTCCGGCTCTAGATCGGTGGGTTGCGCAAAATTATCGGCATCTTGAGCCGCATAAAAATAACCCGCTTCTGCCGTCATCTCTCGATGCAGCCATTCAACAGTCTTCGAGATCGCGCGGTCAAAGGCCGGGTCCTGTACTCCAGCACTCCAGAGATTGGCCAGATATTCCATAACCTGACCGTTGTCGTACAGCATTTTCTCGAAGTGAGGCACAGTCCAGTTGGGATCAACGGTATAGCGGTGCCACCCCCCGCCCACATGGTCAAAGATCCCGCCCAAAGCCAAGTCAAGCCCCCGTTGCTGACAGGCAGAAAGTGCCAGGGAATTCGCTTCAAATCGGCTGCCCTGCAGCGCCACCGCCGCATAGGGAATCATGGGGAAGCTGGGTCCCTGACTCTCTCGAATCACCACCTCGGTATTCGCGGCAAGACCCTGCTGGAGCAGAGCAATATCGAGCCCATCGGAGGGGGCTAAGACCGTCATACTGCGCAGATGATCAAACAGCGCCTGCTTCTGGCTGTCTAACTTATCTTTTTCGGCATCGTAGAAGTTACGAATCGCGGTGAGAACCTCAATAAAGCCCGGTCGACCATAGCGGGGTTCAACAGGGAAATAGGTGCCGCCATAGAAAGGGACCCGATCATCGGGGGCAAGAAACATATTGAGCGGCCAGCCCCCCTGGCCTATCATCGCTTGGACGGCTTGCATATAGATGCTGTCGATGTCGGGGCGCTCTTCTCGATCAACTTTAATGGGTAGAAAGTTGGCGTTCATATAGGTTGCGATCTCATCATCGGAGAAGGCTTCGCCTTCCATGACCGTGCACCAGTGACAGCTTGAGTAGCCAATGGAGAGAAAGATGGGCTTATCGTCACGCTGAGCTGTGGCCAAAGCTTCGTCACACCAGGGCCACCAGTCGATGGGATTCTCTGCATGTTTGCGGAGATAGAGGCTCTGAGAGTCAGCAAGGCGATTGGTCATAGGTTATGAGGGATAGAAGCCATCCTCAGTCTATATAGCAATGTGTAGCCCAGCTACCCGCCTGTTCCCTGAGATGTGTGTGAGGTAAAGCGAGAGTGGAACCGCCCGATGAAACACCACACGCGTTGAAAAAGGTCACGATTCTCAAGCTTTAGCAATCGCATCTCGCTCCTTCTGGGCATCCTAACAGTAGGGACGACTCCCATTGCAGATTTTTCAACAGGACCGAGGATGTACCGTCATAGATACTTAGCGCTGGCAGCGTTATTGGCCCTGCTGTCCAGTGGCTGTTACTCGGCCCACCTCTCCCGATGGAAGCGAGGGGCCAATGCATTCTCCACGACGGCATCCGCTCAGACAAAAGCCAACGGCGAGACCCTCTCAGCAGATGTACTCGCTCGATATCAGCAGCTCCCCGATGCAGACCAGTGGTTTGCGGTGCTATACCAACAGCAAAATTTTGCCAAGATTGAGACCTTTGTCCAGCAGAGCTTAGACAAGGAACATGAAGATGAACGAATCTCAGGTAATCTGAGCCAACTCTATGCCACCTTAGGTCGCTGGCCTCAGAGGAATCACCATCACACCTCTGCAGATACCCAAGCGTTCCAGCGCCAAAAAGCCGTCCTCGATCAATGGATTGCAGACTATCCTGACTCTCATATTCCCTGGCTAATACGCGGGAGTCTCCAACGTAACTATGCCTGGGAGCACCGCAGCAGTAGGCAGGCAAATGACTTAAAATTCAGGCGATATCTTCAGCAAAGTCAAACAGATTTAGAGCAGTCAACGGTGCTCAATCCCAGTGATCCTAATAGCTGGAATCAGTTGCTCTTGGTTGCAAAAGGGCTCTCTCTATCTCAGAACCAGATGGATCACTACTATCAACAGGGTCTGGTTGCGAGTCTTCATCATTTGGGCCTTAGAACCTCTCGCTTATCGACGCTCTACCCCCAATGGGGTGGGAGTTGGGATCGGGTGATTACCTTCGCCAGAACCAGCCGTGATCATGCACTGGCAGAGGATAAGCCCAGGCTGGGCATTACCCTATTGGTCGCTGTTCGTGAACTAGAGAAAAAACATCATGGCAATCATGTTCCGCGAGAAGTGATCACTTGGTCCGAGATACAAGAGGTCTACCAGCGTATCTTGGCAAAATATCCAGACGATCTGAGGATGCGATATGACTACGCTGATGAGGCCCATCGGAAGCAGCATTATGCAGAGACATTACAGCAGTTTGAGATCATCGGCGATCGCTGGACGACGGGCTTAAGCTGGACGCCCCAAGAAGCGTTCCACAGAGTTCGAGCGAGCACCTATTATCGATTGGCCTACGAAACGTATGGGCAAGAGCGACCAGAATTTCCACAGGGGAATCCACAGCCAACAAACTCACTCACAAAGATGTCTGAGCCGTTGCCCCTGCCATCAGCGGAACTGTGGCCCCAAGCCCAAGCCTATCTCCTGCGGGCGACCATCAGCAGCAAGGGGAATCTAGACGTTGCCCCCGTAGTGAACGACGAGCAGCAAACACTAACAGTGCAGCCAACGGGTATGAAAGCCAATAGCCTGAGTCAATGATTTAGACAGCTCAGCAGAAGCCAGAAAGCTAACGATCAGGCAAGTCAAATAATACGGTTGTCATATAGCGCTCGGCCCACTCGGGACCGAAGGCGTTCTCTAAGATGCGGCGGGTCTTATCATTGCGCCGTTGTTTTTCGCAATACTGTTGTTGCCCCGCTAGGATTGTATCGCGGTTTTCAGGCGTGGAGTGAGTTGCGATCGCACCTTCACAATGCACCTTTAAAAATGCACCCACCCGATCAATAAACTGCTGGTCTTCTAGCGCCCCCCTAGGACGAATAAAGAGACAGAAATCAGAAAAGATATCACCCCAATCGGGCAAATCACGTGGTTGGGAAAAGTCAGCCGGTGGAAGCGCTGCCAGCTTTTCTTGATAGACCTCCGGCAACGTATGGTCGGTCGAGGTGGGAGACAGATCAACGATCGCGGCACTCACTTGACCGCGCCCCGCCACAATATCAGTCCCA